>JAWLFL010000242.1:0-5900 GCA_041685605.1 Cyclobacterium sp. | reverse complement strand
CTTTTAGGAACGTTTCCGTCCTCGCCAGCAGGGTGATTATTGAAAGTACAAAATATCATTTTTTACTTTCAAGCCAGCATTAGCTATAGCCTTTGTTGCCAACTGTGCTTTATTGTCTCTTCAAAGCTTCTTTTATCTCATTTGCCCATATCAGGTAAGCATTTCCGTTAATATGAGTTCCATCAGTTGAATATTCAGGCTTTAGTCCAGTGTCAGTTGAAAGTTTAGAATTTATGTCTAAATATCTAATCGATTTTTGATTACAGTAATCTATAAGAAAATTATTCAAGCTATCAACCATAATCTTACTGTCTGGATTGTCTACCTGATATAAAGTCGATTGTACGATTGGTATAATGTCATTTGAAATTAATGTATCAATCAGACTCTTATAATTAATCTTAATTCTTTCAAGAGGAATCCCAACACCAATGTCATTTATTCCACCCTCTATAAAACAAATCTCTGGGTCAAATTCAATAACATTTTTCTGAATCAACCACCTTAGGTGAGAAGTTGTAAAGCCTCCGAAACCGCTATTTTTGATATCTTTTCTGTCTAATAAATCATTCCATTTGCCACCTTTTATAATTGAATCACCAAATTGAACAATAGTCGCCTTTTCTTTTTTATCAATTAATTTCTGAATGATTTTCTCTTTAAATTTTAATCCTAACAGAATAAATAGAATTATAAATACTCCATTTAAAATCAGAGATGCTTTGTAAACGATTTTTTTCATAGTTTAATTTCTATATTTTGTTTTGCACTGAGTTTCTTTTTGCATTGTTGGCAACTACTAGCTAACCGCAGCCCTTGCGGTTACTTCCCTTTTGGGCGGCGGATTTAACTCCCTTAAATATAGGAAAATTTGGAGAAATCCCAACTAGCTTTTTCAGTACCATGCGTCCTAGCCATTCGGCCGATACGGAACAATACACGTGGAATTCGCGAACAGGCGCCTATCAGGGTACCTGTTCCCTCCGTCTTTCCCGGACGTTGCCTCGGAAGGTACCTGCCGGGGTATGCCTCCTACCGATTCCTCCCAAAGATGGGCACCGATTCGGCGGCCGCAAACACGCAACTACATGCACGACCGTCCATTGCTTGGTTCATCCCCGTTTCAAAAAAAGGCGGATACGGTACGAATCGCAGCCCCCAGTTGATTCAGCGCCTTGTCTATCGAAAATACGGAATGCAAAAATAGTTTTCGTGTTTTTACACGTGTATAAACGTTTATAAACGTGTATTACCAGGGATAGCGCCAAAAATCGTTGCGCCGGCCCGGTTCCCCCCGGTCAGGCGAAGTTGGTATCTTCACCCAGCTAGTATCGAAATTGTAAACAAAAACGATAATCATTTATGCGTCGCCTTTGTATTTTTGCCGGATCGTAGCATGTGGAAAAAGGATAGCGCCTGGCAGGGGCCTTTGTTTACCGGAGGTAAAGACTATTCCCATTAATCGGGACAAAATGGGAAATTCGCACCCTGATGCGGTGGAAAATCAGCTACGTGAATCCAAAAATGCCTAATCCCTAAGCTGGGCGAAGTTTGTAACTTCGCCCAACTATTTTCGAAATTGTAAACAGAAAATACGTACCAAAAAGGCCATTTGCAATGGCCACTCCTTATCCGTCAACGAAAACGATAATCATTTATGCGTCGCCTTTGTATTTTTACCGGATCCCAGCTTGTGGAAAAAGGATAGCTCCTGGCAGGGGCCTTTGTTTCCCGAAGGTAAAGGCCCCTGCCATCACTTCGAGAAAAATGGAAAATTCGCACCTTGATAAGCAGGAAAATCAGCTACGTGAATCCAAAAATGCCTAATCCCTCACCGTATTGACTCCTATATCTTCCAACTTTTGGGTTTGGCCTAGTATCTCCTTCTCAACGAACGAAACAAAATCCTACGGCAGGAAAAGCCCCTTTCCACCCATGACATTTGATTTATAACAATTTAGTTATACATTGCCTAAGAACCTATTTGGCTCAGCAACTGCCGCTTACCCTACCCCTGAATCATGCTCCGAGTTAGCCGAATTCCGAATTGGATCCTTCGCAAAATCCACGCAGGTTTGCCCTCCCTTATTCTTAGCATCGCCCTGTTTACCGAATGCTCGGAACCCCCACTTGGTGCAAACTTCAGGGAGTACTTTTCGAAAACGGAAGTAGTAGCGTTAAGGGGCGAAACGGTAGCTTTGACCGAAGGAGAAAAGCCGCTGAGCTACCTGTTCAACATGACTTTTTTTGACAGCCTGATACTGGTCAATGAGTTTCCGGATCGGGAGTATACCTACAAACTAATTGATTTGAGTAACATGTCGGTCAGGCCGTTTGGAAAAAAGGGAGAGGGGCCCAACCAATTGCTAAGCGATGCTTTTTATTTTTCGGTGGACCGGAAAGAAAATCGGCTCTACCTGACAGATCAGGTGCACTATTACATCCACGACATCGATGACTTGAAAAGCGGCCTGTATGAGCCCGCAGCGAGGTTTACCATCGATCAACAGGAAAAGCGCTTTATGGGAAGTACCGTCCATGTGGATGGATACATCGTAGGCAGCATGCACCACAAACGATTTTGTGCCTACGATATTGAAAACGGGGACTTTATCGAAGTGGGTGAGTACCCGGGAGGGCCCGCCATGGCGATGGCCAACCAGTCGTTTTTTATGAACCACCCCACCAAGAATTTGGCCGTATACGGGATGTCAAGGGTCCCGGAATTTGGCATTCTCAGGGTTTTACCGGATACGATTGCCCTGACTACCTATGCATGGGGAGATACCCCCTTGGATGTACAACATAGCCCAGTAGGCATGGCGGTCGTGGATAAGGAAGGCTCTACCTTTGAATACATGTCCGTGGCCGTGACGGAAGACCATATTTACTTCCTGTACAGTGGAAAAACAATCGATAAAAGTTCCCGGGAAACCATCATCCAATCAGGTCTTTCCCATGAGGTATTTGTGTTGGATTGGGAAGGAAAGCCTGTAAAAAGATACCTGCTGGATCAGCCTGTCCGCTCCATCGCAGTAGATGATCAAGCCAAAGTACTGTATGCTGCTTCTTTTGAGAAAGAACCCGGTTTAATCGCCTATCCATTAAATGAACCATAAATGATACGATTTTATTTCCTTGTAGTAGTCTTTGGGCTATCCCATTTCGCGTATGCCCAGGAAGCCACCGAGTCCAAACAATTCCACCTACCAGGAAATGCACAAAAGGTTAGTGGCACTACCGAAATCAACCCCCTGGCAAAACCCCTAAAATTGGTGACGGTATTAGACCCGAAAGGCTCCTCAATTGACCGGGAACTGGAGGTTTGGAATGCCTTAATGGGCAGTATGGACAGGGATTCCATCGGTTATATTTTTCTGGTGCAGGACACAGACGATAAAGAGCGGTTCAAGCAGTATTGGTTTACCGAACGGAACATGGACTATCCCTTTTATTACGATACCGGGAAAAAGGTGATTGAGGCAAATGGGCTCTCAGTAGATAGTCCCGGGCAGACCTTGCTTCTGGATGACAAAAACGCCATCATCCTGTCTGGTAGCAGTCCGATAAATACCGATCCCTTTAACCGCTACCGGAGCGAGCTGTACCACCGGACCTTGGAAATGGGGATGGACAAGGCGGTACGCGGGGTGATCGTTGAACATACCGAGAGAGGCATCAAATGGTTCTATACCAACGAGCCGGTTTACGTCACGGAGCAAGGAGAGGTGATACCTAAAAACCAGGCCGATGCAGGAATTCGCTCCAAAAAATGGGTTCCCGGCACCTCCCCGCTTTCCGACACCATTCGCCTGGTCAACCGGCATCCCTAACCGCTACGAATTTCTGCCGGCGAAGAAGCCGCGCGGAGGTACATGGGGATTCCTTGCGAATACCGATGCGAAAGATGCTGTTTCCGTCACAGATAATGCCCATTCCGTCCCATATAGTTGACTTTATAGCCCGCACCGCTTATTCTTGTCACATGTTGAATATCCGGCTCATTACCTCAATTTTTATCCTTGCTCTTTATTCCTGTCAGTCCCAGGAGGAAGGCAAAAAAATAATTAGTGAAATTCCGGAATCAGGAACCCTGAAATCCAGCGAAGTAAGCCTGGCCAACGCGGCCCTAATGCCGTATAAAATCGTCGCGTCTGCTGACAAAGCCGTGGTCTTAGACCAGGGGAAAGAAAATCTATTCAAAGTCTATACCCTGCCCGATTTTTCCTTCTTATACACGTTTGGCGACATCGGTGAGGGCCCCGATGAATTCCAGTTTGTGAATGGAAATTCCTTGAAAATCCATGGGGAGCAGCTCGTGGTGCTTTCGGGTACACAGCTGATCAAAATAAAACTGCATGCGGAAAAAGCAAGCCGGGAGGAGCAACATGCATTGATTTCCGATACCGGCGGGCCGATTAACGGGCTGCACCTGATCAATGACTCCGTATATGTGGCCGATATCGGGGAGGCAAAACCGGGAGCACCGGAGCACCGCTTGGTCCACCTGGGACGAAATGAGGAATTGGTCCGATTCGGTGACTACCCCGAGCCAGCCGCAGGGGAAAATAGGGATCAGGGAAACCTGGCTCACGATTATATGAAAAGTACGGTGGCCAACCCCAAAGATGGGAGGTTGGCGGCATTTTACTTGTATCACAATCAAATCAGACTGTATGGCGGAGATGGGGAACTCCTTCAGCAAATAGAGGTGAAGAGCTCCTCCAACAGCGCATCAGATGAGGAAATGTGGATTTACCGGGCGGATCCCTTTGCCAGCAGTGAACGCATTTATGTGCTATATATCGGAATGCCCAAAAAGGAAGTGGAAGAGAATTCTCAAACCTTCCGACCCCACCTGGAAGTCTGGGATTGGGAGGGAAATTTACTGGACCGCTTTAGGCTGGACCAGCCCATCACTACCTTTACGTACGCTGAGGAATTCAAAAAATTGTATGGGATTTCTTTTTTTAAGGAGGATGTGCTTTACGAATACGATTTAAATGAAGGCGGTATCACCGATAGTAAGAAAGAGTCGTCCGCCGGGAACGGGAAAAACAGCAAAGAACAAGATCCAATCCCTCATCCCGACAAGAAAATCATCGCGGAGAATGATTATTTCCGGATAGAACCGCCGGCAGGATGGAACT
The DNA here is from genome assembly GCA_041685605.1 of Cyclobacterium sp. Classification (GTDB taxonomy): domain Bacteria; phylum Bacteroidota; class Bacteroidia; order Cytophagales; family Cyclobacteriaceae; genus Cyclobacterium. The sequence continues at coordinate 750 of JAWLFL010000242.1, read as the reverse complement.
ATCCACCCAGCTGGACATTGGAAGAAAAGAAATCGGTTGGAGAGCGAGACGGTTTGTACCTCACCGGGGCAGCTTTTGTCAGAGAAAACCCGGCTGATACATCCGTTTGCGGCGCATCGATGCAACTTACCGTCGGGATTCCCAAAGAAGAACCATTTGACGTTGACGAATATTTGTCTTCACGTGCAGAGGAGTATCGATCAAACGACCAACTGGACGAGCTCTCTATTGAGGAACTGGCGAATGGTATAAGGGGCTACACCATTACCTACAAACGCCGATCTGTGGATCCGAAGGGTGAAGTGCACCTTAGCACGAATGAGCATACCCTCTTTGAAAAAGAGGGTCGGATAATTTTAACCAGCTTTACCAGTTGCAAATTTTTTGAGCGATACAAGGAGGTAGTTCGAGAAGCCTTTGAATCGCTGACATTGAAAGACGCCATGCCCGGGTAGTGAACATGGTTTGATAGGCCCCTTAAAAAGTTGTTGTAAATTATATTTATCCCTGCAAATTTAAGATTTATTTTTAAATTTGCAGGGATGTTAAAGAGAGCCATATATTCAGAATTTTTGTTTTCCCTGAGACATTTCCCCGTCACTGGACTTATTGGACCAAGGCAAGTAGGTAAATCTACCTTTGCAAAATCAGTTGCGTACAACATGCCTCTTGTATACCTTGACCTTGAAAAAGACTCCGACCTGAACAAATTGAACGATCCGGAACTGTTCTTTACTTCCATCCCAGATC
>JAWLFL010000241.1:0-5907 GCA_041685605.1 Cyclobacterium sp. | reverse complement strand
ACTGCATCATAATGTTGCTGCGGCGCATCCACTTCCACACTCACCGGACTGGTATCATCTTTCCCGAGCATATACTGAACCGGGTCGAGGTAGTGCTGCCCCATATCTCCTAAACCACCGCCGTCGTAATCCCAATAACCTCGGAATTTGGAGTGAACGCGTTCCGGGTTGTAGGGTTTATAAGGGGCCGGCCCGAGCCACATATCGTAGTCGAGGTTTTCCGGCACGGCCATTGGTTTCAGGTTGTGTTCGCCACTCCAGTAAAATTTCCAGTCGTAGCCGGTTACCCCGCTCACGGTAAATTTCAGCGGCCATCCGAGAATTCCACTGTCAATCACTTTTTTCAGCGGCTTCACATCGGTTCCCAATCCGTAGAAGGTATTTTTGAAACGAAACCAGGTATTCAGGCGAAACATCCGGCCATGGGCATTTACAGCTTCCACCACTTTTTTGCCTTCGCCAATAGTACGGGTCATCGGTTTTTCACACCAAATATCTTTCCCTGCTTTGGCTGCCTCCACCGACATAATTCCGTGCCAGTGGGGCGGTGTGGCAATGTGAACAATATCCACTTCAGGTAAATTCACCAATTCCCTGAAATCATGAATCTTTTTCACATCATAATCAATCAGGCTTTGGGCTTTTTCAAGATGCAGTTTATCCACATCGCAAATGGCAACCACGCGGGTACCTTCATAAGGAATATGTCCGCGGCCCATTCCGCCAACTCCAATAATTCCTTTGGTTAATTGATCGGACGGAGGAACAAATCCGTTTCCTCCCAAAACATGGCGCGGAACAACGGTTAGCCCGGCTCCTGCTACCAATGCACTTTTCAGAAATTTCCTTCTGGATGATTTTTTATCAAAACTCATTTTATTGATATTATTAGAATTTTAAATGAATTGCTTTTTGTAAATAATTCCACTATTATCCGGCTAAAGTCGGTATTACTTTATTTTATTCTCAGAAACACCCGATTTTCGGGCAATTAATTTTTCTTTTCAAAACAAACCCTCTTCATATATCAGGTTTAACTGAAGTTGACCGGGCGGTTCACCAATCTGGATTTTATACGCCCTGTTCGTACCGCGAAGCAATTCAACCATATCGAGGTATAATTGAATTAACTATTTGAATATACATACTGAGCTCCTGGTTGAAGGTCAATTGTAAATTTCTCCGGGCCATATTCAACTGCAGCCCGACCTCCTTTTTCTGAACGAATAACTGCTTTCACAAGCTTCCCATCATTCCAAAAAATATCGCATTCAAAACCTCCCCTGGCTTTTAAGCCCGTTACACTTCCATTGCTCCATGCTTTGGGCAGGGCCGGTAACAGGCGAATTGTTTCATTGTGTGATTGTAAAAGCATCTCCGCAATTCCAGCCGTACCCCCAAAATTCCCATCAATCTGAAAAGGAGGATGAGTGTCAAAAAGGTTTGGTAAAGTTGATTTTGCCAAAAGTGCATGAAGATTTTCATGTGCTTTTTCACCATCCTGTAACCGGGCAAAGAAGTTAACAATCCAGGCCCGGCTCCAACCGGTATGTCCGCCACCACCCGACAACCTCCGCTGAATGGTTTTATGGGCTGCTTCATACAAAAGAGGTGATTCCGGTGTAATCTGTGCGAGTGGATAAAGTCCGAGCAGGTGTGATATATGCCGGTGACCGACTTGGACCTCTTCATAGTCATGAATCCACTCCATTATAGTACCGTTTTCACCAATTTGAACCGGAGGCAATTTTTTCCTGACTTCAGTGATTTTTTCAGCGAAGAGATAATCTGTATCCATTATGCTGCTTGCTGTTGTAACCATATCAAATAATTTATGAATTATCTGGATATCAGTAGTAGCTGCATATGTCAATGAAGAGAACTCTTTTTTGTTGGTTCCGGGAACAAAAAAAGCATTCTCAGGAGAATGAGAAGGATTGGTAACCAAATAGCCTTCCGGTGATTCAATTATAAAGTCCATGACAAATTCTGCAGAACCTTTCAGTATAGGATAAATACTTTTCAAATATGCTGTATCCCTGGTAAAATCAAAGTGACGATAAATTGGAAAAGTCATCCAGGCCCCATCAAGTGGTGATATTCCCCATACCCCGTCAGCGACTCCGGTACGTCCAAAAACATCGGTCAAATGATGCATCGTCCATCCATTCGCACCATACATTTTCCTGGCTGTTACTGCTCCGGGCACGGTAAGCTTTTCGACAAACCCCGCGAGGATTAAACTGGTTTCAGAAAGATTACAAACTTCTGCCGGCCAGTAATTCATCTGCAAGTTAATATTGGTATGGAAATCTGAATTCCACGGAGCATTAAAATGCTCGTTCCATACCCCCTGCAAGTTAGCAGGCAGACGACCCGGCTCACGAGAAGAACCCATCAGCAAATATCTCCCGAATTGAAAATAGTTGGCAACCAATCCATTGTCGATTGCCCCTTCTTTTATTCGATTCAATCGCTGGTCAGTAGGTATATGCGATAATGTATCTTCCCCAAAACTTAAACTAACACGGTCAAATATCTTAGAATGGTCTGCAATGTGTACCTTTTTTATTTCTGAGTAAGGCAAGTCATCAACTCTCTTCAGTATTTCTTCACAATCTGCAAACGGATCAATCGCCGATGAAAAATTAAGTTTATCTATATCATAGTTAGTAGCTGCGGTAAGGTAAATGGTTACCGTGCTTACTTCATTGCATGCGATTCCTTCTACTGTATTCTCAAGCTGTCCCCCTTCGTTTATAAGCCTGGCAATGGAAGAGAATTTCATATGAGCACCACCAGGTCCTCTTTGGGGATCATCCTCGTCTATGATTTGCCCGGTTAATTGTATTTTACCATCTGGCATTGTTTGAACAACTGCGTCCCTTTCACGTACCAGGCTCACATCCAGATTAAATGGCTCACTGGATGAAACCCGAACAACAATAAGATCATGAGGGGCAGAGACGAATACTTCCTGCTGAATACGGGCAGTACCCATTTCAAATACAGTGGTTGCTATCCCTTCGTTTAAATAAAGTTCCCTTTTATAATTATGGGGTTGACCATCCCAATGATAATCCAGAACCAAGTCGCCAAAAGTTTGATAAGAGCGAATTCCACGGGGCGTGCCTACCATGTAATCAGAAGCCAGTTTTACTGCTTTTATATAATCCTCCTCAAAAATCAACTGTTGAATCTTTCCCAGGTTTTCCAATGATTGCGGATTATTGTTATCTATCTTACTTCCAGCCCACAAACTCTCTTCGTTAAACTGAATTCGCTCTGTATCAGTTTTGCCGAAGACCATTGCTCCCAAACGACCATTCCCTACAGGTAAAGCTTCATTCCATTCTTCGGCAGGCTGGTCGTACCACAGACTATATTCCGGGACAAGACTTTTGGTATTTTTTGAACAACTGCAAAACAAAAATATTAAGGCTATAAAAAGAAAAGAAAATTGATTCATTGTTGCAATTATTTTGATTTTTAATTTAACATATTTATAGCATACTTCGCTTCGTCAACCAGATTTCCATCTTTGCTTAATTCTATATAAACCTCACGATAAGAATCATTGGCCATCCACGAGAACTCCTTCAATAAAACATTTTTGCAATCATCAGTGGTTTTATTTGATTCCAGTAGATCAATAATAACTGAGTGGTATTCATTCATTTTTCCCGGGTCGTCAAGGTTTTCCCTCATCAGCGTTTTAAGAATATTGAAACTTTCGTTCGATTGCCCGGTTTTATATTTCTTCATTTTATTAACAAAGGGTGTGAGGTCAGCATGGATATCTTCAAAAAACGACCATTGCAGGCTGCTGTTTTCTGAGGGGAAATTGACCGGTACCTCCCGGGTTACTTTTCCGGTGGCGGCCCATTCTGCTCCACGCTGAGTGGTTGTAACAAATCCGGCGCACTCCATTGCCGGAAAGAAATTACCTCCGCCGGCATGGCCCAGAACCGTGTGGAAGATCCGGCCCTCTCCATAGGTGATGGTCATCAGCGTGGGTTCGTTTTTTCCGGTTTTCAGGGAATGGGCAAAGGCCAGAATTTCCATGTTTTCCGCGGGTCCCCTCAGGTTAGCATAAAGTTCATCTTTTGCATGCATCCATTTTTGAGGTAATCCATTGATGATGGGATGGTCTGGTTGAAAGGCTTCCACCAAAAATTCGCGCTGAGCTCCGTGTGTACCTCCTCCTCCGGGGCTGTCGTCACGAACAACTTCCCCGTCTTCGATATACACATAAGGTCCGGAGTTTTCGTCGCGTCCGCCCCAGCCCCCCAGGCCAATCATTTCATTGTACTCCGGCCAGTCGGGGAAAGCATTGTCGGAAGCGTGATACACCACAACACCACCTCCGTTTTCAACGTATTGCACAAAATTGTTTTTGGTTACTTCGGGCCATTCGTCGCCGTTGTAATCGAGTACCACCACATCATAAGGACTGAAATCGATGATGAATCCGGACATATCTTCTCCTTGTGCCGGTGTCTGAGTTATTTCTGCGGTAAAGAGACCTGATTTTTCAATGATATCCTGAAGATAAAGGCTGCTCTTTTGCCAGTTGTGATTGTTCTGGCCGGTTACAATTAACGCATTCATGTTTGTTTGTCTGGAACAGGAAATGGATAATAGTGCCACTGCAACAATGGTAAGAATGGCCCATAATTTCATTTTTTGCATAACAACATCTTTTATAGCAAGTTGATTCATAAATAAGCTGATTTATAATTTCCAGGAGCCCCGGTAAGGCTTTTTCAGAAGCCGGGTCGCGTATAAATTATTGTCGGTAAATTGCTCGGTTTCCGGGTTCCATTGAAGTTTTTGTCCTGTCAGTATTGCTATCTCCCCAAGAAGGGCCACACTAATAGAACGGTGTCCTACCTCAACAGGTGTAATGGTTTTTTCTCGTGATTTCACGCAATCAATAAAATTACGACGATGGTTATCGCTTTTGTAAAGTGATATTTCATTTGAACCAATTTTCTCATCAAGAATGTTTTCATCCGAGGTTTTTAATCCTCCTCTGTAAACATGAATCCAGCCATCGGTACCTTTCCATAGTGTACCCATTCCGTGACTTGTCTTTGATTGATTGGCCACCCGCATTTCCAGTCCATTGGCATATTTGCAATTAAAATCGTATTCAGCAAACACATTATAGATGCCGTCATTGTTCGGTCGGCCTTCACCTTTGATTGATACAGGACCGGTATGATCGAATCCAAGCCCCCAGTGAGCGATATCTACATGATGTCCGGCCCAGTCGGTAAGCTGCCCGCCAGAGTAATCCTCTATCCATCGCCAGTTTCCGTGCATAACTCCCCTGAACGGAACTTTGGGTGCTGGTCCCAGCCACATATCCCAGTCAACTCCTTCAGGAACTTCCAATGCAGGAGGGTTTCCAATATAGTGGCCACCATCGGGCAAGCCAACTTCAACAAAGTTCACTTTTCCAATCCTGCCATTACGCACAAGTTCGGCCGCCTGGTGAAAATGTTCTACTGAACGCTGCCAGCTTCCCATTTGCCAGACGATGTTGTTTTTTTGAGCTGCATCCACAATAGCCCTGCTTTCAACGATGGAGCGGGCGAGGGGTTTCTCCCCGTAAACATCTATTTTTTTGTTTGCTGTGGCAACTCCAATCAGCGCATGCCAGTGGTCGGGGAGGGCAAGAATGGCGGTATCGGTATCCTCTTTTTCCAGAATTTCCCGGTAATCTTTGTAAACCCGGCAATCGGTGTTGCCGTATTTTTCGTCGATCATTTTTTTTGCCTGATCTGCTTGTTTGTCGTCAACATCGCATATTGCCACTACCTGAACATCGTCGAACTTCAAAAATTCGTTCAGGTTGGCACGCCCCATGCTACCACAGCCAATTAAAACCATAGTTATTTT
>JAWLFL010000240.1:0-5912 GCA_041685605.1 Cyclobacterium sp. | reverse complement strand
GTTCTTATCATATCATAAAACTACTTCTCCCGAATCCAACCCGAATAATCCGTTGATATTTAACGGCCTAAAGATAAATGAAAAGGGCATAATAAAAAAAATTAGGAAGGTGTAAATTTTTCAAGCCCGGAGCGGATATGCAGGTCTCGCTGGGGAAAGGGGATTTCTACTTGTTCCTCCCGAAATTTTTCGAAAATGGCATAGTAGAGTTGGCTTTTCAGAACCCTGGGTTTATTAATGTATTCCGAGGTCCAAATTCTGAGGTTAAAATCGATACTGCTATCATTATATTGATCGAAGAGTACATCAGGCTCCGGATATTTTAGCACGCCCGTGTTATTTCTCACAATTTCCATCAGGATTCGCTTGATTTTCTTGGGGTCTTCTTTGTAAGAAACCCCTACTGGTATGTTGAATCTGATGTTTCGGTCGTTATGAGACCAGTTAATCACCGGATTGTCGATAAACCGGCTATTGGGTAAAATGATGGAAATGTTATCATTGGTGAGTACCATGGTGGACCGGGCAGAAATTTTGATCACATCGCCATTTACATCATCTACTTCTATCCGGTCGCCTACTTTGATGGGCCTTTCGACGAGAATTATCAAGCCACTGATAAAGTTGTTAGTGATATTTTGCAGTCCAAAGCCAATCCCTACACCAATGGCTCCTGCGAGTATTCCCAATGCACTCAGATCTACATTGCTGTTTTGAAGGATCGTTACCAGGCCAAAGATGATAACCAGGTATTTGAAAATGGTAGCTATGGACTGGCGGATCCCCAGGTCTAGATTATACCGCGCCAATATTTTATTAGCCAGAAATTTTCTGGCTAATTCGGAAAGAACAAACAAAAGAATGATGGAAAGGGTCAGTCCCAAAAATAACCCTATGGTCAGCTTGGTCTCCCCGAGCATTAGTAATTTTAGGTTTAAAAAGTCATTGAACTTTTCCAAAAAGGACCCAAAATCGCCATTTTCTATATCTTCTATTATCTCATCCATATATAAAGGAATTAATCCGTTAGCTAATCAACTCTTCCCTGCTGTAATGGTTGGCAGACCAATTCTTCCCATTTTCAAAGTCTTTATCCGGGAAAAAGCATTACCGGATTTTTATCCGCGTAAATTAGCCTTTTTGTTTAAAAAAGAAGGATAAATTCGCGGTGTAAATACAGCTTTGGCAGTCAATTTAGGTAAATTTGTGCTTAATTTTACGATATGAGTAAGCAAAAAGAAGAACTCGAACACCGACTAAAACTCCGAAACATCAAACTTTCCGATTTTGATGATATTCGTAAAATCATGGTCTCAGCCTATAAAACTCAGGGAATGACCTGGACAAAGGAGGAGTTCGAGAATCAGTTGAATGCCTTTCCAGAGGGTCAGATTTGCCTGGAAGACAATGATAAGATCGTCGCCGTTGCGTTAAGCCTTATCGTGGATTACTCCAAATACGGCGATAATCACAACTACGATCAGATTACCGGTTACGGGAAATTTGACACCCATGATGAAGACGGGGACACCTTGTATGGCACGGATGTATTTGTAGACAAAGAGTACCGTGGCCTTCGTCTGGGCAGAAGACTTTATGATGCCCGTAAGGAACTTTGTGAAAACCTTAACCTCCGATCCATTATTGCAGGAGGCAGAATACCGGGGTACAGCAAATATGCCGACCAGATGTCGCCCCGGAAATACATTGAATTGGTAAAAAACAAGGAAATCTTTGATCCGGTTCTTTCCTTTCAGCTGGCAAACGAATTTCACGTCCGTAAGGTGATCACCAAATACCTCCCGGAAGATACGGACTCCAGGGCCTATGCCACCCTTCTGGAATGGATAAATATCTATTATGAAAAGGACGAAAAACTTATTGGCAATAAAAAAACCATCGTCCGGCTGGGGCTGGTACAATGGAAAATGAGGCGGTTTAATGACGTAGACGACCTCATGCAGCAGGTAGAATTTTTCGTAGATACGGTTTCCGATTACAAATCTGACTTCTGCCTCTTTCCGGAGTTTTTTAATGCCCCACTACTAGCCGAATTTAATAAAATGGATGCTTCGGAAGCCATCCGAAACCTGGCTGATTATACGGAGGAGATTGTCAACCGCATGCGAGATCTGGCGCTTTCCTACAATGTCAATATCATTGCTGGCAGCATGCCGGAATACGATAACAAAAAACTTCGCAACGTCAGTTACCTCTGCCGAAGAGATGGCACCATGGACAAACAGTACAAGCTGCACATCACTCCGGATGAACAGTCCTACTGGGGTCTCCAGGGTGGAAGCGGGATCAAAGTCTTCGATACCGATGCGGGAAAGGTGGGCATTTTGATCTGCTACGATATTGAATTTCCGGAGCTGAGCCGGATATTAGCCGAAAAGGAAATGGATATCCTGTTTGTTCCCTTTTGGACGGATACGAAAAATGCCTACCTTAGAGTAAGCACTTGTGCCAAATCGAGGGCCATCGAAAACGAATGTTACGTGGCCATTACGGGTTCGGTTGGCAACCTGCCAAGGGTAGAAAATATGGATATTCAGCATTCGCAGGCGGCCATCTATTCGCCCTCTGACTTCTCCTTCCCCCACGATGCCATCATTGCGGAGGCATCACTAAATACGGAAACCACCATCGTAGCGGACGTTGACCTGGATTTATTGACCAAACTCCGCAAAGCAGGCAGTGTGAGGAATCTGGCACAACGAAGATTGGACCTTTATTCCATCCAATGGAAAAACAAAAGGTGATGGACTATTATCAGCATGTAAGCAAAGATACCCTGAACCGGGCAACGAAAATCAAACTACTTCTTACCGATTTGGACGGGGTTCTTACAGATGGTGGAATTCTTTTAGATGACCTGGGTATGGAGTACAAAAAATTTCAAGTAAAAGACGGACAAATTATTCGCTACCTTCAGGAAACCGGAATAAAAGTCGGTGTCCTTTCCGGAAGGGAAGTAGCCGTTTCTAAGAAGCGTTGTGATCAAATGAAGGTGGATTTTCACTTGCATGGCGTAAGGGACAAGTGGGGCACGGTAGCGGAAATTTTAAGAAAAACCAACACTTCCACTGCGGAGGTGGCCTACATAGGTGACGATCTGATCGACCTGGAGTTGTTACAAAAAGTGGGCTTATCAGCCGCGCCGGCAGATGCCGTGAATTACATATGCGATCAGGTCCATTATGTCACCTCGAAACCCGGAGGTAGGGGATCCTTTCGGGAATTGGCAGACCTGATCCTGTTTGCCCAGGGCAAACTGCACGAAATTATTTCCTCCATTTCCCAGCCTGACTCAGGCCATTAACCCAAGCCCTAGCTATGAAAAGAAGTTCGTACACCATGACCATTCGGAATCAACTGATTTTAGGGGGAACTAAGCCGGTATTGTTTTCCGGTCCCTGTGCGGTGGAAAGCCTGGACATTTGCCTGGAAATCGGAAGCAAGGTGAAAGCGTATGCCCAAACCCATGGATTTGAATATGTTTTCAAGGCCTCCTTTGATAAGGCCAACCGGACTTCTGGTAATTCTTTTCGGGGGATTGGGTTCGATCAATCCCTAAAGGTACTCGAAGAAGTAGGAAAGCGACTGGGAGTACCCTTACTTACGGATGTACACGAAAGCTACCAGATAGAATCCGTGGCTGCTATCGTAGATGTCATCCAAATCCCAGCGTTTTTGTGTCGGCAAACCGATCTCTTGCTGGCCGCTGGAAATTCGGGAAAAGCAGTCAAAATAAAAAGAGGGCAATTCATGGCCCCGGAAGACATGCAGTTCGCCGTCGATAAAATTCGCTCCACGGGCAATCAGAACGTATGCCTGACAGAGAGGGGTTTTGCCTTAGGCTACCATAATTTGGTGGTGGACATGCGTGCGCTACCGATAATGAGGCAGTATGCACCGGTGGTGTTCGATGTGACCCACAGTGTGCAGCAACCCGGAGCCAACCTGGGAAGCAGTGGCGGACAGCGGCAAATGGCGCCCTACCTGGCTCGTGCAGCCGGAGCTGCGGGGGTAGATGGTTTTTTTATAGAAACCCATCCCGAACCTTCCAAGGCGCTTAGTGATGGCCCGAATATGGTACCACTTTCCCAAATGGAAGCATTTCTCGCCATGATCAGAGAGGCCTGGGAGATGGGTGACCGATATAAAGATTTTTCGCTATTATGAACTCATTTATCCGTTTCCGGATACTCCTTCTTCTCCTTTTATCGACTCTGTCGGAAGTGACCTTTTTCCCAATAAAGGCTTTTTCAAACGATGTCCCTATTGCCGCGGAAATCAGATCCCTGCTGGAAGGAAACGAAACCCAGATAAGCGTTGCGAACAATCCATCCCCTATCCATTCCAGGTCTACCCTGCTCACCTTCTACTCCGAGAGAGCCTTTCTTCCCGGATGGTCGGTTGCACAACAACCCACTTGTAAGGCTAGGGAACTTCTGTATTTAATCCGCCAGGCGGGATTCGATGGGTTGGTGCCTGAGGATTATCACCTTGAAGCTATCAACACCCTGTTTGAAAGCGACAAGGAGGGAACCGCTCTCTCGGCTAGAGAACTTGCCTTGTTGGATATACTCCTCAGCGACGCATTTGTTTTGTATTCCCATCATCTTTTTAAAGGAAAAGTCCACTCCGAGCACCTCACGGGAACTTGGGATATCCGAAGTAAGGAAAGCGAACCCGGTATTTTGGGGAAATTGAACCTTGCGTTGGCAGGCGACAATGTTCGGGATGTGCTTCAAAGTCTGAGACCCCGATTTCCCGTATACGAAAGAATGCGGCTATCGATGAAGAAATACCAACGAATGGCAAATGCCTACGAAGGGAAAAACTGGATGCCATTAGCCACAGAAGAGCCGGTGAAAATCAACCAACGACACGGACAGATTCCCATCATTCGGGAGAAATTAGTTTTTTGGAAGGATATGGAAGACCTCCCCCTCCCGGAGGAGGAATTGCACGTATACGATAGCGTCACAGCAGAAGGCGTGAAAAATTTCCAATTGAGAAATGGGCTTCAGCCAGATGGAATTATTGGGCGAGCCACCTTGGAAGCCCTCAACCAGAGTCCGCAACAATTAATGGATAAGGTAGCAGTGAATTTGGAGCGCCTAAGGTGGCTGCCGGATACCACGGTACAGAAATTTATTCTGGTGAACATTGCCAATTATTCCATGGATCTAATCCGCAATCGGGACACCCTGCTTCATTCCAATGTAATTGTCGGGAAATCCTACCGGAAAACACCCGTGTTTAATGCAGACATGAGCTACCTGGTTTTTAGTCCTACCTGGACCATTCCCCCCACTATCCTAAAAAATGACGTGCTACCTGCTATCCGGAGAAACATCAATTACCTGGCCCAAAAAAATATGCGGGTGATCGATCCTTCAGGACAGGAAATCAACCCTACCACCGTGGATTGGCAGCAAATGACCGGGGCCAATTTCCCCTACCTGATCCGGCAGAATCCCGGCCCCCAAAATTCCCTGGGATTGGTCAAATTTATGTTCCCCAATTCCTACAGTGTTTACATTCACGATACCCCTTCCAGGGAATTGTTTTACAGAGAAGACCGGGCACTGAGTTCCGGCTGCATTCGCATAGAGAAGCCCTTTGAATTGGCCCAATTATTATTGAATGACCAGCCCCTTTGGTCGGATGAAAGGATCAGGAGTGCCATGCAGCAAAACTCAGAACAAATCGTCAGACTGAATCAAAGGATTCCTGTTATCATCCTTTACCTAACTTTTTGGACCGACTCCAACCACATGGAAAATATTCGAAAGGATATTTATGATCGGGACAGTGAACTATTAAAATTGCTGCAGACCCCTGTCACTAATAGTGTTATGGGAGAGGAAAATTGATTTTTCCTTATAAGATTCCTGGCT
>JAWLFL010000239.1:0-5916 GCA_041685605.1 Cyclobacterium sp. | reverse complement strand
ATAACCCCCTTTAATGAAACGAAAACCTGGCCAAACCCGAAATCATGCCATCGATGTTTTTCGGGCACTCACGATGATGTTGATGATTTTTGTCAATGATTTATGGACCTTAGAGGGAGTACCCGAATGGCTCAAGCACGCACCGGCTAAGGTGGATGGTATGGGCCTGTCAGATGTGGTATTTCCTGCTTTTCTATTTATCGTAGGCTTATCCATTCCTTTAGCCATCGGTAATCGCTGGAAAAGAGGTGAAAAGAATACACAGATCCTGATGCATGTCCTCAGCCGCTCGCTGGCACTATTGGTCATGGGGGTATTTCATGTGAATCTGGAGACCTACCAGCCCGAAGCGGCCCTTTTGCCAAAAGCGGTATGGCAAATTCTGTTGACCCTTTCATTTTTTCTAATTTGGCTGGACTATCCAAAAGATCCGGAAAAGAAGCAGAAAAAATGGATTGGAAAAATACTGGGATGGGGACTGCTGGTTTTTTTGGCGGCGGTATACCAGGGAGGAGACCTGGCCGCTCCGGTTTGGATGGGCTTTTACTGGTGGGGAATACTGGGATTAATCGGATGGGCTTATCTGATCGCATCTCTTGTGTTTATAGCGGCAAACGGAAAACAGGTTTGGGTAGGCCTGGCTTTTCTCGCCTTCATGGCCTTCAGTGCCTTGTCTAAACTGGGAATGTTGGAATTCTTACAGGGGATAAAGCCCTATTTTTGGCTTATTGATGACGGAGCGACCCCGTCATTTGCCTTGGCGGGTATTTTAGTCACCGGCTTTTACCGATCCTGGTTCCAAAAAGGACTTTCTTTACACTTTTGGCGGATTTTGATAGGCATGGCGGTGGCTTTCCTGGCCATTGGCTTTGTTAGCCGGCCTTTGTGGGGCATTCATAAGATAGGCTCATCTCCTTCCTGGGTATTTATCTGTATCGCTATCAGCATGCTTGCATTCGGCTTGCTGATTATTCTGGTAGAGGTAACTAACAAGAAGGATTGGTTTGATGGGATTCGACCAGCGGGTACCAGTACCCTGACCTGCTACTTGCTGCCCTACATTCATTACGGGCTGCTTTCTATCACAGGGATAATCTTACCGCTGGCACTCAGAACAGGTTTTCCAGGTATTCTCAAGTCACTGCTATATGCCTGGATCATCATCCAAATTACGGGATTGCTTGAAAAAAGAAAGTTACGTTTAAAAATTTAGTATTAACCAAATGCGGAATATGAGCTTTTCGAAAAGTAAATTTTACATAGCAACACCTTATCTGTGGCTGCTGGTCTTTCTTTCCGGCCCGGTCATTTCCCAATAGGAAAATACGGATGTCTTGCCGGTAAGAGGTCTGGCCATTGCAGCCCCCCAAAAAGGAGAGGTGGATAAATTTGTGGATTTTATGGATCAGCAACAACCCTGGGTAACCTTTGATCGGATGTTTGAAAAAATAAAAAACCTATCCGGCTCTTAAATTAACGAATAGTGGTAAGGACAAATACGCTCTTAACTAGTGGATCCAGGTATCAATCGCTGGATGTGTTGCGCGGACTAACCGTGGCGCTGATGATCATTGTGAATACTCCGGGTAGCTGGAGTACTAATTTTTCCCCTTTTTTACATGCCCCCTGGCACGGGATTACCATCACCGATTTAGTTTTTCCCTCCTTTCTATTTGTAGTGGGGAATGCCATGGCCTTCAGCCTGATAAAGTTAAAAGAAAGGGGTGCCCAGCTTTATTTTCAGAAAGTCATCAAAAGAACCGTGATCATTTTTTTGATTGGCCTGTTGCTAACCGCTTTTCCATTTTTCCGGATAGCCGACTCGGGGCTGGTTCCCTTCGATTTCAGTAAGATCCGGATCATGGGTGTATTGCAGCGGATTGCGCTTTGTTACGGATTAGCGGCCACCTTGGTCTATTTTTTCAAACTCAGGGTTTGTATGGGAATTGGAGCTTCACTGTTACTGATATATTGGGGAATCATGTACTTTTTTGGCGATCAGGGCCCGGATCCCTACTCCCTCGAGGGCAATGCTGCCAGAAGGCTGGACCTTTGGTTGATAAGTGCCGGTAACCTCTACAGAGGCGAGGGGATTCCTTTTGATCCGGAGGGTGTGTTGAGTACGTTACCTGCCATGGTAAATGTATTGGCAGGATATGTAGTGGGTAGCTTTATTCGGCAGAATGGAGGAAATGGTAAAACCTTGCGTAGTTTATTTATTATTGCCCTGGCCTTATTGGTGTTAGGGTATTTTTGGGATATTTTTTTTCCAATCAATAAAAAAATATGGAGTAGTTCTTTTGTTTTGGTTTCGGTGGGTTATGTTACCGCCCTGTTGGGGGTGCTTGTTTTTGTACTAGAACTTAAAAAGCTGAAGGGCTGGGCCTATTTCTTCGAGGTTTTTGGCAAAAACCCGCTGATCCTTTACGTCCTGTCCGGGGTACTGGTCCGTTTCATGTTGATGGTTCCCGTGGGACACCTTTCCCTTAAAACCTGGATCTACGAGCAGTTTTATTCTTCTTTTTTGCCTCCCAAAATGGCAAGTTTAACATTTGCGATCTCCTTTATGCTCCTTATTTGGCTGGTGGGCTGGGTGATGGATAAGCGGAAATGGTACATTAAGGTGTAGCCTTCCTACGTTAATTATCATCGTTATCTTTCATCAACTGATTTATAACAAAAAAACAGTTTCATCCATTTTCCACCAGTTATGTGAGATAATTACCTGGGTGTGAGATAAAGTGGCATGATTTTTACTCTGAATATCAGGTAAGATGATACCCATTTTAGACATGAAAAAGAAAGATAAATCCTTAATCCAATCCATTGCCATATCCGGGTTGACCATAGCCGGCGGTTTTCTTGCCAGAAAGGTATTGGAAAAAACCTGGGAAAAATCCACCGGGAAGACGCCACCTACCAGTCCTTACAGTGAGGAAAACTCCATGAAGGAGGTTTTGGTCTGGACGGTTGCCACGGGAATTCTGGTAAGTGTATCGAAAGTACTCCTGGACTGGACCTTCTCAGCAGGAGCCGACCAGCTTTCAGAAAGCTAAATTTCCATAAAAAAAGGAGTGGAAGAGCTGGGAATTATCAAAAAAAAGCTGTACTATTAACTGTAATTCAGGTAATTACTTCTTTTCTGGATGGGTATTCATAAGGTGAGAAAGAGGGAATGGCTGAATTAGAATCAGTCTTGATTTGAATGCATCCTCTTTTAACCCTGATATGCCTTATGAAAACGTTGCTGGCTATTTTTCTCCTATCGGGTAGTATCTTCCCATTGTTAGCCCGTCAGATTCAGGTCGACGAGCCCGAATTTTCCGGTATCGTTCTTCTGATGAGAAACGACCAGCAGGCAGAACCGCTGGAAAAGCAAAAAGCTTCTTCCGGATCCAAAGCCAGCATTGGAGCCGCTCTGTTTGGAGTGGCAAAAGCTCGGGGGGTGAATCTGGTGGATGGGGCCAAAAGTCCGGTCAGGGTTAGTGGAGTTGACAAAGTCAGGTTACTGGTTAAGGCCGATGGAAATAGCCGGGATCTGGTCGAAATGATCAATGTTTTTTTGCTAGAGGCCGATCCTGATAAAAACCGCCGGATGATCACCACCGGAACGGTTAATTTTAATAAAACCACCGCTGCAGCTATTGATTTTATTCCTTTTACCGGATCAAAATACCGAGAATCATCTTATTTATTGGAATTAGATCCATTGCCACCCGGTGAGTACGCAGTTACCCTGGAAGGCTCCCGTGATGTATTCAATCTTTTTGGTGTGGATCCGTATTAAATCTAATTCCTAGCGCTTGAAGGCTGCAAATTCAGTCATTTCGTTTGGTTACTGCTATAAATGTTTCCGCATAAATACCGCATAAATAGAATGCGACAGGCGGGTATATTTTTTACCTTTGCATAAACCAACATTTAGTATGAGATACCAACCGGCTCCCGCCACCTTATATAAAAAGAACCGAAAAAAAATTGTCCATAAACTTCCCTCCAGGTCGATTGCAGTGTTTCATTCCAATGACATTCTGCCTACCAATGCGGATGGAACGATGAAATTCAGGCAAAATAATGACCTGCTGTACCTTTGTGGGATCGATCAGGAAGAAACCATTTTGGTCATTTGTCCGGATTTCCCAGACCCTTCCCTGCGGGAAATCCTTTTTATTAAACCAACCAGTGAGCATATTGCTATTTGGGAAGGCAATAAGTTTACGAAATCGGAGGCATCCTCCCTTTCGGGTATTGGTACCGTAAAATGGACCACCGAATTTGAGGCTGTTTTCCATAAGCTGATGGCTTTGACCAAGCATGTTTTTTTGAATACAAACGACCATTTGCGGGCAGATGTCACCGTAGAGACGCGGGATGCCCGGTTTATTAAGGAATGCAAAGCAAGGCATCCCCTGCACGAATACCACCGGATTTCTCCCATCATGCATGCTTTTCGGGGATTAAAGGAAGTGGAAGAAATTGTTCAGATTCAAAAAGCCTGTACCATTACTGAGAAGGCATTCAGAAGGGTATTGGAGTTTGTCAAGCCCGGTGTTAAAGAGTATGAAATTGAGGCGGAATTTGTTCACGAATTCCTTAGATCAGGAAGCAGGGGTTTTGCTTACGAACCGATCATTGCCTCCGGAAGAAATGCCTGTGTGCTTCATTACATAGAAAACAACGCTATTTGCCAGGATGGGGAAGTAATCCTGTTTGATGTAGGGGCCGAATACGGGAATTACAATGCCGATATGAGTCGTGCCTTACCGGTAAACGGTCGCTTTACAAAACGGCAACGGCAGGTCTATGATGCCGTACTACGGGTACAGCGGGAGGCAGCGAACTTGCTGAGGCCAGGGGTGACCATACAGGCCTATCACAAGGAAGTAGGACTGATCATGCAATCCGAATTAGTAAATTTGGGCCTGATCGACCAAACGGATATAAAAAATCAGGATCCGGAAAATCCGGCTTACAAGAAATACTTTATGCACGGCACCTCTCACCACCTGGGGCTTGATGTGCATGATGTGGGCACCATATATGAGCCCATTCAGGCCGGAATGGTTTTCACAGTGGAGCCGGGCATTTATATTCTGGAAGAGCATCTTGGCATTCGTCTGGAAAATAATATCGTCATCGGAGATCGAGGCAATACCGATTTAATGGAAACCATACCCATAGATCCGGAAGAAATCGAAACCCTTATGAACTCATAAACGGTGGCGGATTTCGATAGGCCATTTTTCAAGGAAAATTCACCTACTGCAATACGCCGTTTCAAGGCTGACCTGAAAAAGGACGCCCTCTGTAGGATCCACGAAAACCTCAACGACTTGAATGCCCAGTTTTCGGCGTTGAAGGAAGCTTCGTCAGGAGAAACCAAAAGCAGTGCAGGTGATAAATACGAAACCGGTAGAGAAACTATCCGGCAAAGTCGGGCTTTGCTGGAAAAGCAACTGCAAACGATCCGTCAATGGGAATCAAAAATCCAGCAAATACCGTTAGAACCGGTGTCGGATATCAGAGAAGGAGCCGTGGTTTTACTGGATTTGGGCTGGATATGGGTAGCTGTTTCCTTTGGAAAATTAGTTATGCAAACCAACGAAATTCAAGGCGTTTCTGTGGCATCTCCCTTAGTGCTGGCCATAAAAGGAAGGAAAAAGGGAGATGTAGTCACTTTTAGAGGCAGAAAAATTGAAATCCTGGATATTTTATAGAATTCGAATAAAAAATTGAGTCTTATAAATAAATTTTTTTTTTTTTAAGTCAATCCCTGTAATGGAACAGTTCTTGGAGTTTTTCACGCAGAATTAATTGACAGCAGTTCAATTGGTTAAGAAACCGTTGAAACGTTCAATAGTAGATAATTCCAATTCGGTTTCGCAACCTTTAATCGGAACTGCATTGCCAGATTAC
>JAWLFL010000045.1:0-24156 GCA_041685605.1 Cyclobacterium sp. | reverse complement strand
ACTAAAGGGAGTTCAGTAACAACTGACCCAATAATATGGCTATTCCTATGATAGCCAGTTGTATAATAAAAGTGTTTTGAAACCTGCTAATTTTTATTACTTCTTTATTACTTTCCTGCTGTTCAAGGTGAATTATTTTATCTTGATTTTTAAAATTAATTAAAAAGATACCGCTTAAGATTCCGGTTAACATAGCCAACGGTGCAAGAGCTACTGTTATAGACTTTGCGTCAGTTAGACCAATAGACTTAAATGTCTCATCCATGCCTACGGCAACTCCCACTCCTCCCTGAAAACTTATCTCAATAAAACTAGCAACACTTGGGTCCAGGTCAAAAAAGGGAATCAATACAAATAATGTGAGTAAACCTCCTATTAAATACTGCCCCCAAGCGAGCGTCTGTCCCAATGAAGCTTGTGGGATTGCCAACTTCATTGAAGTTTTAAAGTTGGGAATTTTTCTTCCCAAAAAAATGCATGCAAAGACAATATTGACAAAAAACAATGCCAACTCATTCCATGAGTCTTGTATGTCCTGAGAGATAAAATTTAAATCGAGAGTTCGCCCAAAAAGCTGAGGACCAGCGATAAGAGCGATTAACCCTCCCAGGAACGCCCTTGGGATGTGATATTTTTTTAGAATAGGAACAAAACCTAAAATGAATTCTGCTAATAGTGCAAAAACCGTTGCGAGAAATAAAGATTTAAAATAAATTGGTATGGATTCATGCATAAAAACACTTATTTGTATGTCATACTTAACAAAATAATTGCTTTAATTAAAGCTCTATGCTGATTCAATTATTTAACACGTTTCAATTGGTTTATTTCAACGCAAATGCTGCGCTTTCTTTCAACCAAATGGATCAAAACGATTTTGAGTAAACAATAGAAAGTACCTTAGTATGCTCTAAGGTAGGAAAAGTTTCTCTGTAAACGGCAATGCCTCGACCAGACTGAGTTAAAACCAACCTTATTAAAAATTTGCTTTTCTATATTTATACAGGTTTTTATTTTTTCAAAAGTAGTTTATTTTGTGTTTTGTACGGCTTTAATATTTATAATTATTAAGGTCTTTGTTGATCAGGTATGGGTCAGGTTTGTAAAAATCTGACAATAAAGTTAAGTTGGGTCGAGGGTCGGTCTTCAGACATACCCTGACAAAATAAAAGAAGCGGTGGAGGTTTCCTATTATTTAATGGTCCCGACAAAAAACCTGATACAGTTATAATGAAATAAGTGATCAAAACTACTTAAACGTTTGGATTGCTTTCGTGGTAGAAACTAGGACAGACTTTAACGATTTATTAGTAAACCTTTTTTAGAAATGCAACAAAGGCAAAAGGATGATAAAAAAGCGATGGGCCTCTGGACAGCCACCTCGATCGGAGTAGGTGCAATGATCGGAGCAGGGATTTTTGCGCTCATGGGCATTGCCGTTCAAATTGCTGGAAAATTTGCCTATCTCTCATTTATAGTAGCCGGAATAATTGCTGCCTTAACCAGCTATTCGGTGTCCAGACTTGCCGTAAAATTTCCCAGTAAAGGCGGGCCCGTTGAATATTTAAACAAGGCCTTTGGTAAAGGTACATTTGCGGGAGGGTTGAATATCGCGATGTGGTTGGGTTACCTGATTGTAACCTCTCTTTATGCCAAAGCCTTTGGCGAATACGGAACGGCCCTTTTAGGAATGGAGGATAATTCATTCCTGTTACCCATTTTGAGTAGTTCCATTGTGATTTTGTTTGTTTTTATAAATTTTACAGGTGCCTCATTGGTAGGTAAATCGGAACTAGTTACCGTATTGATTAAAACCGGGGTTCTTCTGTTGTTTTGTGCGGTTGGCTTGACTACCGTTCAGACCGAAGAGCTGATGGTAGCAACATCATTTCGTTTTTCAGATGTCGTGTTCGCCAGTGGAGTAATTTTTATGTCCTACGAGGGTTTCGGTCTTGTGGCAAATACAGCTGAAGATTTAAGAAAACCATCTAAAAATCTCCCGATAGCGCTGTTTTTAAGTGTTGGCATTGTCATGCTTATTTATGTTTTGGCCACAGTGGTTGTGGTGGGGAACCTTTCTCTATCTGAAATAGTAAACGCTAAAGAGTACGTGCTGGCAGAAGCCGCCAGGCCTTTGCTGGGTAGTTTAGGGTTTGAGATAATGGCTATTGCCGCTTTATTTTCGACTGCATCGGCCATTAATGCCACTATTTATGGTCCAGTGAACATGGTTCAGGAGACGTCTAAGGCCAAACAGTTACCCTATTTCTTTACGAAGGATTTTTTTGGACACCAGTCTGGAATAGCACTTTTGATAACAGGAGGAATTGTACTGTTGATCACTAATACGTTAAATTTAGAATCGATTGCAGAGGTAGGGAGCTTGGTGTTTTTGATGATTTATACCGCTGTGAATATGGCCAATTTTAAACTGCGACATCAAACTAAAAGTAAAATTTGGCCGGTAATGCTGGGAATTTCAGGTACTACCTTTGCTTTTGGTGCGCTTTTTTATTACCAATGGCAAAAAGACAGCCTCTCTATATCTGTTTTTCTTGGCTTAATTCTGCTCTGTTTTATGTATGAGTGGGTTTTTCAGCAGAAGAAAGGATTAAGGTGAGTAATAAAAGGGGCCGTTTCCAGATAGGGAAAAGATGATGCCAGCCGTTGATCACCTAGTCGGAGGCTTTTTGCTATTAGGAGAATCTTCTGAACTTACTTAGGGTCTGCTTAGAAACTAAAAAAGTGACGTTATAGGGATATTTAGCGGTTTTTTTCACAATTTAATGGTGGACAAGTGCAAGCAACTATGCGAAAGACCACTAAAAGGCGTGCACCACGCAGCGAATATACCAGCCCAAGTCAGCTTTCCTTTTCGGGATTTGAGACACCTTCCTGACTGCCGCAGGCGGGTTTACAACCAACTGGATCCATCCAACTGCTGGGTGGTGCTCAGTAACCAAATTCCTTGGGATGTCCTGGTTAACATGTACAACAAACGAAACCCACCTAAAGCAACCGGCAGGCCTGCCCTTAATCCAAGAGTCTTGATCGGAGCAGTGATTATGAAGCATATGCTCAATCTGGATGACCGGGAAACCATTGCCCAGATTACCGAAAACAGGTACCTTCAATACTTTCTCGGGTACAGTTCCTTTAACAAACAACCTCCTTTCGATGCTTCACTTTTCGTAGATATCAGGAAGCGACTGGGTCAAGAGCTGATTGCGGAAATGAACCAAAAGATCCATGGATTCTACCTGGAAAGAACGGCTGTGAAAAAGGAGAAGAGCCATAAGGACGATGATGAGCCTCCCCCGGGAACAGATGGAAACAAAGTGGAAGTGATCTACGACGCTAGCGTCTGTCCCCAGGACATCGCCTATCCCACGGATCTGGGACTGCTCAACAAATCCCGGGAAATCACAGAGGAAATCATCGATGAGCTTCATGCGGCAGACCGGTCAGGAAAGAAGCCCCGGACTTACAGGGAAATAGCGCGAAAAAACTATCTGAAGGTGGCGCAGAATAAAAACCCCTCAAAAAAGTAATCCGCAAAGGCATCAAATCCCAGCTTCAATACCTGAGAAGAAACTTCAGAACGATTGAAAAAATGCTGGACGGCTTTGAGGTTTTTCCCCTGAGCCACAAGTTACAGCGCAAATACTGGATCATTCAGACTGTTTATGAACAGCAGCTTAAGATGTGGGTGAGCCGCAGCCATCAGGTGGACGACCGCATCGTAAGTATCCACGAACCCCATGTACGGCCCATCGTACGTGGAAAAGCAAGAGCAAAGACCGAGTTCGGAGCCAAGATACATATGAGTATGGTAGACGGTTTTGCGTTTCTGGACACACTGTCCTGGGATGCCTTCAATGAGGGTAGCCATCTTAAAGATTATGTAGAAGAGTACCGGAGCCGGTTTGGGTTTTATCCCGCAAAGGTGCTGGCGGACAAACTGTACTGCACCAGGGAAAACCGGAAATGGCTGAAGGAAAAGAACATCAAACTGGCGGCCAAGCCCCTGGGAAGGCCCTCGGCCAAGGCAATGGAAAAACACGTAAGACCCGGGGAAAGGAATCCGATAGAGGGCAAGTTTGGACAGGCCAAAAACGGATACGGTATGAACCGGATTAGGGCACGGCTCAAAAACATCAGCCAATCATGGATCGCCTCCATCATCCTAGTGCTCAACCTGGTCAAATTGGCCGGGATGGCACTCCCGTGCCTGAGTTTTTCAGCGTGGGGGGAGCTGAAATACACCATCAAGAGCATACTAATCCAGATTCTGGAAAACCGGAAAGCACAAAACCAGCCCAGAGAGCTCTCTGGGTTGGTTATATGAACTTGTCTTTTTTGAGTTTTTCAGCAGACCCTATCGTATTGATAAAATGGGGTTTTTTGAGGACTAATAGCTTATCTCTACCCGAAACCCTTGCGATGTTTCGGAATTGTCGGCCTGTTTACTGTCTGCATTTCCTACAAACAGGTATTGCGCATTTGTTGGGACCACTATTTCCATACGTTCCTCGTCAATTCTAAAATCTTCCTCAATGTCCGTAATGTGGTTATTTTCGAAGGTGTTGTCAGTGACTCTATTTTCTCCGGCATCAATGGCATCCACCACCCGATTTCGCTCAGATATACCTAATAGTTGCATGGAACTGGAAAAAACACCGATAGCATCGTTTCTCCTAGCACCGGAAGGGCTATTGATGAATTCACCAAGTGTCCGCATTCGTAAACGGGTACCGGGGGCAATACCAATTGCTTCCAGTTCAATAATCAGCGGATCGGAGGGGGTGTCTGAACCGTCCGACCGCAGAAAAGTTGCGGTGGCAGGAACCTGAAAAACTTCGCTTCTTAATTCAGGATCCTCCTGACAAGCCGTGAAGGTTAAAATAAACATCGCTACCAAAATAATGGTCCTTACGTTACCGGGTTTGATTTTTTTTCTTCTCATTATTCCTGTGGTTTCTTTATTTCCTATTAAATATCGTATGGATTATTAAAATGTCATCGTGAAGTGTAAAATTATTTTTCACCGAATTCACTAAAATTGATTTTCCGGATAAACCATAACCCATTGCCGGTTGGCCCGATATTCCCAGCCGAAACGATCCGTTCATTTTAAATTTTATATTTCCATAATTGACTAACCGAAAGCATGCTGCAAGCGCAGGTTAGTGGCCGGGTAAAATGTCCCAGCTGATCGGATCGGGCATTACCGACCGGTATTCATTTTTGCCAGCAGCATCCATCTCTTGAACTCATTTAGTCCAAAAATCAGATCGTTGGATCAAGGGTTTTTTACCTTAAGTTGAGACAAATAGACACCCATAAATACTACTGCAAGTCCGACCATATCCATTGGTTGGATTTTATCTCCAAAAGCCAGCCAGGCCATAAACATGGTTACGGGAGGCCCCAGGTAAAACAAACTGGCCACCCGGGTAGCTTCAATTCGTTCGATTAATAGCCATAACAAGACATATGCTCCCAGAGAAACAGCAAGCGTTAGCCAGATCATGGCGTAAATGAACTCGGCCTCCCATTGAGTAGCTAATTTTTCAATAAAAATAGCGGGTAACGCCAAGGCCAAAGTGGTTGCCAGGCTTTGATAGAACAAGGCCAGGTCTACCGGTAATTTTTTACTTCTTTTTTCTACTTCCATCCGTCGCTGTATCAGACTTGCCCCAGTCATGCCAATAACAGATCCCAACGGAATAAGGTATCCAAAAATAGATGAATAGCTCCCAAAATCAATTCGGAAGGCCACGGTGATAACAACGCCCAAAAATCCCAATACCAGTCCTAACCATTGGTACCAATTTGCTTGTTCCCTGCCAACAACCAGTCCAGAAAGAGCACCAGTAGCCAAGGGCTGTAATGCCACTATTAATGCCACAATACCCGCCGGAACCTGGTTATCCAGTGCTAGCAAAACACAAGTAAGCCACAGGCCGTGAGCCAAAACACCAATCAGCATATGGGGAGCTGCCACTTTCCAGCGTACCCATCGAAAACGCTGTCTTAGCAGCAAGTATAAAACGATTACCAACGTTAGCGCCAGGTACCGCCAAAAAACTAAGGTAAAAGGACCTGTGTAGGGGAGCCCATAAACGGCACCAATAAATCCCGAATTCCATAGGAAAACAAATCCCGTAATGATTATAAGTGTGGTTCTTTTCATCAAAGCCTACAGCTTTTTATGTTGCATTGGGTTTATTTTGGGTGTTTCTTTTAAAAAAGGATGATTGTAAATACGTTTTTTAGGACAATCGCATATTGATAGCAATAGATAAATCCATTTTTCAGAGGCTGGGTTGCGTTTATATCAAGTATGCGCAAGTTTCCTCAACCTCCTTTTTCTGATTTTAAGTTAACCATTCCAACCAAAAAATCAAGCGAAGCGATCTTATTTAGATAGCAAACGATCAGAATAGCATCCTAACCAATTTGAAGGTTATCTATAGAATTTTTCTTTAATCTAGTGCGGAAATGGCTTTCTATGTCCATAGGCCGTCGAACCTTATCCGGAAAGGACCAGTGGATCTTGCTCTTTTCCGTTTCAGATAACCGTGGTGGTTGACTTTTCCGTTAACAAACTCCATTTGGGATAAGATACCATATTTTTTGGCTAAGATGTAGCATAGCTTTCGCCAAACAGAATTCTAAATTAGCTTATCCTTTCACATCTAATCAACTCCTTTCACATCTAATCAACGCTTATGAAAAATGTTACCCTACATTCCCTATTTCATAGGACTTTCCTTTGCTTGTGGGCAATGCTGCTTTTGGGGCTGTTGGCCTCTGAAGCATTCGCACAAAACCGGGTCAGTGGTACGGTTCGCAACGATTCCAGTGAACCTTTACCTGGAGTCAGTATATTAGTGGTGGGCACCTCCATCGGAACCGTGACGGATATTGAAGGCCAATATACCCTTAATGTCCCCGAGGGCTCCCAACGGCTTTCCTTTTCCTTTATCGGTTTTGAATCCCAGACCCTGGATCTCAATGGACGCAGCACCCTGGATGTGGTGATGCAGGAAGATTCGCAGGACCTGGGCGAAGTGGTTGTCACCGCCTTTGGTGTACAGCGGGAGCGAAAAGAACTGGGCTACACCGTGCAGGCACTGAAGCCGGAGGACCTGACCACGGCCAATGACTTCAACCTGGTCAATTCCCTGAGTGGAAAAATCGCCGGGGTGCAGGTAACCAATAGTGGTTCCCAGGTAGGCGCGTCTTCCCGAATCGTTATCCGGGGAAATGCTTCCTTCTCAGGAAACCAGCCCTTATTTGTCGTAGACGGAATTCCCATCGATAATTCCAGCAGCAATCTGGGAGGAGCCGGGGGTCTGGATTATGGAAACACGGCCGCAGATATCGACCCGGAAAACATTGCCTCCCTGACCGTGCTGAAAGGGGCCAATGCAGCCGCCCTGTATGGCAACCGGGCTACCCATGGGGTAATTTTGATTGAAACCAAAAAGGGCAAGCAAGGAAAAGCCGGATTGGGCGTGGAGTTCAATACTTCCATGGTTTTTGACGTGCCCAGTTTTTTTATGGATTTTCAGAATGAATACGGTCCCGGTCAGCGGGGTGGCGAATACGACTGGCAACAGTACCTTGAAAATAACCCCGGATCCGACCTGAGTTACAATGAATACGCCAAGCAAAACAGTTACAATTACGTCGACGGCATCGGGGGAGGTGTCAATGAAAATGCCACTTCCTGGGGACCGCGATACGATGCCGGTCTGCTTTTGGATCAATGGGTAAAGGGACCCGACAGTCCCTGGGAATCCATTCCCAATAACATACAAGACCACTACTTTCAGACCGGAAAGAACTTTATCAATCAAGTGGCGGTGACGGCCAGGGGCGAGGATGCCTATGGTAGGGTGGCCTTTTCCAACCGGCAAATGAACGGGACCTTTTTCAATACCGATCAGACGGTCAATACCTTCAATGCCAGCCTGACACTCCTGCCCACCGACAAGTTGAAAGTGAGTACGGACTTTAACTATGTCAATCGATATAGTGACAATATCCCGGTGGTTTCCTACGGTTCCATGACAAAACTGGCCTGGGGGGCTTTTAGAAACATTCCCCTGGACGAGGTAAAGAAGGTTTATGAGGAGCATGGAAACGAAATGGGAAGCGGCTATAATAGGAATGCCAATAATTTCTACTATGACCTGGAAAACACCAATAGCATGGATCGGAAGCGATTTTTTGGTAATGTCAACCTGGATTACCAGCTAAACGACTGGCTTTCCGCCAATATGGTCACCGGTTTGGATTACTATAATGAGGAACGGGAATCCATCACCCTTTCACGCACCAGGGCCAATATCAACAATAACCGGGGAGGGCAGTTTTCGCTTACCAATCTGAGCCGGCAGGAGTTTAACAGCGATATCCGATTGAATATCAACAAGCAATTCATGAATGATTTTTCCCTGGTGGCATTGGTGGGAGGAAATTTCAGGCAAAATAGGTCTGATTTCTTGTCCCTGAGTGCCCCGGACCTTGCGGTTCCGGACCTGTTTAATATTTCCAATGTCAGAGGAACCCCCGGTACCGGGATGTCTGAAAGCCAGCGCGAAACCTACAGTGTGTATTCTTCCGCGACACTGGGTTATAAAGGGTACTTGTTTCTAGGGGCTACCGGCAGAAACGACTGGAGTTCCACCTTACCGGAGGAAAACCGCTCGTATTTCTATCCTTCGGTAAACATGGCCCTTACTCTTTCGGAAGCACTGGATGTGAATTCGACTACTTTAAGCCATGCCCAGGTTCGGGCCAGTTTGGCACAGGTAGGTTCGGATACGGATCCCTACCAACTCATGGGAACCTATGGTACGACCACGTTTAATAATATTTCTTTATTCACTCCCACGGGAGTAAAACCACCAACCAATCTTTTGCCGGAGATGACCACTTCGTTTGAAGTGGGGGCGGATTTGAGGTTTTTCTCGGACCGCCTATCCCTGGACGCAACCTATTACCGGCAGGTGACGGAAAACATGATTTTGCAGGTGCCGACAGCCCGGTCTACCGGTTATGCCTCGCAGTTGATCAATGCTGCGGAGATCGAAAACAAGGGAATCGAACTGATCTTACGGGGCAGCCTGATGCGTCGTGGAGACTTTTCCTGGGATGCTACGATTAACTGGGCCAAAAATACCAGTACGGTGGTTTCGCTGTATGAAGGACTGGAAAACATTACCATCAGTTCCGGATTTGGCGGCGTACGCCTGGTGGGTACTCCCGAGCAGCCCTGGGGTGATCTCAGCGGATTGCCATACGTGCGAGATGACGCAGGCAATATCATGATCAACCCCAACGGGACACCGATGACTACCAATCAGCAGGTAATCCTTGGGAATGTAACCCCGGACTGGATCGGAGGCATTCAGAATACGTTCCGATACCGTAATTTCTCCTTTGGGGGATTACTTGATTTCCGCATGGGTGGAGATTTCTTTAGTACCACTTACTGGCATTCCTATCCCACGGGAGCCTTTGAAAACAGCGTGCAAAATGACGTGAGAGCAGAAGGTATTGTAGTAGAAGGGGTTCAGGGAGATGGCTCTCCAAACGACGTACGGATCTCGGCGCAGGATTATTACAACGGATCCTGGGTATGGAACAACCACGAATATTCGATCATTGATGGTTCTTTCGTAAAACTTCGGGAATTAACCTTCGGATATCGGTTCAACATCTGGAAATTACAAAATGTTACGTTCTCTGTTTTTGGTCGGAACCTAGCCATCCTGCACCGCAGCGCGAAGGCAAAGGAACTGGGACTTGATCCCGAATCTGCTTCCCAAATGGGGGGCGGAGAAGCCGGTACCGGATTTGAAAACTTCATGCCCCCGACCAACCGATCCTATGGATTTAACCTTCGGATAGCCCTTTAATGGTACATCCTACAAATGTTACTTCGCTAAAACATGCTAAAAATGAAACATACAATCACATATAAATTCTTCGGCCTGCTGGCAGCTTCCGCAGTGCTTTTTGCCTCCTGTACGGAAGAATGGAATGAAATGAATACCAACCCAAACCAACCCTCTGAAGTCCCGGCCAGTAATGTACTGGGAGCGGGCATGACGGTGGTGGCCGGTCAGTTATTTGGAGAGCGTATAGGAATCTATTATGCCGGGACATGGTCCGGACAGCTAGCTGCGATAGGAGCCGGAGACTATGAATTCCGCGTAGATATCAACAACAGTCAATGGGACAACCTGTACAGGGGCATGGCCTATTTTGTGGATGCCGCTGAAATCGCCAGGGAAGAGGGTAACCAAAACCTGGAAGCCGTTGCCCAGATTATGAAAGCTTACACGGCCCATCAGGTAACGGATATGTGGGGAGATATCCCCTACACGCAAGCTTTCTTATTAGATGAGGAGGGAATTTTAAGCCCGGAATTCGATTCCCAGGCAGCGGTGTACCAGCGGATTTTGTCAGAATTGGAGGAAGCCAACACCATGCTTGACCCTAACGGCGGAGCCTTGGGAGTGGGAGATTTCATTTACGATGGCGATATCCAAAATTGGAAAAAGTTTGCCAATTCTATTCGGCTTCGAGTGGCCATGCGCATGTCATCTGTAGCGCCGCAGGAAGCGGCCCCGGTGTTGAGTCAGATCATTGGAAATCCCGCCACGTATCCCGTGTTTGAGGATCATTCGGACAATGCCTATATGGATTGGCCTGGAATCGGTGCCAATATCGAACCCTGGCGACAGCGGCTGGGAGCACCAACCAATAAAACGGACCAATACCGTACGAACCATGAGTTGATCCAAACCCTGAAAGACCTGGACGACCCCCGTTTGCCAGTATATGCGGACGAAAATGAAAACGGAGTCTACAATGGATACAAAATGGGGATCGGACAGACCAGTGATCCCATGAATACCCAAGCCAATGTTTCCCATATTGGAGACCGTTTTGGATACGACGACATGGGTTTTTCTCCCTTTATGAATGCCGCTCAGGTTTGGTTTATCAAAGCCGAAGCGTTCGAACGAAACCTGGTGTCGGGAGGGAATAGCCAGGAAGCCTATGAAATGGGGATTACCGTCGCCCTGGAAGAAAATGGTATTTCTCAGGAAATGATAACCGAGTACCTCCAATCCCCTGGAGTTGCCTGGGATTCCGGTGCTACCACTAATCTGGAAAAGATCCGCCTGCAGAATTGGATCGCCTTGTTTAAGCAAAGTGTAGAGGCCTGGGCAGAGGTGCGCCGGACCGATGTACCCATGCTGGATGACGTTTCAAACGACTACGCTGCCAACCACAACCGGCCTCCCTTTCGCATGTCCTATCCCGCTAATGAAATTGCACACAATCAACGTTTTCCATCCGATATAGTGGAGGAAGACATTTTCTATGGCATTCAGGTTTGGTGGGATACCCGGAACGGGGTTGAATAGGGTGCCTTGGATAACTAAGAACGACATCGAATTCGAATGCCAACTTGGGTGAATCAACGGTACTATCGCGTGATTTTGAATTAAAAGCATTATGTATATACGAATTTTAGTAAGTGGATTATTATTGGGAATAAGTGGCCTCGTAATCCATGCATCTGACCCTGAAAAAGGCAAATCCCCACCTGCGTCAGAGCTCTCCCAGCAAGCCAATGGACTCCACGGTTATATCGGCTACAGTTCACCGAAGCGGCCGGAGGGGTTTGGAGCAGGAATCGGATTTTATACAGCGGTCTGGCCACTGGTGGAACAGCCGCTAGCCGGATTTCAGATCGGATTGCCGGGAAATTGGATCATCCCGGATAATCCGGACAACAAAGACATGGCTTGCTGTCCGGAAGGAACCATTGCGCGGACCTGGGAGCCACGAGGACCGACCTGGGCCAGCGTGTTTCAAACCCAGGAAGGTGGATTGGGCTATTGGCGGGGAAACCGGTACCACTATGGCCCGCCCAAATTCAGTATGAACGGGGTGCCGAATTGCTATAATTCGGAAATAGCCTCTCCGGGCTGGCCGTTTTTTTACCGGGCAGAAGCCTTGCCGGAGGACGAGTTGGGAATTGCCCAGCTAAGCAACCGGATAGTGGTACCGCCGGATGGAATTACCTTTGTAGAGGACTTGGAGGGCAAATTTCTAGGTTACACCCATATGATGCTTCCCCTGACCGAAAAAAGGGAGGGGCCACCGCCCACCGGGGATCAAAGCTGGACCTTGTTTCTCAATGCAGCCAATTTTAAGGGACCCGTGGCCTACTACATTCCGGAAATGTGGAGCCGGTTATCAAAAGAATACCCTGCCATTGAGGGGATGGGGCTGGATGCCCGCCCAGGAACCATGGGCGGGGGAGGTGCCATGGAAATCAATACCGTGCCTTCCTTTGAAATGAAAACGGAGCAGGGAGAGTTGTTCATCAAAATCCCGCAATTGCAATTTCCAATAGATGAAAAGGGCCGCTCTGTTTTGGTGCAGGACGTGACCTATTATTCCAAAGATGCCTTATTTAACCCGGTAAAAACATGGAAGAATGGCGGAGAACCGGTGTCCGGCGCATTTAGCGAAGCTCATTCCTGGAAGCCGTCCATCAGTCCCCGAAAAATCTCATTGGATCAGGGAGCCCGGTTAAATGCTGGAGGTACCCGTTTAGGAGGGCTGGATAGCGTGGTGGAAACCATCGTCAACGAATCCAATGCCTTTGGTTTGCAATGGCAGGAAAATCCTTATGGGTCCAGAGGCTTATTTCCCCAATATTTCAAGCAGGTAGGAGAGGAGCGCATCCCGGTTTCAGAAGAAGAGGTTCCGGCGGAACTAAAAGGCAGCTCCTTTGCCCTGGCAGGGACGGAGAAAGAGTACGTCAATTGGAGGGATGGGAACGAGATCGTCTCGGGAAATTTTGTCATTGATAAAAGCCTTCCCTATTCTACTCCGGAATCAGGCGCCTGGACTCGTCCGGGACCCGCTTCCAAGGCCTATACCATCGAGCTAAAAGACGGCTCTACCGTTACCTACAAATGGTATCGCTTTATCGATCAACCTTCCTTTCAGCAATTTGACTGGAGCCAGGCCGAAAAAGAAGCCTTGCAGCAATTGGTAGAAAAGATCCACCAACGCTGGACCATTGACAAAAACTACATGGCACCTCCCACAACGGGGGAACTGGTGCAAATTGATCCTGCCCTAATCCTGACACCTCCTCCGGGAATGGAAGTAGGCTACGTACCCATTGTGGTCCGGCAGGAAAGAAAGGTGCTGGCTGCTGAAGATCCGATGAAGCTTCCATTAGCTGATTTATAGTAACGTCCAATAGTTGAGTACTACCTGTTTGCTGATAAGTTGCTTAATCACCTCTCTTATCAGTGACTACGATCACCAACAAAAACCCAAAAGACGCAGGTAGCTTTTGGGTTTTGTTTAAAAAAATCAGGTAGCAAGCAGCGCACTTTGCTACCAATTAATTCGAAGATGAGGCATATTTTACGTTTTACTACTTATTGGGCCCTCGGGCTGATCATATTTTGGAGTCTTTCTCCTTTGAATTCGGTGGCCGAAAGCCAGGATCCGCCTCGCCCCAATATCATTATTTTCCTTACAGATGATTTGGGATACGGTGACCTGGGCTGTTACGGGCATCCCCTTATCAATACACCGCATCTCGACCGATTTGCCAGCGAAGGGGTTCGAATGACTGATATGCATTCTGCGGCGGCCGTTTGTTCTCCCTCCAGAGCGGCTATACTTACCGGAAGAAACGGGTACCGGACTGGCTTTTACAATATCGCTGGTTTCTTTGGAACCACACTGGATAAAAATGAAATCACCCTGCCTCAATTGCTACAGGAAGTAGGGTATGAAACGGCCTTTTTTGGAAAATGGCACCTTTCTAAGTTAGAGTCTGCCCATGAAGTCTCGGTAAACGAAATGGGTTTCGACTACTCCCTGGCCACCTCGGTCAATGCCTTCGGTACCGGACCCAAAAATCCGGATAAATTTCTTAGAAACGGAATCCCCGAAGGTCCGATGGAAGGCTGGTATGTCGATATTGTTTCCCGGGAGGCAGCCGATTGGATTGCCGAAAAACGTGATACGGAAAAGCCGTTTTTTCTGATTATTTCCACCAACGAGCCACATACCCCTATCGATCCTCCAAGAGATTTTGCCGAACAATACGACACAAGGGAAGTTGGTGAGACGATCCAACAGGTTTCCTATGGCGGAGTGAGCCGGCCGGAAAGAGATATATCCCAGTATGCTAACGAATATTACGGGACCGTATCGCAGGTAGACGATTCCTTTGGTTCCTTCATGCAATTTATCGACGATCAGGGATTAAGGGATGCTACCTTGGTTATTTTCACCAGTGACAACGGTCCGGAATACCCGGTTACCCTGGAAGAATCGAACGGGGAATGGGAAGACCCGATTCGGGATAAGTGCTTTGGTACACCCGGCAACCTGCGGGGAATGAAGCGGTATCCCTACGAAGGAGGTCATCGCGTTCCCGGATTGATCCGTTGGCCAGGGCGCATTCCTGCCGGCAGCATCAGCGACCAGCTCTTTAACGGTACGGATTTTCTTCCTACCCTCTGCAAGTTGGCCGGAGCTTCCATTCCGGTGGATAGGACCATTGACGGTACGGATGCGTTCAATGCTTTTCTAGGCAAGGAATACCCGAGAAAAGTCTTACCCATCTGGTTTTTTCTGTTAAACTCCTCCCAAATGCCTGGAATGGCCCAGATGGCCATGCGCCATAAGGACTATGTACTCGTTGGAAGGTTGGGCCCCAAACGGGAAAATTTTAAAGGGTTCTCGGGTGAGGGTACCTTTCCAACCGTTGATTGGCTAAAAACAGCCATTCCGGATTCTTTTGAACTGTACAATATCAAAAAAGATCCGGGTCAAACCACGGACATTTCCCGGCAGGAATACACAACCTTCCTGGAATTAATTCCCAAAATGCAGCAACTCTGGCTGGATATCCGGGATGAAGGCCCCTGGTGGGGAAGAATCCCCGATTAAACCAGTCGAAATAGTTTTTTTATTAATCCTATTTGATTTATATTTTCAAAATAGAATACTTGTAAAATAACATGACGTTGAAATTTTATCCCTGGCAAACGATTTTAATCCTGTTAATTTTCGTTGCCTGCCAAAGCAAATCTGAAAAGCACTCCCTGAATGAATCCGTTGCTTCTGGTTTTATTCTTCAGGAATCCGAGCTTCCCGAATACGAAAAAAACATTGACCATAGGGGGCTGCTGGAGGCCTTGGGAGACAGGCATGGAGAATCCATGCGAACCGGTGAACATATCTATACCAACACCTGTATCACCTGCCATGGAAATCCGGAACAAGAGGGTTCCCTGCCCACCGCTTTTAAATTTTGGACGGACACCTTTAAGGTGGGTCAAGATCCCTATGCCATTTATCAAACCCTGACTCGTGGTCATGGAGCCATGCCGCCTCAGGTAAATCTGACTCCGGTGGAGAAGTACGATGTGATCCATTACATCCGGGAGACCTTTATCTCAAAGGAAAATCAGGCCCAGTATTTTGATATTAATGAGGAATACCTGGCGAGTTTGCCAAGCGGTACCAGCGAGGGACCTGCTCCCAGGGAATACAAGCCCTGGGCGGAGATGGATTACGGTAATTTTTTGATCAATACCTATGAGCTGGTCGATGCGGACGCTCCTCCCCGGGAAAGGTCCACCGGACCCGTACAGCCCCTTCCGGATGAAGATTTTGGAGATGCCAATTTTGCCTATAAGGGCATTGCAGTAAGATTGGACCCCGGTGCCGGAGGAGTGGCTGCCGGGAAGGCCTGGATGATGTTCGACCATGATCTGATGCGGATAGCCGGGGCCTGGACCGGAGAGGGATTTATCGACTGGGAAGCCATTCTATTTAACGAGAAACACAACATCTCACCAAGAACTGTCGGTGAGCTTCACTTTGAAAACGAGACGGGTCCAGGCTGGGCACATCCTCAGACAGGAACCTTTGAGGATCCACGGTTTCAAGCCAGGGACGGAAGAAGGTTTGGTCCCCTTCCCCGGGATTGGGCACATTATAAGGGGCTTTTTCCATTTGAGGACCGCTTAATCCTGTCGTATACGGTGGGTGAAGCCCAAATTTTGGAAACGTTTGGCTTGGATTCCCTGGGAGACCAGCCTGTTTTTACCCGCACCTTAAATACCACGGTTTCGGACGACCTGCTTAAAATGCGGGTGGCTCCGGTCGGAGCATCGGTGGCCCTGACTGGGACAGGGGCCGAACTGGAAGTAGAAGACGACTTCCTGGTGGTCAACTTTACCGGCAAGGAGCCGGGTAAGATCAAA
Organism: Cyclobacterium sp.; assembly: GCA_041685605.1. GTDB lineage: Bacteria > Bacteroidota > Bacteroidia > Cytophagales > Cyclobacteriaceae > Cyclobacterium. The sequence goes on along the minus strand of JAWLFL010000045.1, from coordinate 7,807 downwards.
TTATTTCTGGCAGCTCCGGGAGTCAAGGGCCTGGAAGCCCATGCAAAAGCGGCTGCTCCTGCCGAATCCCTTGTAGGTTTTACCAAGGGAGGACCTGCCCGGTACCCGAAAACCCTGGAGACGGCCATTTTGCCTGGACAGCAGGAGGGGGCCTTCCAGGTTGATGTCCTGAATCCTCCCTTTAACAGCCCCTGGAAAAATCAGCTGCGATTAAGTGGGTTGGATTTTTTCGAGGACCGAAACAAGGCCGTGATTTGTGCTACGGACGGAGACATATGGCTGGTAGAAGGATTTATAGAAAATGAACAAAAGCTGACCTGGCAGCGGATTGCTTCCGGATTATTTCAGCCCCTCGGAATAAAGGTAATCGACGAGGAAATTTTCGTCACCTGCCGGGACCAAATTGTCCGCTTACACGATCTCAATGGGGACCGTGAAGCTGATTTTTACGAGAGTTTCAATAACGACCATCAGGTAACCGATCATTTCCATGAGTTTGCCATGGGCTTGCAAGCCGATGCGGAGGGAAACCTTTATTATGCCAAAAGTGCCCGGCATGCCCGGGAAGCCCTGGTTCCCCAGCATGGAACCTTACTGAAAGTCAGTTCCGATGGGCAACAGACGGACATTATTGCCACCGGTTTTCGGGCGGCCAACGGTGTGTGTCTCAATCCGGACGGGACCTTTATTGTGACAGATCAGGAAGGGCACTGGAATCCCATGAACCGGATCAATTGGGTAGAAGAGGGAGGTTTTTATGGCAACATGTTCGGTTTTGACCCTCCGGCAGATAGCACCGATTCCGGCATGGAGCAACCCCTGGTTTGGGTGGAAAGAGAGCGGGATCGTTCTCCTTCCGAACTGCTATGGGTGGACAGTGAAAAATGGGGTCCGTTAAACGGAAAACTCCTGAATTTTTCCTATGGGTATGGGAAAGTATACCTGGTTCCCTTTGAAAAAATTGACGGTCAGGTTCAGGGCGGTATTGTGGAACTGCCATTGCCCCGTTTTGCCACGGGCGTGATGCGGGGACGGTTTAATCCGGAAGATGGTCATTTGTACCTTTGCGGCCTTTCCGCCTGGGGCTCCACCCAACCCCAACTGGGGGGACTATACCGGATCCGAAAGACCGAAACCCCGGTAAATTTACCGGTTGGCATTCAGGCCCAGAAAGACGGGGTTTTGCTAACCTTTACGGAAAAACTGGATGAAAGCAGCGTACACGAGCTGTCGAATTACACGGTTGCCACCTGGGATCTGCTGCGCTCCAGAAAGTACGGTTCCAAGCATTACAACGAGAAAGAATTGGCAGTTTCCGCTGTTGAGCTGGGGCCGGATAAAAAATCGCTCAAGCTAAAACTACCCGAGATCGAACCGACCTGGGTGATGGAAATCCAATACCGATTGGAAAGTGAGCAAGGCGAAACAGTCGAGGGCCTGATCCAGAATACCATTCACCAGTTAGGCGGAGTGACTTCTTTATAGTTTGGGTTTGATGTAGGTATTCACCGTTAAAAACCTATCCGACCTTCCAAAAAAAACAAAAAGAAAGGAGGCAAAAGGAATTTCATATCGTAGATCACATTATGTTTAGCGTGTTATCAACCGGACTTGCTCAAAACCAATCCCCAAATCAGGGATAGTATGTTCTCTTAAACGTTTTGATTTTATCAAAAGGGAGTTTTATTCGTTATGCCTGCCGGACGTGAATATACTAGAAGTACTTAAACCGTTTTATAACCTTATTTCTTTTAGCAAACCTTCCAAATCCAGTCTTCGGGTATACATTTCAAGGGAGCCATCGGGTTTTTTAGGCCATTGCTCTCTGGGCCGGTCCCAGTACAATTCCACTCCGTTGTTGTCCGGATCGTTCAGGTAAAGTGCTTCGGATACACCATGGTCTGCGGCACCGGTCAGTGGGTACCCGCTTTTCAGGATCCGGTCAAGTATCCCGGCAAGCTCTTTTCTCGTTGGGTAAAGAATGGCCGTGTGAAACAGGCCGGTACTGTTCTTAGCAGCCGGAGGAGCATCTTTGCTGAACCAGGTATTTAATCCGATGTGATGGTGGTAACCTCCGGCAGAGATAAAAGCAGCGTCTTCCCCATAGGTGGTGGTCAGCTCGAAACCCAACATGCCACAATAGAATTCCAGGGAGCGCTGCAAATCGGCCACTTTCAGGTGCACGTGCCCAATGCTGGCACCGGCTGGGATTTTATAGGTATTTTTGTTTTCTGAAGTCAATTTTCATTTTTTTAAATGGTATTAGCTCGAATTGGTGAATGGAAACACATCCTCTGACTTTTTCCGTTAAAAAAAAGCATTTTCAGTCACTTTTTATCCACTCCTTCGGTTCAATCAATATTTTCCTGTTTCTCTGACTCGCTTTCTCTCCAAACCTTTTCTAGTTCATAAAATCTGAAAAATCGTATCCGGCCTTTTTGTCCACAAGTATCAATAGAAAATCACTTCCCCAACCACTGGCCCATGGCGTGAACGTCTGGAAGCCATTGGTTTTAACCTCTCCAAGTGGCAGGACCTTACCATTTCTGGGATTAAACCAATAAGCATCGGCTCTTTCCGTATTAAGTTGGGTTAAATCAAGGGTTAGCGGCGTTCCGGTAGGTATATAGGCAAGTATTAGGTCACCCTTTTCTGTTCTGGAGGCCAGCATGTGGGACTCGTTTTTTGGATTATCCCCCAAGATCAGGCTTTGATCTAGTTGCAACTGCTGCCAGGGAAGCGCTGAAAGGATTTTTTTAAGGTAGCCCATCTGGGAGGAGCCGGGCAGGTCCAGGGCCACTTGCCAACCCGTACGGGCATTGATAATTGGCGCCCTGCAGCTTTCGTACATTTGCCAGACATCATTGCAACCGTAGGTGTAGCCGGCAGCTCCCGAAAGCATGCTCCAATAACCCGCAACCCGGACATCGGCATCATCCAGCCAGCCGTATTCTTTATTTTCCCAGAACCGATCCCGGATATTTTCGTACCGGGGCTCCCCGTTGATCACCGGCCGGGCGGGGACGGCGCTTCGCGCATCCAGGACGTATTGATAATCCTTTGCCAGCCGGCTGTGACCGCTCTGAAACATATCCAGGCTCAGCCAGCTATCCCCGCTAAAATAATCCGTTGCCTTTTTTGCTCCCACGGGATGAAACGTCAGTAAATGCTTCTTGTCAATGGTCCGGATTCCTTTGGCCATAGAGCGGATAATTTCATAATGGGTTTCGTTTTCTAGGGGTCGGTCCCCGCCGAGAATCCAGACCAGATTGCTGTGTGGTTGATAGCGTTTGGCCAATAGTTCGCCGTAGGTTTCTGCATTTTCCGGAGTGAAAATTTCCGGGCCAATACCCCATTTTTTGTTAAACTTATCTCCCCAGGTAGGCAAGAGTCCAACGTACATGCCCAGTTCAGCGGCTCTCTCCACCACGAAATCCACCAGGTCAAAATAGGCTTCGTTAAGCTTCTCTGGATTGTTGTCGATCAATGGGGTGTCTCCCTGAGCATTTGGTGTGTTCAACCCATCCAGTTCTGCCAGGATGACGGTTTGGATAAGGGTAAAGCCCTTGTTGGCACGGTCCTGCAGATAGTGGTCGATTTCTGTTTTGTCCAGTCGGTGAATCAATTCCCAGGCCGTGTCTCCCAGCCAAAAAAACGGTTGGTTGTCCGCTGTTACCAGGTAGCGATTATCGGGGGAGACCTTTAAAAGCGGGAGCTCTTGTCCCTTGGTGAAAAGCGCTAGAAATAGTAGGGGTAAAATCAGTGGTACGTGTTTCATAAGGTTTTCTACTAGGTTTAATCAAGTTTTCGAAAGCTGGTGAATGATCAAAATTTGATTTATCTTTTGGCCGTCAGCCTCGATGTAAATATCGTTTAAAGGAGAAATAATTGCAACGGTACCAGATAATACCTGCTGTCGGGAAGTGTTCATTCAGGCCATGAAAAGGTTATGTCCCTAATTCAAGTACAGGGGCCGTAATTGGAATACAATTTTAGCCCGTAAAAATTAGTAATTGTTATTTCAACAATGTTTTGAACCATCTAGTAAATTTTTTTCTATCATTTGTAGAGGTAAACATTGGAGTGCTTTGTAAATGGGAATTTGAGAAGATCACTGCGTCCGCATTGTTTTCATTAATACACATTACAATGATAAGGGAACCTTGTCCAGTATTGGACTTTAAGGAAAACACCTGTAAACTCTTTATGTCCTTTAACCATTTCCAGTCATCAAATCCATAGTCGAATTCTTCAATAAATCGCTCTTTGCTGTATCCGGAAAAATCATAATAATACCTGTACTGGTCGTAATAATTCAAGACTTCATTGCTAACCTTATTTAGCGGGACAGATCTCTCCCATTTAGATGTAGAATCCTCTACTGTTGACCAAAGAAATTGTTGTCCAAATGCTGACGAACATGCTATCAGAAATACCAGGGTAAGTCCTATGTTTTTCATTTTAATTGTTGATGTTAAAAGACTTAATTAGGATATTTATTACTAATTATATAGCTTGAAGTATAGCTTTCGGTTTACATAAACAAAGTGGTAGCGCATAGCCGATCACAAACGTTTAATGTCGAAGGAACGAAGACATTATCCACCTCAAATGATGAAGATATTAAATTATTCTCTAATAAAAAGTCTCTTTTGCGTTGAATAAGATAAATTCGTCATTTTTTACGGATCGCCCTTTCCGCACTTAATGCATTTCTGTAACATGCCGGTTAGCTTCCAACCGCTCCTTTAATGCTGAATAGGGCAATTTTTGAACGTCAGTCTTTGTTTCCAGGCACAGGTCCGCCGCAATACCGACAGCCTCTCCCAACAGCATAAAGGTCCATTCCAGCCGGATGGCTCCATAGGCAATATGGCTGGCGGACAGGCAGGTGGGGGTCAGTAAATTGCTGCATTCGGATTCCCGGGGGACGAGGCTGCGGTAGGGAATGGGAAAGGGTTTCCAATTATCCCCTCCAAAGACAAAGCCTTCGTTGTAAGCTTTTCCATCACGGACAATGCGCCGCACATGATGCACATCTGGTGGCCAAAAGGCAATGGCTACCGGATCCTCAATAAAGATGGAAGTGTCGTTTCGGGTATGATGTTCTGTAATCACATAGTCCGACTGCATTCTTCTTCCATCCCGAATATAAAGCATTCGGGGCCAGCCCTGATTATCGGTAAACTCGTCTTTGGTCGTGCCCCATTGGCTCCATTCCCGCCGGAAGTTTTCGGGCACCTCCGGATCGTTGGCCAGAAACCAGAAGAGGCCACGGGTAAAGTCCAGGTGGTATTGGTAAATCTCCTGCCGTTTCTGGTAATCCCCTTCTGGGTATTCGTGGTTCATCCCGTAAAGATTGTGGGACAGGTCGTGCCAGGCACCCAGATCGGTTTTGTTATTAGGTATGGAATAGGAGGGTTTGTACAAGGTACCGCCTGCTTCCAGGTAGCGTAGATAAATTTCGTACCAGTCACGATTGTAATTTTCGGGTTTTACGAAAGGTACTTTATTAGCCGGATCTTTGGTCAGGCAGGCCCGGAAACAATAGGCCTGAATACGCTGATCACCGGCACCGGCTTCTCCCAGGGGTTCTTCCTGAATGGTATGAATTAGCCCGCTTTCGGGATTGCCGGGCTCCACATAGGGGTCCACCGTAACTTCAAAATTCCGGTAGGTATTGGTTTCGCGGATGCCGTTTTTGGTTTCCCCATACAGGCTGTTTGGTTCCCGTCCGACAGTGGTTGAAATACCAGCATAATGCAGGAGGTCGCCTTCGTAGGAAGCGTCGATAAAGAGGGAAGCCCGGAAGGTTTTTCCGTTGCCGGTCTCAATGGATACGATTTTCCCATCTTCTTTTTTTACGGCATCGGATGCATGGCGTAGCGGGGATTCTGTGTAGACGGGGATTTCCAGGTCCGCCAGCCAGCGATCAAAGATCCCTTTAGCGACATGGGGTTCAAAGCGCCAGGTGCTGGCATGAGCTCGTGCTGAATCGAAGTTGGTAATCCCATAAAAACCAGCCACCTCTTTGTAAAAATCCAGGGTAAGCCCGCCGATCACAGAATCGTTTTTGAAACCTGCATGATTGTTGATATCCGATCCGCCAAGTCCTTCAATGCTCATGCCGCCTACGTATTTATCCGGACTGACGATCACCACTTCCCTTCCGCGCTTTTTTAATTGTATGGCAGCCATAATAGAAGCACTGGAATTACCATAGATGCAAACATCGGATTGGATGGTAGGCTCCGGCTTCCGGCAGGCAAGAAAAATAAAAAAAACCAGAAACAGGCTACTTGCCTTTTTCAAAGAAACAATCTTGACTAGTGGTATCATATGCAGGAGTCGTTTACAAACAAGTTACATAATATATCGATCTCTTCCAGAAGCTGAAAGCGGGTAATGGTAACCTGTTCTAAAAAAAACAGCCGGAAGTTTCTATTTTGCCACAAAACAGCCGATTTAGGTAACGTAAGTGGTTTATAGCATGATGTGCTTTAAAACGATTCCAATAGCTAACCAACCGGAGCAGGCTAATGCGATCCACTTTAATACTTTTCCCAGCAGTGGTGTATTTCAAATTACCAGTCACCTGTTTTCCATCGGTTAGCGTGGTACTTAGCCAAAGGATCCTATCCAATGCCATTTGCTTTGTCACTAATACAAGCTTTTTGTTCCTTAAATGGTAAATATAAGGTAAAAAGTGGACCGTTCCAATGGATGATAATGGGGCCCATAATCAGTTAATGCACGGACAAGCCTGGCGAATTCCAAAACGATGGCTAATCGGTAAGGGCTCAACCGGGATGGCGAATACCAAGGAGAAATTATGTATTAAAAGTCACCGTGCTATTTTACAGAAATCCCTAGCTTTGTATAAAATCGAGGTCTATGAACTGGAAAAAAGAAGTCAAGAGTTGGGGGATTATGTTGGGAATATTTGCCGTGCTGTATTTTACTGGGCTGATGACACCCATTATAGGAGGCGTTCAGTCACTGGTCCTGTCCACCGGCCTGATTAAACCCAAGGTGCTTTTGGAAGATAAATCCAGCGAGGCGTTTGATTTTAGCGGACAGTTTTTGGATACGGACGGAGACCGGGTAGGCCTCTCCCAATACCGGGGTAAAACGCTGTTTATTAACCTTTGGGCTACCTGGTGCCCACCCTGTCGGGCAGAGATGCCCCACATATCCAGTTTGTACGAAAAGGTGCAGGGAAACGACTCCATTAAGTTTTTAATGATAGCATTGGATGATGATTTTAGCAAAAGTATTCAATTTGTAGAAGACAAGGGTTTTTCTTTTCCTATCGTACACGCTGCTTACGGATTAAATCCTTCCTTGCAAAGCCAGGCCATCCCTACCACACTGGTGGTCAATCCCGAAGGAGAAATCGTCTTTTATCAGGAAGGCATGAGTAATTTTGACAACCAGGAGTTTCAGGATTTTCTGCAGGGGTTATAAGTTTAATTGACTGACAAATTAAACAAATGTGTTACCATTTGTAACGGCAAAGTGAGAACGTTCCATGAAGTAATTTCTAACGGTTAATACTCCATCAAGCAGCTTAGTATAGCCCATTCCTTAGTTTCCCTCTTTCTCATTTCCCCAGTTTTTTATTCTCAGGTCGGCCATTCCAATGGCCTGCTATCAGGTGCCTTAACAGTCCGGTGGGCAGTGTACTATCATAGCAGCCCGGTACGGAAGAATAATAACTGAATTTAACCATAAAAGATAAAAAAATATAGTGATAGTTTTAAATAATGGAAATAGCTTCAATGGTTGACTGAATTTTTTTCACAAG
>JAWLFL010000044.1:0-24163 GCA_041685605.1 Cyclobacterium sp. | reverse complement strand
ATAACGGATCAAACGTTTACGATGCACCATCCTTCCCTGAAGAGCTTTTTAGAAAAAATGGCACAAGAGAAAGACTTATTACGGGTGGTAATCCGAGTACATGCCAGCAACCTGAAATACCTGCAAACCCAGAAATACAAACATGGATTTGTTCTACAAGAAGAAAAAGGGGATGAGGTAGCACTTACCTTTATGACGGGAAGCCTGGAAGGCTTTGCCCGCTGGATCATCTGCATGGCCGATATGGTAGTGATCCTCACACCGGAAACGCTCAGAACCCGAGTGAGAGACCTGCTTAGTTGCATGTTGGAAAACTATACTTCAGAACCCAGACTAAACCCTGCTAAATGAAAACGACTCTTTTGACACTGGCCCTTACCTTTCTTTTGACGCATTTATCCCTCTCACAGGATTTATCGGTGCTGGTATTGACGGGTGGACACGGTTTTGACCGACCTGCCTTTTTCGAAATGATGGATGCCCTGCCGGGGATTCGCTACACCGAAATGGCTCATCCCGAAGCACGCGAATACTTTTTAGAGAAGCACCATGGGGAATTCGACGTGCTGGTATTTTACGACATGATCCAGGACATTTCTCCGGAAGAGAAAGAAGGCTTTGAAAAATTGGTCCAAAAGGGCATTGGACTCGTTTTTCTTCACCACGCCATCGTCTCATACCAGGATTGGGACTTCTACCGGGATATCCTCGGCGGACGCTATATAGAAAATGAAGGCGATCCGGCCGTTCAATCCAATTACAAGCATGAAGTTGGCTTCAAAGCCCGCATTGTAAACAGAAGGAACGACATTCTAAATGGGATCAAGGATTTTGATATTTATGACGAAATCTATGGTAACGTATGGATTTCAGAAACCGTCAATCCGCTGCTTTCCACCAAGCATCCAGGTAGTATGCCCATTTTAGCCTGGACCCAAAAGCCCTCCAGGCACACCCGGTCTGCTTACATTCAGCCGGGGCACGGTCCAGAGGTGTTTTCCCATCCCATGTACCGAAAACTACTGGCACAAAGCATTTACTGGGCATCCGGCAAATGAATACCGATAATAGAATGATCGCTTATTTTCAAAAAAGGTGAACCGAGGGTAGGCTGCCATTATCCCTGGGCAACTTACACCAATAATTTCCGACAATGTTCCAGGCAATTTTGCACTTCTTTCACCGCATCGGAACCTTCCGGAACCTGATACTCCAATTCAATAGTTGCGGGAAAACGAAACTTTTCATCCCTAATCAAATGTAATATTTCCCGGAGCGGAGTGTCCCCCTGGCCCCAGGGCAGGTTTCCCTTTCCATTGGCAGGGGTCTGCCGGTCTTTGGTATGCATGCTCAGGATTCGCTTGTGCTGCTTTTTGAGCAATTCCATGATATCCGTATGGCCAGCGGCAATGTAGTGGCCGGCATCAAAATTCAACCCGTTCGCCGGGCTTTGGGCGAGCGCAGTATCCCAAAAATCGAAGGTTTGCTGTTCGTGCCCATGATAGCCTACGGACATCCGGCGCGTTTCTCCCATTTTTCCTAACTTCTGGGTATGGGCATCATCGGAGGGATGTTCCAGCGTCACATGCGAAGCTCCCAGGGCTTTAGCAGCTTTCATTCCATAAGCGATTTCAGCGTCGGAATTCCCCTTTCCAAAGGCAGCAGGCTTAAAGGCATAAATGCTGACACCGGCATCTTTAAACATTTTCCTGAATTGCTCGAAGGCCTTAAAATCAGTCTTGGACCTCCAGTCCGAAACCAATTTCCCATACGCCTCCGATTCCTTTTGCAATTCCGCCAACTCCTTGCTTTCATCCGTGCTTAAGGTTTCGCCCCTGCGTTGCTTGCCCATAAGCTGGTAAAATTTCCTTCTGTCAATCGTGGACTCCGGCATGCCCGCAAAGCTCTCGGCGGGTCCGCCCATGAGCTCAATGGCATTGATCCCACTTTCGGTAACATAGTTAAGCGTAGCTTCTGCACTTTGGTCGGCCATCGACCGGAACGAATAGGTAATACAGCCAACCTGTACCCCATTAATTTTTGAATTCGGCTTGTTGTAATTCCTGATGATAGCAGGTGCCCCCTGAAGCCAGGCTGGTGAAACACCTACTCCTACGATTCCTAGAGCAGTTTTGATTAAAAAGGATCTTCTGTTATTCATGGGTCTTTGTTTATGAATTGGTAAGATAGTTTGCCGTAATCAAAAAAGGAATTTTTTTTGATTATTCTGAGCAATAGAAAACCAGGATCAAATAAAAAACACCACTGCCTCATCAGGCCTATACTCATATTAAGAACAGATCCATACAACCCTTGCCATTTACATTTTAGGCTGGTAGGTTTTGGCAAGTGCCTTGGCATAGTTATCAATGGAAGCTTCTAGCCAAGATTTTCATCTTTTTTGCTTTTTACGGACCTCGTCGAAAATCCCTTGCAATGTTTCCCGGTTCGCTTCCAGATCCAGACCAACCTGGGCTGCAAGGGCTTCCAAATCCGGTTCCTTACCTGAATTCAGATCGGGCATTGCCAAAGCCAAAAATTGATTGATTTTATCTAATTCTTCCTCCGTTTGCGGATCTACCTCTTTTTCAAATAGCAGTTCCAATGGTAGGAGCTCAATAGGCCTTTTCAGGATCTCTCTGGCTGCCGTCAGCATGGATGGACGTACGTAGATATCTGCGAAGTCCGCTACCTGTATACCCTGTTTTTGAAAAGCAGCAACCAATTTGGCATAACCCTTTTGAGTCATGGCTGTTACTTGCAAAAATTGCTCCTTGCTATCATAATAAGCCACGGCAAAATGGGGTTTATTTTCCCAATTTTTCAACCGCAACTGATAAACAGACTGTACTCGGTCCATTTCAAAGTCCTCATCTAGCTTATCCAGAACCAAATCCACCTCTTCGATCTCGGTAATTATTAATTCAAGTATTTCACCTTCATGTGCCGTCAAGGGATAATTTGACCGGCAATATAACATCATGTAGGGGACCGGGTTTTTAGAAACATCGGCCATCAATTCCTCATCAGAGGTAATGCGGGGATCTAGTTCCGTAGCAAAGAAAAAGATATCATCCATGGCAAAACTCCTATAAGCGGAGATGGGACCAAAAGCCTGCCAACAGTCGCCATTGTACCCGATCAGGTTAAACCAGGATACGACCTCGCCTTGTTGCAAAATGCGGGAAACACCGGTCGAATAAAGTAAATATTGCTCTCCGGTAAAAAGATCTTCCATAGTATAAAAATCCGCTTCCGGACTTTCTACTATTCTGGAAAAACTAAATTTCCAGGGCTCGGCTGCTTGTTCTTCGAGCCACTTTCGGCCCTGCTCAGGTAGGCGGGCAAGGGCGGCATGCTTTAAATATTTGTGGATCAGGCCTCCTTTTTTGAATACCCGGTGCATGATATACTGGGACTTAATCAAATTAACCCAGGCTTTGTCCATACCTTGAATAACATGACGGTACGTTCTCAACCTTTGATCTACTTCTTTCCCCAGTTTATCTTTATCTGCTGCATAATGCAGTAAGAAATCATCCAGTATTTCGGAAGTGAAATCTGAATTTGACTGACAGACAGCTTTAATTGCGGCATGGTTTTTCATAGTCAGAAAGATAGTAGATTCGAAAGATTTGGCCAAGGAATTTCTGAGGGGTTGTCGTTTTCGCATTGCTTACCTTCCCCATTACCAGGAATTAATGGTAACTTATAAAAAAAGAAAATAGCTTCATTGACGGGTTTTAGCCAAATAAATCTGAGCTCAGATACCGGTCGCCCCGGTCGCAGGTAATGCAAACAATCACTCCTTCCTTCAGTGTTTGAGACAGCTTAATGGCGGCGTGAAGTGCTCCCCCACTGCTCATCCCGGCAAGGATTCCTTCTTCCCGGGCCATTCGTCTGGTCATTTCAGTGGCTTGATCCTGACTCACATCGATCACCTGATCTACCCGGTCCGGTTCAAAAATTTTCGGTAAAAATTCAGGTGACCATCTCCGGATCCCAGGAATACTGGACCCATCTGTGGGTTGGGTACCCACGATCTGAATTTCCGGTTTTTTTTCCTTGAGGTACCTTGAGACTCCCATGATGGTACCGGTAGTACCCATTGCGGAGACAAAATGCGTGATTTTTCCATTCGTATCCTGATAAATTTCCGGACCGGTGGTTTGATAATGTGCCCGGTAATTGTCAGGGTTTGAAAATTGGTTTAACATAAAATACCCCTCTTTAGCTGCCATTTCTTCCGCTAAGGTCCGGGCATATTCAATGGTTTTTTCGGCAGGGGTAAGTATCAATTCTGCCCCATAGGCCTTCATAGAAAGTATTCGCTCCTTTGTGGAATTATCCGGCATCACCAGCGTCATGTTGACACCCAACAGGTTGGCTACCATGGCCAGGGCAATGCCCGTATTTCCAGATGTGGCTTCGACGAGTTTGGAGCCCCTGCTGATCTCTCCCCTGTCCAGGGCGGCCCGGATCATAAAATAGGCCGCACGGTCCTTAACCGAACCGCCGGGATTTTGCCCTTCAAGTTTACAGTAAATCGTTACCCCTGGATTCACTGGGATGTTTTCTAATTTTATTAATGGTGTGTTCCCGATTAGCTCAAATAACTTCATAAATAGGATGTTCAGGCATCACTTTTCAATACATAAAAATCTGTAAGATTGGAAGACCCGTCGTATATCTTAGTTTGGTAATAAATCTTACTTTTTGCCGGAATGCTCTTGGTAAGCCACACATTGCCCCCAACCACACTTCCTTTTCCAATGACCGTATCTCCTCCCAGGATGGTGGCCCCGGCATAAATAACCACATCGTCTTCGATGGTTGGGTGGCGCTTTTTGTCTGCGTCTTCCTTATTGACACTTAATGCGCCTAAGGTTACTCCCTGGTAGATTTTGACTCGATCTCCCACCAGGGTGGTTTCCCCGATGACAATACCGGTCGCATGGTCTATGCAGAAAAATCTGCCAATTTTGGCTCCGGGATGGATGTCAACTCCGGTTTTGCCATGCGCATACTCGGTGATCATTCTTGGAATCAAGGCGATCCCTAACCGATGTAGCAAGTGAGCGACTCGGTAGGCAGCAATCGCATAGAAGCCGGGATAGCAGCGGATGATTTCTGTCTTGGATTTGGCTGCAGGGTCCCCCTCAAACATCGCTTGAAGGTCTTCATGTACCCTTTCAAACACGTCTCCCTCCAATCGATCAAAAAATGAGTCGGCAAGTTTTTCACCATCTCCACGGTGAAGGTCCTCATTATTTTTCAGGATTTTTCGAAGTTGCACCTTCAGATCAAAAAACTTTGTTTCCAGAATTCCCCGCTCCCGGTAGATTTCATGGGCATGCTCTGGAAAAAGCATTCCCAGGATTTCATCAAAAAACCGGTTGATTACTTTGGGGGAGGGGCATTCCGGACAGTGGTTATGGGCTTGGTGTAAGCGGTCTATAAATAAATCCATGCTTCAGATAGCTTTAAAATACAAAACCCACTCTTATAACATATGGTTCATTATATGGCGATCTTCTGTTGTCGTCGGTAAAATTATACAATAACATAAAGTTCATCCCGCCTCTATCTCCAAAAGGCGTGAAATAACCTGCTCCTCCCATCAAACCGGGCACCCAATCGCGGGTAATAAACACTTCGTTGGTGTTGGGATTTACATTTTCCACTTCCACATTGATAGCCTCGTATTCGGCATGCAGGAAAAATTTTGGGAGTACATTAAACCTGTTGAATATCCTTGCTCCGTATATATGGGCCTGACCATTCTGATAAAACCTATTATTCAAATACCGATAGGTCGCCCCCAGGCCCGCCGAATACCTATCGGTTATCATCACACCGGCCAGTGGAGAAATTTCTACAAACGTAATCGTGCCAAACTGAAGGCTTCCATTGCCCCCAAAATACATGCGTTCTTCCAAAGGTGGGTTTTCTTCGGGGTAGATAACACGTTGCGCAAGAACGGTTCCTATCGTAGTTGAAGAAAAATAAGTCAGGTAAAAAATGACACCCAGTAATAACAAACGTTTACTCTTCCACAATAACATAGAGGTCTTCTGTTTTCCGTTTCATCAAATAGCGCTCCCGAGCAAACTTTTCCAGCAGTTCATAATTGCTCAGCAACGCTTCTCTTTCTGCTTGAATTTTTTCTTTTCGCTCCTGATAATAGGCTTTTTGATCCTTCAAATCGCTAAGCTTGGAACGTAACTTGAAATGGCTGATGATGTCGTTGCTGTCAATCAAAACCATCCAGACAATGAATAAAACGGTAAAAACGAAGTAGAAGTTTTTGGTGTACTTAAGGTATTTCGCCATTGTCTTCCTGTATGTTTCTCCAAATATAGGAAAACTAATACCAACCTTCCAAAAACAGCTAATCGGTTAACCTTTTTATTTGATAAATTTATAATTAATGGGTAGCGCATCACCCATTTTCTGCCAGCTCCAATACCCTTCCAGATACAGGGAAAGTGGATTGGACTCCAAACCGGTAGGATAGATCAAAACGGGGGCTGTTTGGCTCATTATTGAAATTGGATATGGGGACTTCGGCGCTTGTCCCGGTACAAACGAATTGATGTATTCCCTGCTTACCTTCCCTTTGGTATACGTGATTTCCAAAAAATCTTCAAACTCCAAGGTAACCTCTCCATCAACGACCTGACTGTAATCGTTTTCCTTTAAAAGAACTGTATCTACTTTAGGGATTATTTTCGGGAGTGACTCTTTTTCTGCAATCCGTGATAGAGAGTCCCTGAAAATGCTGAATGCTAAATCTTTGGTGATTTCCAATTGCTGTTTTGCCTCGAGTAGTACCCTTTCCGGAGGCCGATCCGGGTTAGGCACCTGCTTCATTTTTCTGACTTCAAAACCGGCCTCACTAGTAGTGCCGTCTCTGATGCTTCGCTTAAAATGCAACCAGGAACCCTGGTAGACCGAAGCCCTGTTTTTTTCCCACCTACGTTTTTTCATTCTTCCACCTTCCATTTCCGTGTACCTGGGATAGCCAAGGTAATGGAATTTTTTCTTGTCGGTGTCCAATTCAAAGGAAGTCAACAGATAATCGATGCGGTATCCCAGTTGCTGGTTTTCTATAGTTAAAAAATCAGTACTGTGAACTTTTAATACAGACTCGTCAAAATCAATCACCAAAACCTCCGGATTGATATTGTTGCAGCTCAAGGCATACCTGCTATTCCCTAAAAAATGGTATTCAAAGATCCGTAAATTTTCATACCATTCGCTGCTTCTTTCGCCATCCACCTGTAGCTCATTCAGGTCGATTGGATTTTGGGCCATCTGAAAAACAAACCGGGGAAGATTCCCGGAGAAATTATCCGCAAAAACCAGGTTTTCATATCCCACCAAAGAAAGTACCAGTTCATGCTGTCCGGCTGCCATACTGAGTTCAAACTTTCCCTCTTCATTAGCCACCGTACCTTCTGCCGTATTATTAACAAATACCGTAACATAGGGCAGCGGCAAACCTGATTCCTTATCCACCACCCTTCCTTTTACGGTAATCTCTTGGGCCATTAGGGGAAAGGCCAACGTTAGTACAGCCATAAATAGCCCTATTAAAAAGGTGGCAATCCGTTTCTTTTTTCCCATACTGTAATAAACCTAAGTATTTGGGAATTAAAAACCAATAACTTTTTCAAAAACCCAATTAGAAGCAATTCCACGGTAGGAAAGGTGAAGAAAATCGAATGCCCCCTTCGTCAAATAAAAAAACCCTTTTAAAGCCAGGGCCTCAAAAGGGTTTAGTATGATTGGTAACTTGGAAAATACCAACTAAAGGTATTACCTTAAAATTTCAACCCGGGGTAATAGGCTGAATCACCAAGTTGTTCTTCAATTCTAAGCAACTGATTGTACTTGGCCATCCTGTCGGAACGGGAAGCCGAACCGGTTTTGATCTGTCCGGTATTCAATGCTACTGCCAGATCCGCAATGGTGGAATCTTCCGTCTCTCCGGACCGGTGAGACATGACCGACTTGTACTTATTTCGGTGACATAAATCCACTGCATTGATGGTTTCGGTAAGCGACCCGATCTGGTTTACTTTTACAAGCAAGGCATTGGCAATATTCTCGTCAATTCCTTTTTGCAATCGTTCTACATTGGTCACAAACAGATCATCCCCTACAATTTGAATTTTATCTCCTACGGCTTCGGTCATCATTTTCCAACCCTTCCAATCGTCTTCCTGCATGCCATCTTCTATGGATTTGATAGGGTATTTATTTACCCATTCGGTCCAGTAGTTAGCCATTTGTTCGGAAGTCAGTTCATCACCGGTAGATTTTTTAAATACATACAATCCTTTTTCCTCATCATAAAATTCAGAGGAGGCTGGATCCATGGCAATGAACACATCTTCACCCGGACGGAAACCGGCCTTTTCGATGGCCTGCAAGACCACTTCAATGGCCTCTACGTTGTTTTTAAGATCCGGAGCAAAGCCTCCCTCATCGCCCACATTGGTAGAGAGTCCTTTACTCTTCAGGACAGCCTTCAATTCATGAAAGATCTGAGCCCCCATCCGAAGAGACTCAGAGAACGTAGGAGCTCCGGCAGGCATCACCATAAACTCCTGAAAATCGATGCCATTATCCGCATGCGAACCACCATTCAGAATGTTCATCATGGGTACGGGCAGTGTATTGGCATTAACGCCTCCGATGTAGCGGTATAAAGGTTGTCCTGACTCCATGGCTGCCGCTTTAGCCACGGCTAGGGAAACCCCAAGAATGGCATTTGCTCCCAGTTTGGATTTATTTTTGGTACCATCCAGGCTAAGCATGATCTGGTCTATTTGGTTTTGTTCAAAGACATCAAAACCAATTAATTCGGGAGCGATTACGTCGTTCACGTTGGCAACGGCCTTAAGCACTCCTTTGCCCATGTATACACTTTTGTCTCCATCTCTCAACTCTACTGCTTCGTGTACTCCGGTAGATGCTCCGCTGGGAACAGCCGCCCTACCAAAAGCACCGTTGTCAGTAAATACATCTACTTCTACCGTGGGATTGCCCCGGGAATCTAAAATTTGTCTTGCGTGAATGGATTGTATCAATGTCATAACAAAATAAAGGTTAATGATTTAGTTCTGAATTAGGGAAATAAATTGTTCAAATAAATACCTGGAATCGTGCGGCCCGGGAGCACTTTCCGGATGGTACTGTACAGAAAAAGCTCGTTTATGTTTCAATTTGATGCCGGCTACCGTCCCGTCATTTAGGTGCAAGTGGGTAATTTCAAGTTGATCGTTTTTGTCGATATCTTCACGAGTCACCACAAAACCATGGTTCTGAGAGGTAATCTCACTCTTTCCGGTCAGCAGGTTTTTGATGGGATGGTTAAGCCCCCTGTGTCCGTGATGCATTTTATAGGTGGAGATATCACAGGCTCTCGCCAAAATTTGGTGTCCCAGGCAAATTCCAAATAAGGGCTTATCCTGTTTCAGAATTTCCTTGGTAGTCGTGACCGCATACTCCATTACTGCCGGGTCTCCGGGGCCATTGGAAAGAAAATAAGCATCCGGATTCCAGGTTTCCATGTCGGAAAAAGTCGTCTTCGCTGGAAATACTTTGCAGTACACCCCCCGATCGGCCAGGCATCGTAGAATGTTCCTTTTGATGCCATAATCCACACAGGCTACCCTAATGGACGCGTTTTCATCTCCGTAAAAATAGGGTTCGCTGGTAGAAACGGTTGAGGATAATTCCAACCCATTCATATCAGGTACTTTGGCCAGTTCGGTTTTTAACTGATCCAGATCGTCAAACTCAGAACTGATAATGGCATTCATAGCTCCTTTGGATCGGATATGGCGTACAAGTTTCCGGGTATCCACATCCGCTATCCCGGTAATGCCATGCCTTTCCAGATACTCCTGAAGGGACTCCGAGGCATCCAACCGGCTATAAATTTCGGAAAAATCATTGACGACAATCCCGGAAATCAAGGGCCGCCCGGACTGTTGATCCTCCTCCACCACCCCGTAATTTCCAATATGGGGAGTGGTATTGACGATTATTTGTCCGGTGTAGGAAGGATCCGTATATATCTCCTGATACCCGGTCATTCCGGTATTGAAGCAGATTTCCCCGCCGTTGGTGCCATGGCTACCGACCAGGCTTCCCGTGAAGGCCGTTCCATCTGCTAAAAGAAGGGTGGCTTTTTTTCTGTTCATAGCTATTTTTGATAGGCAAATTTAAGAATTTTCTAAGTAGTAGAAAGCATTCAAAGAAAAGGATATAAAAAAAGGGATTGTACCTAACGGCCAATCCCTGATTTTATCTTTACAAAAGCGACATATCTTACTCAGACTTTTTATCGCCATCCTTTTTGTCATCCTCTTTTTCTGCTGCGTCCTCCTGCTCAGTGGAAGCCTTCGGCTCTTCTGGGGAGGTCTCAGCAGTGGCATCAGAAGAATCGGATTCTTCATCGGCTGTTGCCTTGGGGCTTTCCTTCTTTTCTGTTTTCTCGCTTTCCGCTTTATCGGATGCCTGCACATTACTGGCAGATTCTTCGGATTCACTGCTTTTTCCAGAACCTCTTCTGCTTCTCCTTCTGCCGGATTTTTTAGCAGGTTTATCGTCTTTCAAGAGTAATTCGTTGTAATCTACCAATTCGATGATACACATTTCCGCATTATCCCCCAGTCGATAGCCGGTTTTGATAATTCGTGTGTATCCTCCTGGACGATTTCCTACTTTTTCTACCACCTCTCCAAAAAGAAGTTTAATCGCTTCTTTGTTTTTCAGGTAACCAAAAGCAACCCTACGGTTGTGAGTGGTATCCATTTTGGCTTTAGTGATCAGGGGTTCTATATATTTCCGCAGCTCCTTGGCTTTGGCAAGTGTGGTACTGATCCGCTTGTGTTCCAAGAGAGACTGCGCCATATTCGAAAGCATGGCCTTCCTATGCGAGGCGGTTCTACCCAGATGGTTAAATTTCTTACCGTGTCTCATTATTAATTATTCTTCATCAAGTTTATACTTAGACAGGTCCATGCCAAATGTCAGACCTTTTTCCTGAATCAATTGCTCCAATTCAGCCAGGGATTTTTTACCGAAATTGCGGAACTTCATCATATCTGAAATTTCCAGTTTGGCCAGGTCACCAAGGCTTTTGACATCTGCTGCTTTCAGGCAATTAAAAGCCCGGACAGACAGATCCAAATCACTCAGTGAAGTTTTCAGCAACTTCCGCATGTGCAGGTATTCTTCATCAATTGGCTCAATAGCACCACTTCCAGGGGCATCAATAACCATGGTTTGATCAGAAAACAACATGAAATGCTGAATCAAAATCTTAGCCGACTCCTGAAGCGCTTTTTCCGGGTGAATGGATCCATCCGTAGACACTTCCATTATGAGTTGCTCATAATCAGTCTTTTGTTCCACCCGGGTATTTTCAATCCGGTATTTTACATTTTTGATAGGCGTGAAAATCGCGTCTACTGAAATGGTACCGTAAATTTGCTCTTTGGGCTTGGACTCCTCTGCGGGCAAGTATCCCCTGCCTTTATCGACACTAAGCTCAATCTCCAGACTCTTGGAATCATCAAGGTGACAAATCACCAATTCAGGGTTCAACACCTCAAAAGAAGTGGTGAATTTAGCAATATCGCCAGCCGTAAAAACATCCTGATTTTTAACCTCTACCGTGATTTTATTATCAATGGCATCGTGGATCTTTTTAAACCTGACCTGCTTTAGATTAAGTATGATGTCAGTAACATCTTCTACCACTCCCTCTATGCTGGAAAACTCATGAACTACCCCTGGTAATTTGACAGCAGTAATGGCATACCCTTCCAGCGAAGACAAAAGAATCCTTCTTAGGGCATTGCCAATGGTTACCCCGTATCCTTTTTCAAGTGGTTTGAAGGTAAACAGACCATGAAAATCATCTGCTTTTTCCATTACCACTTTCTCTGGCATTTGAAATGCTAATATGGACATATCTTTAATTCTTTTTTTGGAATGTTAATGATTACTTAGAGTACAATTCAACGATCAGCTGCTCCTTGATGTTCTCCGGAATATCTTCCCTTAGTGGAATACTGACAAATTTCCCGCTGAGGGATCCATTATCCCATTCCAACCAGCTATACCTGGTCGTTCCTCTTCCTCTAAGGCTTTCGGTAATAGCTTCCAGGGATTTAGATTTCTCCCGAACAGACACTACGTCTCCGGGTTTCAATAAAAATGATGGAATATTTACCAGGTTACCATTGACAAGGATGTGCTTGTGGGATACCAATTGACGAGCACCTCTTCTGGTGGGAGCGATTCCCAAACGGTAAACGGTATTATCCAATCGGGCTTCCAAAAGTTGGAGGAGATTTTCACCGGTTACCCCTTTTTTTCTGGAGGCAATATTAAACATACGTGCAAATTGCCTTTCCAATACACCGTAAATGTATTTGGCTTTTTGCTTCTCCATCAACTGAATGGCAAATTCGGACTGCTTCTTTCTCCTTCCTCTTCCGTGCATTCCGGGAGGATAGTTTTTCTTCTGAAGCACTTTGCTTTGTCCTTCAATGGGCTCGCCAAATTTTCTGGCAATTTTTGCTTTTGGACCTCTATATCTAGCCATGCGTATTTTTTCTTTAAATTAAACTCTTCTGCGTTTTGGAGGACGACAACCATTGTGCGGCAATGGAGTCACATCGGTAATGGTAGTCACATCCAACCCCACGTTTTGCAAGGTTCTAATGGCAGATTCCCTGCCCGCTCCCGGACCCTTTACAAATACCTCAATCTTTCTCAAACCGAGATCGTAGGCAACCTGTCCGCAGTTTTGAGCAGCCATTTGAGCCGCATAAGGCGTATTCTTCTTAGAACCTCTGAATCCCATTTTACCAGCAGATGCCCAGGAAATCACTTGTCCTGAATTATTGGTAATGGAAATGATAATATTATTAAACGAAGCTTTGATATGGGCCTGACCCACTGCTTCTACTTTAACAACCCGCTTTTTAGCTTTGGTCTTTTCGTTTCTTTTCTGAGCCATAATCTATGTCAGGATTTATTTAGTCGCTTTCTTCTTGTTGGCAACAGTTTTTCTCTTACCTTTTCTGGTCCTGGCGTTGTTCTTGGTTTTTTGTCCACGGACGGGTAACCCCTTCCGGTGACGCAAGCCTCTGTAACAACCAATGTCCATTAACCGCTTAATACTTAACTGCACTTCAGATTTAAGTACACCTTCTGTCTTGTACTCCTCAGCAATAATATTCCTGATGGCAGTAGATTCGTCATCATCCCACTCCCCTGCCTTCTTATCTAAAGAAATGCCAGCTTTGATAAGGATGGCCCTTGCTGTACTCCTGCCGATACCAAATATATAGGTAAGGCCTATTTCGCCACGTTTATTGTCGGGTATATCGACACCTGCAATTCTAGCCATAGTAATTAACCTTGTCTTTGTTTAAACTTTGGATTCTTCTTGTTGATCACATAGAGCTTCCCGTTTCTGCGGATTACTTTACAGTCAACGCTCCTTTTCTTAATTGATGCTTTAACTTTCATATCACTAATTATTTTCTTTAAATACAACTCCCAACGGAAACGATACCACTACCTTACTTGTAGCGGTAAACAATCCTTCCTTTGGAAAGATCGTAAGGCGACATCTCCAATTTCACTTTGTCCCCGGGTAGAATTTTGATGTAATTCATCCGCATTTTACCGGAAATATGTGCAATTAATTGATGTCCATTTTCAAGCTCCACCTTAAACATTGCATTAGACAATGCTTCAACGATGGTGCCATCCTGTTCTATTGATGCCTGCTTAGCCATAGTTAACTTTTAAAATTCTCTTTTATGTACCTATGTGTGGTCAATATCTCTGTTTTATCCTCGAAAATGGCTACCGTATGCTCAAAATGAGCAGACGGCTTCCGATCCGCTGTCCGGATGGTCCAGCCATCTCTTTCTTGAACCACATTGCGCGTACCCAGATTTACCATGGGCTCAATTGCAATCACCATTCCTTCTCGCAGCTTGGCCCCGCTGCCCCGTTTTCCCCAGTTCGGTACTTCGGGAGCTTCGTGTAGTTGACGGCCCAAACCATGACCTACCAACTCTCTTACTACAGTATACCCTTTCGCTTCGATAAACTTTTGAATGGAATTGCCTATATCGCCCACACGTTTACCAAAAACTGCGTTTTCTATTCCCTGATAGAGCGATTCTTCAGTAGCTTTTAAAAGGGCTTGAATTTTCGGGGAGACTTCACCAACAGGGTAAGTATAAGCGGAATCGCTATGAAAACCTTGGTGAAAGACTCCACAATCTATCGAGATTATATCGCCATCTTTCAATTGATACTGACTGGGAAATCCATGAACAACTACTTCATTCACAGAAATACACAAGGAAGAAGGAAATCCATTGTATCCTTTAAAGGAAGGAATTCCATCATGATCCCGTATAAACTCCTCAGCAATTTTATCTAAAAAAGAGGTCTTTACCCCTTCTTTCACATGTCTGGCAACTTCTCCGTGGGCTTTTCCCAGGATCTGCGCACTTTCTTTAATTATTTCAATTTCTTCTTCAGACTTGAACTGTATCATCGTTAAGCTACAGCGAAACTGGATGGGTCATTTTTCATATTCCCACTTTTCATCATCCCCTCGTAATGCCTCATCAACAAATAACTCTCAATCTGACGAAGGGTATCCAAAATAACTCCTACCATGATCAACAAAGAAGTTCCCCCATAAAACTGAGCAAACTCACCACTTACACCGGCAATAATCGCAAAAGCGGGCATGATCGCTACCAAAGCTAATAAGATGGAACCGGGAAGGGTGATCCTGGAAATGATATTATCAATAAACTCAGAAGTAGGCGCACCAGGTTTTATTCCAGGAACGAATCCACCATTCCTTTTCATATCCTCAGCTATTTGTTCCGGATTGACGGTAATGGCTGTATAGAAAAAGGTAAACAAAATGATCATAACGGCAAACACCAGATTATACTGCCAGGAAGTAAAATCACTAAAGGTGGTTCCAATGTAAGCAGCAATGTCACTATTATCCGCCCAAATCTGAGCGATCAATGCCGGCAAAAACATTAAAGATTGTGCGAATATTATCGGCATTACTCCGGAGGCGTTAACCTTAATCGGTATATACTGCCGTTGTCCACCGTACACTTTCCCGCCTACTACCTGCTTAGCGTATTGGACGGGTATTCTCCGAACGGCTTCCGTCAGGGCTACTACTCCTACTACCACAAAGAATAAGATCACCGCTTCCAAGATCAGCAATAGAATACCGCCACCGCCTTTAGATAAACTCTCAGAAATAATGGCTCCTGGTAAGGCGGAAATAATTCCGATCATAATCAACATAGAAATACCATTACCAATACCTTTTTCGGTGATTTTCTCACCGATCCACATACAAAACATGGTACCGGAAGTCAACAGAATCAATCCGGAAGTCATGAAAAGCGTCTTATTAATAACAATGGCTTCGTCAGGAATAGTAGCTGTAATATAGCCTATCCCCTGGGCAAAGGTAATCACAATGGTCAATATCCGGGTGATCTGATTAATTCGCTTGCGACCTGACTCCCCTTCTTTTTGTAGTTTCTGAAAATAAGGTACACCAACAGTCAACAATTGTAGTACAATTGAAGCAGATATATAGGGCATAATACCCAAGCCAAATATGGAAGCCCTACTGAAAGAACCACCCAAGAAGGTATCAATCAATCCGAAAATACCCGTAGCCGCTTCTCCAAGAAGGCTCGGATCCACGCCGGGAAGGACTACAAAGGACCCAATCCTGAACACAATAAGCAAGCCTACGGTGTTCAGGATTCTGATTCTTAAATCCTCTATCGAAAAGATGTTCTTTACTGTTGTAATAAACTTTTTCATGAATTAAACCTTATTAACAGATCCTCCGGCTTTTTCAATCGCAGCAATCGCAGAGGCAGAGAAACTGTGGGCACTTACGTTAATTTTGGAAGTAAGTTCGCCCCTTCCGAGGACTTTTACAAGATCTTTTTTAGAAACCAGCCCATTTTGGTGCAGCAAATCAAAATCAATGCTGTCCACCTTTAGATTGGTCACCAGTTCCTGTAAGGTATCCAGGTTGATCGCCTGGTATTCAACCCGGTTATGACTCGTAAAACCGAATTTAGGAACCCTTCGTTGCAAGGGCATCTGACCGCCTTCAAAACCCAATTTGGATTTGTAGCCGGATCTGGACTTGGCACCTTTATGCCCTCTTGTAGACGTACCGCCTCTACCGGATCCCTGACCTCGGCCAATCCTTTTCCGGGACTTAATGGAACCCTCCGCTGGTTTTAATGTATGTAATTTCATTTTGAATTTATTTTCGAATGGTCTAACAAATGGAAAGCCTCAACCACCATTGATTAAACGTCCTGTACCTTTACTAAATGGCTTACTTTACTTATCATCCCCTGAAGCTGTGGCGTGTTTTCCCTTTCCACAGTCTTGTTGATTTTTCCTAATCCAAGGGCCGTAATGGTCGCCTTTTGGTTTTTAGGTCGCTTGATGATACTTCTGATCTGGGTAATTTTGATCTTAGCCATGTGATTATCCATTAAATACTTTCGATAATTTTACTCTTCTCTGCTGAGACACAGCTATGGCATCTCTCAAGTGAACCAATGCGTCAATGGTGGCTTTCACCACGTTGTGGGGATTGGAAGAACCTTTCGATTTCGCCAGAATATCGGTATACCCGGCACTTTCCAAAACGGCACGCATGGCACCACCTGCTAAAACGCCGGTACCAGGAGCTGCTGGTTTTACCAGCACCAATCCGCCACCATATTTCCCTAGCTGCTCGTGCGGTATCGTGCCCTTAAGCATGGGAACCTTGATCAGGTTTTTCTTGGCATCTTCGATTCCTTTAGTAATAGCATCCGTTACTTCGTTTGCCTTTCCTAAACCAAATCCAACAACACCTTTACCATCACCAACAACTACGATTGCTGAGAAAGAAAATCGACGACCTCCTTTAACTACTTTCGCGACACGGTTAATGGCAACGACTTTTTCGCTTAATTCTGTATCTGTAGCCCGAATGGGTTTTTTACTAGTTTGGGACATAATGATTAAAATTTAAGGCCTCCTTCTCTGGCTCCTTCGGCCAAAGCTTTTACATTTCCATGGTAAAGGTATCCACTTCTGTCGAAAACAACTTCATTATGGCCATTACCTACGGCTTTTTCAGCGAGCTTTTTTCCTACTTCTTTCGAAACAGACACGTTCACATTTTTGCTGGAACCCAGTTCTTTAGAAGAAGCTGCTGCAAGGGTTTGACCTTTTAAATCGTCAATCAATTGTGCATAAATCCCTGTATTACTTTTGAACACAGAAAGTCTGGGTCGGGCATCGGTACCGGAAATTTTCCTTCGAATACCTTTTTTTATTCTTAGTCTTCTAATTTTTTTCTTGAAAGCCATCGTTTAATTATTTTTTAGCAGCAGTTTTACCAGCTTTACGTCTAACATACTCGCCTACAAATCGTACCCCTTTGCCTTTAAATGGCTCTACTCTACGTAAAGATTTGATTTTTGCAGCAACCTGACCAATCAACTCCTTATCTATACCTTCCAGTGAGATTAAGGGATTTTTTCCTTTGGGGGTTTCTGTTTTGATAGCTATTTCCGGTGGGACCATTAAAAAGATATTATGGGAATAGCCCAGGGAAAGTTCAAGAACCTGACCTTGGTTAGTGGCCTTATAACCCACACCTACCAGTTCTAATTCTTTCTTATATCCTTCATTTACACCAATGACCATATTGTTCACCAGCGAACGGAAAAGTCCGTGCAATGATTTGTGCCGTTTCGAATCGGTAGGTCTTTCCAGAACTACCTGATTGTCGGCTACTTTTACTGAAATATCAGGATTAACTTCCTGAACCAGTGTACCTTTGGGACCTTTAACAGTTACCTGATTGTGATCAGAAACGTCTACAGTCACACCCGCGGGTATATTTATCGGTTTTTTACCTATTCTAGACATATCTATGCATTAATAAACGTAACAAAGCACTTCTCCACCCACTCCTTCGACGCGGGCTTCTTTGTCAGTCATTACTCCTCTGGAGGTGGATAAAATGGCAATTCCCAATCCATTAATTACTCTGGGTAGGGAATCTTTACTTACATACTTTCTTAAACCAGGCTTGCTAATTCGAGAAAGGTTAACAATCGCATTTTCTTTGGTTTGAGGATTGTATTTCAAGGCGATCTTGATGGTTCCCTGAGGACCCTCTTCCACAAATTTATAATTCTGGATGTAACCCTTATCAAAAAGAACTTTTGTCAGTTCTTTCTTCATATTAGAAGCAGGCATTTCTACTATCCGGTGAGAGGCCTTGATGGCATTTCTCAACCTGGTGAGATAATCAGCTATTGGATCAGTCATATTTGTATTAGTCTAACTGCAAAACCCGAACGGGCCTGCAAAGTTACACAATGAAATTTAGAATAAAAACTATTATATAATTTTTACCAGCTAGACTTGGTCACTCCCGGGATTTTACCTGCTGAAGCCATTTCTCTGAAAGTCACCCGATTAATACCGAATTTTCTCATGTACCCTTTAGGGCGGCCTGTAAGCTTGCACCGGTTATGAAGTCGAACTGGAGAAGCATTTTTTGGAAGCTTATCCAATGCTTCATAATCGCCGGCAGCTTTAAGTTCAGCACGCTTTTTGGCATATTTTGCCACCAAGCGCTCTCTTTTTCGTTCGCGGGCTTTGATCGATTCTCTTGCCATGTTTATTCTTCTTTATTTTTATTAACGAAAGGCATCCCAAGTGATTTCAACAACGCATACGCTTCTTCATCGCTGTTCGTACTGGTTACCAGGGTGATGTCCATTCCAGAAATTCGATTTACCTTTTCTATACTGATCTCAGGAAAGATAATTTGCTCGGTCACGCCCAGGGTATAATTACCACGACCGTCAAATCCCTTATCAGAGATTCCTTTGAAATCCCGAACACGAGGAAGCGCAATGCTTACCAGACGGTCAAGGAATTCAAACATGCGGTCACCCCTCAAGGTCACTTTGGCTCCAATAGGCATCCCATCCCTTAACTTAAAGTTGGAGATTGAAACTTTTGCCTTGGTCGCTACTGCACGCTGACCGGTAATTAATGAAAGCTCTTCCACTCCCTGATCAACCAATTTCTTATCAGCCACGGCGGCACCGATTCCTTTGTTCAAAACAATTTTGACCAATTTAGGAACCTGCATCACACTCGAAAACTGAAACTTATCCTTGAGATCCGATGTGATTTCACTATCGAATTTTTCTTTTAATCTAGGTTTAGCCATTGATCACCTCCCCGGTTTTCTTAGAGTACCTTACTAATTTTCCGTCTTCATTTCTCTTTCTCCCAATTCGGGTAGCATCCCCCGTTTTGGGATCCACTAGTTGCAAATTGCTAATGTGGATAGGTGCTTCTTTCTTTTCAATACCGCCCTGAGGAGTATTTGCGGTTGGCTTGATATGTTTGGTTACCATATTCAATCCTTCCACTATAGCTCTTCTTTTGGTCTGATCGACAGAAAGGATTTTACCTTTTTTGCCCTTTTCATCTCCCGAGAGTACCAACACGGTATCCCCTGACTTGATGTGCAATTTGGGTTGTTTATTGAATTTTCTTTCCATTTTTACAATACTTCGGGGGCCAAAGATACAATTTTCATAAACTGCTTTTCCCTGAGTTCCCGGGCTACAGGGCCGAAAATACGGGTCCCCCTAGGTTCGTCATTATTATTGAGAAGCACGGCAGCATTATCTTCAAACCGGATATAAGACCCGTCTTTTCTTCGGACTTCTTTTCGTGTCCTTACAATTACCGCTCTGGAAACGGTACCTTTTTTCATATTACTGGACGATAGGGCTGATTTTACAGTCACCACAACCTTGTCTCCAATAGAGGCGTACCTTCTTTTGGTTCCTCCCAATACGCGAATGACAAGCACTTCTTTGGCACCTGAATTATCCGCTACACTTAATCTGGATTCCTGTTGTATCATGATTTATAAAGCCCTTTCAATTATTTCGACCAATCTCCATCGTTTATTTTTACTCAGCGGACGCGTTTCGCTGATTTTAACCAGGTCTCCCGGATTGCAATCATTGTTTTCGTCATGAGCTGTGAATTTGGTGGTTTTACCAACAAATTTACCGTACATAGGATGTTTTACTCTCCTCTCCACAGCTACAGTGATGGATTTATCCATTTTGTTGCTAACCACCTTACCTATTCTTTCCTTGCGTAGGTTTCTTTCTATAGTAGCCATTTTATTTCTTATTTAGCTAGTTGTTTGGCTCGTAAAAAAGTATTCAATCTTGCGACCAAACGCCTAGATTCTCTGATTCTATTAGGATTCTCTATCGGAGAAATGGCATGAGCAAAACGTAGTTTTGTCAAGTTCTCCTTTTCTGCGGCAATCCGCTCCGTGATTTCGCTCTCTGTCAGAGCATTGATTTCAGAATTTTTCATCATCTTATGATCCAGCGTAATCTCTTCGTACCACAAATTTCGTACTTACCGGTAGTTTTTGTTGGGCTAATCTCAAGGCCTCCTGTGCCACCGCTATCGGAACTCCGGTTGCTTCAAAAAGGATCGTCCCGGGACGGATTACCGCCACCCAGTATTCAGGAGCTCCTTTACCTTTACCCATCCTCACCTCTGCAGGCTTCTTAGTGATGGGCTTATCTGGAAAAATTCGAATCCAAACCTGTCCTTCCCGCTTCATAGCACGTGTCATCGCTATACGGGCAGCTTCTATTTGTCTTGAAGTGATCCATCCAGGCTCTAGGGATTTGATGCCGAAATTACCAAAAGCCAACGTATGACCTCTCTGGGCAATCCCTTTGATCCTCCCTTTATGCATTTTTCTAAATTTCGTTCTTCTTGGCTGTAACATGATTGCTCAGTTAAAGATGTTTAGTTATTTCTTTTTCTTCTCTTCGGGCCACCCTCTCTTCTTCTCCTGTTTCCTGCAGGCGCGTTGCCTTTAGGATCATTGCCCGTGCTCAGGTTAGGGGAAAGATCTCTCTTTCCATATACCTCACCTTTGAAGATCCATACTTTAATTCCGATTTTACCATATACGGTTTGTGCCTCCGAAATAGCATAATCTACATCTGCCCGAATGGTGTGAAGGGGGATTCTACCTTCTTTATACATCTCTGATCTGGCCATCTCAGCACCACCCAATCTTCCGGAAAGCTTGACTTTAATCCCTTCTGCACCTACCCTCATGGTAGCGGCTATGGATTGTTTCATTGCCCTACGGAAAGAAATTCTGGCTTCCAACTGCTGGGCAATGGACTCTCCCACCAATTTAGCATCCAGTTCCGGTCGCTTGATCTCAAAAATATTGATCTGAACATCCTTGTTGGTAAGCTTCTTAAGTTCTTCTCGCAACTTATCTACTTCAGATCCGCCTTTGCCAATAACCACCCCAGGTCGGGCAGTCTGTATCGTCAGCGTAATTCTCTTTAGGGTTCGCTCGATTATTACCTTTGAAATTCCTCCTTTTGGAATTCTCGCAAAAACGTAATTCCTGATACTCTGGTCTTCGAAAAGCTTATCGGCGAAATCACGTCCACCATACCAGTTAGAGTCCCACCCCTTAATGATACCAAGCCTTAAACCAATTGGGTTAACTTTTTGTCCCATATTTTAGTCTTCATTTTCATTTGATTCAACAATATCAGCGGTAACGTCTCCTTCGTAGGAGTCTACTATTAGCGTTACATGATTTGATCTTTTACGGATTCTATGGGCCCTACCCTGAGGAGCCGGTCGAAGCCTTTTCAGCATTCTGCCGCTATCTACTGCGATGGTTTTTACATACAGCTCTGCGTCTTCCAGTTTCTCATCCGGGTTCTTTGCCTGCCAGTTGGCGATCGCTGATAATAACAGCTTTTCCAACCTTATAGCACCGTGGTTAGGGGTAAATTTCAGGATACTCAATGCCTGACCTACTTTCTTTCCCCGGACCAAATCCGCTACCAAACGCATTTTTCGGGGAGAGGTAGGAACATTATTTAATTTTGCTATTGCTTCCATGATTATCTCTTTCCTTTATCTTTTTTGGCAATGTGTCCACGGAAATTTCTGGTAGGTGCAAACTCTCCCAGCTTGTGCCCAACCATATTATCAGTCACGAACACGGGGATAAACTTGTTTCCATTGTGCACGGCAAAGGTATGCCCTACAAAATCCGGAGATATCATGGACCGCCTTGACCAGGTTTTGATCACAGACTTCTTCCCGGAATCGTTCATGACATCCACCTTCTTTGCCAAATGATGCTCTATATATGGGCCTTTTTTTAATGAACGTGCCATGTTTATTTAGATCTTCTGCTAATGATAAATTTATTAGAATATTTTTTGTCCGAACGGGTCTTTTTACCCTTCGCCAATAAGCCGGTTCTCGAACGAGGATGCCCTCCTGAAGATCGGCCTTCACCACCACCCATAGGGTGATCAACAGGGTTCATCGCCACGCCTCTGGTTCGGGGTCTTCTACCCAACCATCGCTTTCGACCCGCTTTTCCAAGCACCACGTTCATGTGATCTCCATTGGAAACAGTGCCAATGGTAGCCTTACAGCTTGCGAGCACCATTCTCATTTCACCGGAAGGAAGTTTTACAGTAACGTATTTCCCTTCTCTGGCCAATAACTGTGCATAACCACCCGCACTTCGGGCCATAGCACCACCTTTACCAGGCTTCAATTCAATGTTATGAATAATCGTACCCAATGGAATATCCTTCATAAACAAGGTATTACCCACTTCCGGGCTGGCCTTCTCGCCACATAAAACAGTCTGTCCTACCTCAAGGCCTTCAGGTGCCAGCATGTATGCTTTGGCTCCATCAGCGTAGTATAACAAAGCAATCCTTGCGGTTCTGTTTGGGTCGTACTCAATACTCTTGACCACCGCAGGGATGCCTTCCTTCGTTCTCTTGAAGTCTACAACTCGTAGTTTTCTTTTATGTCCACCTCCCAGGTATCGGGAAGTCATTTTACCAGTATGATTTCTCCCACCGGACTTCTTTAACGGAGCCAAAAGACTCTTTTCCGGTGTGGATTTGGTAATCTCACCAAAAGAAGGAGCTACTCTAAATCGGGTACCGGGGGTTACAGGTTTTAATTTCTTAACTGCCATTGCTTTGATTCAATTAAATTTCTCCGTAAAAATCAATAATTTCACCTTCTGCCACCTGGACGATTGCCTTCTTGAATGTATTGGTGTATCCGGAAACAATCTTGGCTTTTGTGTACCGGGTCTTTTTCTTGGCAGCATAGCGCATTGTCCGCACATCCACTACCTTGACTCCGTACATTTTTTCAACAGCAGCCTTGATCTGTGGTTTTTTTGCAGTTTTTTCCACCACAAAACCATAGACACCACGCTCGTTCATGGCCGAGATCTTTTCTGTAATCAAAGGTCTTTTTAATATATCCATGATTTTACTTCGATAAAAGGGTTTCTAATTTACTCACTGCACCTTCACAAAGAACCAGACGATCAGCGTCCAACAACTCGTACGTGTTCAATTCATTCACCATCCGGACTTTGGTTTTTTGCAAATTCCGCGCTGACAAATACAGGTTTTTGTTATTTTCCGCCACGACCAACAGTGTTTTCTTATCCGATAAGGATAGGTTGGCCAGCAGCTTAATATATTCCTTGGTTCTCGGTGCATCAAAAACCAGGTCTTCGCAAATTACCAGTCCGTTTTCTTTCGCTTTATAGGAAAGAGCGGACTTTCTGGCTACTTGCTTCAATTTTTTATTCAGCTTAAAAGAATAATCTCTGGGTCTTGGTCCAAATACCCTACCCCCTCCTCTGAAAATGGGAGATTTGATAGATCCGGCACGCGCACCGCCTGTACCTTTTTGTTTCTTGATTTTCTTAGTAGAACCAGTGATTTCAGCTCGTTCCTTTGATTTATGCGTTCCCTGTCTCTTGTTGGCCAAGTATTGCTTGACATCCAGGTATATGGCATGATCGTTCGGCTCCAGAGCGAAAACATCCTCCGAAAGCGTTATTTTCCTTCCGGTATCTTCACCGGTTTGTTTTAAT
>JAWLFL010000043.1:464-24183 GCA_041685605.1 Cyclobacterium sp. | reverse complement strand
GGATCGGCATTTCGCACGTTGGGATAGGTTTTTCCTGCCTGTATTATCGGCGGAGGCTGTTCTCCTGAAAAGACTTCCACCATAACATTGACTTTCACCCGCCGGCTTCTGGCATCAATGGACCTTCGGAGGGGGCGTATAATGAGTTCTTCCGCATCAGCAAAACCAGATTGACTTGCTACTACCTGACGAAAAACTGCATCCTGATAGGCTTCCTCCGGGCTGAGTACCAGCTTTAGTTCCTTTCTCATTATTTAGCCGGAAACGCCACCCAACAGCTCCTTTTCCACCCAATTTTTCCCCCAGTTTTCCATTTCCGAGTCCGTCCATAGTTCGGGGTAAAAAATCACCTTTTGAAATCTGGGTGGAAGAAATTTTTGCCAATTGGTTCCGCCAGTTGCTGCTATATCCATGGGGTCTTTTTGGAGGTATTTAACCGCTGATTTATAATGTGCCAACGGCCAGTAAACATTCGCCTTTTCATCTAGCTCCCGCATCAGATCGGTGAGGGCTTCATCCTTTTCGGGTAGGTAAAGGTATTTTTTCCACAGGTTATTTTTCCTGAATTTGCCAATAAGCTCTTTGAGTGTGGGGCCGTATTTTTGTTCAAACGATTTGAGCGTCAGTGTTTTTTCTCCAGTAGCCAGTTCCTTGGCACCGTATTGCCAATACAGAATATCGAAAAGCGAATCAATGCTGGTCAGATTAATGTCCTTGTAATCCTCCCTGGCCTCCAGGTACACTAAATTCTGGATGTCGGTACACATGATTTCTATCATCCGGTATTGGGCACTTTGAAATCCACTGGCCGGCAACAGCGACATGCGGAATTTCATAAACTGCTCCCGTTCCATACCCTTCCACATCACGGCAAAAGAAGCGATCAACAAATCGAAATACATGATCACGCGTTTCAACCGCTCCTTGAAAAAAGAGAGGCTTATTTCTTTTTCCGCTGCCATTTGTTCTAATTCCCAAAGAATGAGATTGAAGTACAACTCCGTGATCTGATGGTATACAATAAAGATCTTTTCATCACTGAAAGAGGTACGGGGCTGCTGTAGGGTAAGCAAAGTATCCAGATTGATATAGTCCCAGTAATTTAGGTAGTCGGCGTGAAGCAAGCCCTCCAGGTAGGAGGATAAATCCTGACCGGAGGATCGAAATTTCTCTTCCAGCAGCTTAATTTTTTCTATAATTTCTTTTTTGGGATACTCCTGTTCCATGCACGTATGGCGGTAACGCTTCTTATGTTTATTCCTGGCGGGGAACCGAAAAAGATTTCGTTCCGGGAAGTCAAAATTCCGCTATTCTCCGCAAAATAACAAATTTGACCACAAAATTAGCCCTATAATTCCATTACTCGGCCCAACAGACACCTTTCGAATGCCTGCCAACCAGGCCGAATGTTAGTCAATCCGGCTTTTTATGACCACCGTTTGGGTAGGGTTCAAGGGATCATTGCTAAAAAAGGTCAGGGTCTTATGATCGATTCCCCGCCGTCCCTTCGGATCAAATGTGAACTTCAAATCGATTTCCGCTCCGGCTTTCAAGTCGTAGGCCGGTACTTCAAAGCGCAGGCAATCGCAATTGGATACCACCTTTCTTATATTTAGAGGCTGGGAACCAGTATTCTGTAGGGAAATCGTTTTAGATAGGGTATTCCCGGAACTGATTTTTCCCAGGTCTACCTCCCGCTCGCTAATGTCTAATTTGGGTACCTGATCTACCTGATCCACCGGGACCGGATCGAAGTGCTCGTGTACGGTCGCCATCAGTTTAATGGGAAGTTCGAAGCGCTCGGATGAAAGGAAAGCAAGGCGAAATTCTTCTTCCAAAAAGCCCAATTCATTCTTTTTAGCGGCATCGAAGGTAATGGCCAATACTCCTCTGGTGTTACCCTGTACCATATTCGGATGCATTTGCGCCTGTATGTATTCGGGAAGCTGCTCTTGAATCTGATTTAACTGAATCGGAAAATCATTAAAATTGTAAAAATCCAGGTATTTGGTTTTGGGCTTATCGGTAAATAAGGTACCTAGATTATTTACCTTAAACACAAAGCCAAGCCCATTTTTTCGAACCTCATAGTGATCGCCGGGATTTCGCGGAAAAGGCACATTCACCCCTTCCAAGAACAAGGAATCGCCTTGCGGATCCACGTTGGAACGAACCAAAATCATTTTTGAGAAGGATCCGCCGCGGGATTGCGGATCATAGTTAATTTTCACCAATCCTACCTTGCCCGGAGCAAGGGTATCATTGGAATATTGCGCCACGGTACAGCCGCAATCCGTTTCTACCGACTTGATATAGGCCGACGAATCGGTTTTATTTACAAAATAGAAATTTGCGGTCGCCTCACCGTTTTCCGCCAGCACAGCACCCAGCGTTTGGAGGTTTTCTTCCCATGCCAGGCCGGTTCCTGCAACGTCCTGACTATTAACATCCTCAGAACAAGAAAACAAAAAACCGCACATCCCCAATAAAAATATTGTCCTCTTCATACCTGCAAATAACGTCAAATTTCCACATATTATACCTTTAATTGCTTAATTTGCGTCAAAAATACAGCAATGGCAAGAGTATTGACAGGAATTCAGAGTTCGGGAAAACCTCATTTGGGTAACGTGTTAGGCGCCATCCAGCCGGCGATAGACCTCATCAATAAAGACAATAACGAATCTTTTATATTTATTGCGGATTTACATTCCCTGACCACCATCAAAGATGCCGCAGAACGTATTGAAAATGTAAATGCAGTGGCTGCGGCCTGGTTGGCGTTCGGTTTGGATATCGACAAGACGGTTTTTTACCGCCAATCCCGTATCCCGGAAGTAACCGAACTCACCTGGTACCTGAGCTGTTTCACTCCCTTTCCCATGTTAGCGAATGCCCATAGCTTCAAAGACAAATCGGACAGGCTGGCGGATGTAAATGCGGGGTTATTTACCTATCCGGTTCTGATGGCAGCAGATATTTTGCTTTACGAGGCAGATCTGGTACCGGTAGGAAAGGATCAACTACAACACCTGGAAATTTCCAGAGATATAGCCAACACCTTCAACCACCGGATTGGGGAAGACCTCTTAACCATACCCGAAGCAAAAATCTCGGAAGAAGTGAAAACAATTCCAGGTACGGACGGGCAAAAGATGAGTAAATCCTACCATAACTACATCGATATTTTCTTATCCGAAAAACAACTGAAAAAAAATATCAATACCATCGTTACGGATAGTACGCCACTGGAAGAACCAAAAAATCCGGACACCTGTAATGTATTTGCCTTATATAGCTTGATCGCTGAAAAGCCTCAGATTGAAAACTTGAGAAAAAACTATCTTGGAGGGAATTTTGGGTATGGCCATGCAAAAAAAGAACTCATGAGCTTGATTCTGGATAAATACCAAAAAGAAAGAGAGACTTTTAATTATTACATGAGCCACCCTCGCGAACTGGAAGCCAGGCTAGAAGCAGGAGAAAAAAAGGCCCGTTCCGCGGCGATGGTATTATTAAATAAAATCAGGAATCGCCTTGGATTCAAGTAGGCATTCATAAGAAGCATATCCTCAGCTTGGGGGAGAATTCATCTTATATAAATTAAAAAAGCTCTTTAATTGCCTCCAGGTAATCAAACCCATTTCCCACCGTTGGTTCGATATGATTGCCCTCCAGGTATTCATTCCAGCAGCAAACCATCAAGGTATTTCCGTTTGTTGCCTGATTTGCTACCAACACCTTTTTGGCAGCGGTAAGTTTGGCCTTAAAGGATGATTTATCCGATATAACCCTATCCTTTGAAGGCTCACTTGGAAAGCCGCTCCGCTGTGGCCAGGTCCCTCCCGCCGGCCTGCGGTCCCAACCCATCGCAACGGGCACCTGATAGTCGAATTCGCTGTCATTTTTAAAATACTCGGACCATTTCTTCCAGTGTCCCTGATAGGTTTTACGCATATCGGCATAACTTTTATTATCCTGATCGTAAAAATCATGATACATATATGCCGTCATACCATCAAATCCCAGCGATTTCAATCGCGGGACATAATCCTGAAAAAGCATGCGATCTGCATATTTCCCTCCCAACCAGGGTTGCTTTGGATCCAGTGGCTTCCAGGATGTTGGCATGGCGTAAGCTTTTAGCGCAGGGGTCATGGCTCCGGAGGTCACGGCTATAAATTTCACTCCGGGAAATCCCGCTTCTTTCACCAAATCTTGTGACCTTTCAATTAAGTCATCCAATCCAATGCCGTAATAACTTGCCCGGGCTTCCGTGTCATGCGGAAAATAAATGTAGACGACAGGCCGTCCGGCTTCGTCCTTCAGATAATCATCCCTATGAAAATACTTATCAATCCAAAGCAGGGTGATTTTATTGTGAACTCTTAAGTACAGTTCCTTATCAGGGGTTTCTCCAGGATAATTGATGCGCGAATTGATGTTTTGAGGAGAGGCCATGCGTAGCCACTGGGTCCATCTGTCTTCACTGTCGTCACACCAGTTTATGGCAAATTTCAGTTGCTTATTTTTAGGTCTTTTGGCATTCTCCTGTAATAAAACCTCCAGTTGGTCATCCCATTCTTCCACACCTGGCACTGCTACCCTGCCATCCCGTGACTTGTCCGTCGGCCACTTATCCGGGTAATACACCCTGGCCTGAGGAGCAAAGTCTTTATGGTAATAATAATGCCTGCCAAAAAACCAATTATAGGCAAAAAAATCAATGCCATAGTCATGCATGTAATCCAACTGTTTTCGAGCAACTTCCGGGTCATCTCTTTTGTAAAATCCCTTTAGTGCTTTTATGGGTTTTTTGTCCAGGTAGGGCCCTTCATAAGGAAAGTTGGAATTGTAAATTCTCCCATGCGGACCCCAGTCACCTTTGTCGTTCAAAAAATGACAATTCTCCCTGCCCTCTATACAAGACCAAAAACTATCCACATCTTGCTTTTCATTTCCGGATACATTCCAGGAAGGCATATAGAAAACACCGACATTAAACGACGCTGAATTTTGAACTGCCGCTGTTTCCAGTCCTTCGTTGGTAGCAGCCACTGAGGCTTCCCTGCCTTTCCGATTACCAAGAAAGCTCTGACATCCGGAAAAAATCGGGATCAAAAAGAACCATAGAATAAAAAGCCGGACAGTAGCAACCATTTAATAGGATTATATATGTAATTGTTAAACCCTCAACAAAACGTTAAATGGCCTGATTTGGAGTCCTTCTTTATCTCGACCGCCAAAGGTCTTTGAGTGGACGCCCATTAATCACCATAACGAAACGGACGGGATTGGGCACCAGGGCGATTCTCACATCCTGCCCGTCAAACTGTTCGGATTCGACCGGAACTCCTTCCGGACCTTGTACATCGTAAGTGACCACTCCCCTGGCATCGGGTTGCATGGGTATGTACTTGTTGGCCAGATAGGCCGAGGGCAGCAATACGTCATTGTCAGAGGCTAGGGTCGTGTAGATCTCTTCTAACTTACTCTCCAGTTCATCACCATATTGCTCGTTAAGCGTGTCTTCCAGATCGTGAAGCTCTTCTTCGATTTCATCGTAATCCGGGTCTGCATAAGTGATACTACTCAAACGAATGCGTAATTCTACGATTGTAGAAAGTTCTTTGTCAAGTTTATCAAAATCCATAAAGGCTAAAAGCTGTTTTGCGTGTTTGAAAATATGAAGGTAGAGAATATGGACACATATTCCAACAAGGGCATTTAAAAATTGGAAAGGCCCCATTTTCTGCCAACTCCCATTCAAAATTCAGGAATCAAAGTAGGCGGAAATCCATTTTAATGCTTATATTTTGGCATTCAATTATAAACCAAAAAAACTTTTTTTACCCATGACAGATGAAGCCATCATCAGTAAGGCCCAATCCTGGCTTAATAGCAATCTGGATGCCCAGAGTAAAGCGGAAATACAAACATTGCTCGATTCGGATGATCCTACCGAGTTGATCGACTCTTTTTACCGGGACCTGGAATTCGGTACGGGAGGACTGAGGGGAGTAATGGGCATTGGATCCAATCGCATAAACGTGTATACCATCGGAATGGCGACACAGGGATTGGCCAATTACCTTAAAAATAACTTTCCTAGTGAGGAGATCCGGGTTGCCATTACCCATGATTCCCGCATCAACAACACCTTGTTTGCCGAAACGACGGCCAATGTGCTCACCGCAAATGGAATAGGCGTACGCTATTTCCGGGACATGCGCCCCACCCCCATGCTTTCCTTCGCCATTCGACACTATGGCTGCAAAAGTGGGGTGATGGTCACCGCATCCCATAATCCTAAAGAATACAATGGTTACAAAGTGTACTGGGATGACGGGGGACAAGTGGTGGCTCCCCATGATAAGAACATCATTACCGAAGTCCTGAAAATAAAATCCATAGACGATGTCAACTGGGACAAAAATGACCAGCTCATAGAATATATCGAAGAGGATTTTGATTTAATTTACCTGAATGAAGTAAAGAAGCTCAGTTTATCCCCTCAAAATAACATTGTTGAAAAAGACATGACCATTGTCTTTTCCCCAATCCACGGGGCTTCCGGCAAGATGGTTCCGGCAGCGCTGAAAGTATTTGGCTTTGAAAACATACATGTAGTCAAAGAACAAATTGAGCCCGATGGCACCTTTCCAACCGTAAAATACCCCAATCCGGAAGAGGCGGAGGCACTGGATCTGTCCATCCAACTGGCCAGGGAGGTAAAAGCCGAATTGGTGCTGGCTTGTGACCCGGATGGAGACCGGTATGCTGCCGTCATACCCAACGAAAAAGGTGACTTTGAACTATTAAATGGCAACCAAACCGGAGCCATTATCATCTATTACCTCCTGAATCTTTATCGGGAACAAGGCCGGCTTACCGGCAAGCAATTTACCGTAAGTACCATTGTTACCACAGATTTACTGGGGGTCATTAGCAGGGATTTTGACGTGGATTATTACGATGTGTTAACCGGGTTTAAAAACATCGCATCCGTAATTCTGGCCAACGAGGGGGAAAAAGAATTCATTGCCGGAGGCGAAGAGAGTTATGGTTTCCTGATCGGAGATTTTGTTCGGGATAAAGATGGTGTCTCCGCCTGCGCCATGGTGGCAGAAATCGTAGCCTATTACCGGCAAAAAGGAATGAGTCTGATCGATGTTTTGTCCGAGATTTACGTCAAATATGGTTTTTATAAGGAATCTCTGATCTCCATTACCAAAAAGGGGAAGGATGGTGCGGAGCAAATTCAGGAATTGATGAAAGGTTTTCGAACCAACAAACCTACCTCCATTAATGGCCTCAAAGTAGCTAAAATAGTCGATGTTCAGGAAAGTAAAATATACGACATGAAAGCGGGTAAGGAACGTCCGCTGGACCTCGAAAAATCAAATGTCATACAGTTTTTTCTGGAAGATGGAAGCAAAATTTCTGCACGTCCATCCGGTACAGAACCAAAGATTAAATACTATATTTCCGTAAACGAAAAACTGCCCAACCGGGAAGCCTACCGGGCTACAGAAGCCTCTCTTGACAAAAAAATTGAATCGCTAAAGCAGTTTTTTGGCTAATCGAGTCGATTCTGTTCCTTTGTGAAAAGAGCCCCAAAAAATTTACGGGGCTCTTTTCATTATTCTAGTGCTGTTACGTTTAAGCTGAGTACAGGTTTCTCCATGTGGGTAACCAGATTTTCGGTAACCGAAGGTGAAAACAACTGTTGCAAGTCCGTTTTCCCATGGGTAATCACTGCCACGGCATCAAGCTCCGCAGCCTGTGCAAATTGTATGATTCCTCGCTCTACATTGTATGCGCTGTAAATATGAATGTCATGGGCATAGTAGGCGAACTTTTTTAAAAATTCTTCGCCTAATTGCTTTATTTGAGCATCTTCCATAAAATTAGCCGGTGTATTTACAAATAATACCTCGGGAGTAGCACCCATGAAACGAATGGTATCTCCAAGTGTCTGGAAGGCCTTTCCTGAAGCTTCCTTGAAATCAGTTGCCAATACCACCTTTTTAAACCTAAAGGGGGCTTTAGCAGGTTTTACCACAAAAACCGGTATGCCAGCTTTCCTCAGGACAGTGTAGGTATTAGAACCCAAAACATGTGCTTTAAAACCGTACTTACCATGCGAACCCATCACGACCAGGTCAATTTTTTCAGAGGATAAAAACGAAATAAGCCGTTCTTTTCCGTCGCTAAAATGAATCGATTTACTGATCCTTACTCCCGCTTGCTGCACCTTAGCCAGTCTAGCGGCCAATTCTTTTTTTGCCTTGTGGATAACTTCTATCGTATCCGGATAGAGTGCTTCCTGCTCTTTGGTCAATTTTGTCCAGTTTACGGGTGTCAGAACTACATTCAGAAGTAAAATTTCAGCTTCATGCTTTTTGGCCAGTTGGGTGGCAAATTCAAGGGCAGCGTCGGCATAAGCCGAGAAATCCGTGGGAACCAATAGCTTTTTCATATCCGTTTCGTTGAAAGGTTTGCATTGATTGATGATTTAAAATTAGAAAACAAAAAGGGAATTATTCCTTACTTCAATCAATGGAGAATATGATAAACGTCATAAAAGATGACTTCAGCAGCAATTTTTAGCCCCTGACCTGTTTTTCTTTTTTTAATCCTTTTCCTGCTTCTTTCTGGCATACACGCCGAACAAATACGAAGCGATGACGGTGCCCCCACTAATAGCAGGGATATAGGGGTGATGAATCACGCCGAAAAAATGAAGCATATACAGGAGGGCTGCCAACAGACCAATAGAAGCAACTGAAATTTGAAGGGACTTATTCATAATCATTTAAGGGAAAATTCAACCGTAGTTCCTGTCTCCGGAAGGTAAAAAGAAGCGTCTTTGAATGTCGGTGGAGAGAAGCGTTTGCGAACATTATTTGAAAAGCCATAGGCATCTTTGGGAATTCCAAAATGTGATTTTCGCATCCTGCCATCTTCGTCGGCATCATGGAAAGCCGATATGGCATAAAAACCTTTCTTTAACCCATCAAACCGAAATACGGCTTTCCCGGATTTTATCCGTTCTGCCTTTACTCGAATTGCTTTTGAAGGCTGGTCCGGAAATCCCGAAGGGGAGTCAAAAACCAATAACTGAACCAATCCCTTTGTTTCACCAGGGATATGGACCGTAATTTGAAGTGTAATACTGTTTCCTTTACTATTCATAAAAATGCTGACCGCAAACACCAAACAAATCAACCGCTTTCCCATGATGCTAAGGTACGTAATTGATCAATTTTTCCAGTAGAAGTAAACAAAAAGCGCGGTATAAAAAGGATGGATTTCGGGTCTTGAAAGCGGGGCAACAGCCGTTTTGCTGCTTTCAACAGGTGACTTGCGCTTTCTGTATCTTCTTCCCCTTCGATGACCAGGGTAAGTTCCTGCCCGAGTTTTGGATCCTCTATCCCGGTAAGAAATGAATTTCTGTTGGGAAAAATCTCCTGAAGTAGGGGGCTAATCTTCTCCAAAATTGACTCCGGATACAATTTTATTCCTCCGGAGTTGATGACAAAATCAGCCCTCCCCTTCCATATAAAGGTGCGACTAGATGTCATTTCCACCAGGTCATTGGTAAAAAGCCAGCCTTCTCCACTCATGGGAGATTGAATACCAAGCTTCTTTTCCTTATCCACCTTCAACATTACCTGTGGAAGTGCCTGGTATACCAATGGTCCATCGGCTTTCATATCCGCCAGGGCAACATGCGAAACCGTCTCCGTCATTCCGTAGGTTTGGTACACCCTACCGCTTACCTGCCTCATTTTTTCTCTAAGTACGGGACTTACCGGAGCACCCCCAACGATCAACAACTCGATCTGATTTAGGGCTTTTCGGCTATACTCATGATCGTAGCAGGCTTCCGCCTGCAAGGGGACCATCGCAGCAAAATCAAAATGGTAATCCAGTAATTTTTCAAGAGGGTTTTGTTTTGGGTGAACAACCACGAGCACGCCTTCCCACTCCAATGCCCGAACCAACATCATTTTTCCTGCAATTTTGCCTGTATCCAGGCAACAAAGCATTCGGCTCCCCTTTTTTAGGCCAAAAAAACGTCTGGTAGCTTGAGCGCTTGCCAGCATTTGGTTGCGGTGTACCCGTACCGTCTTTGGGTCACCTGTGGATCCCGAGGTTTGCAGATCAAAGCAGGACGTTCCATTCAGCCATTGCCGGCAAAATTCAAAAGCAGCCTCGAACTCAGGCGCCAACTTGCCTTTTTTGCCTGTCCTGATCTCCTCGGGAGTGTAGGTTTTGTTTCCAAAAATGATCATCGGTGCTTTTTTGTAAAATAACTAAAAAATCCACCCATGGTCGAGAATCTACCTGGAATTATTTCTGAAATGTGACAATTGGCTGTTATCTTGCAGACAAAAAACATCTGTAAAATGATACATTGGACCACTGTAAAAGAATACAAGGACATTACGTATAAAAAATGTGAAGGAGTAGCCCGAATAGCATTTAACCGGCCGGAAGTACGAAATGCGTTTCGCCCTCAAACGACCAGTGATCTTTACGATGCTTTTCTTGATGCCCGGGAAGACACCCGTATTGGGGTGGTTTTACTGTCCGCAGAAGGCCCTTCTCCGAAAGACGGCGTGTATTCCTTTTGTAGTGGCGGGGATCAAAAGGCCCGGGGAAAACAGGGGTATGTTGGCGAGGATGGGATGCACCGACTGAATATTCTGGAAGTGCAGCGCTTAATCCGCTTTATGCCAAAGGTCGTTATCGCAGTGGTACCTGGTTGGGCTGTGGGAGGCGGTCACAGTTTGCATGTGATTTGTGACCTTACCCTGGCCAGTAAAGAACATGCCCTTTTTAAGCAAACCGATGCAGACGTGACCAGTTTTGACGGAGGGTATGGCTCTGCCTATCTGGCCAAAATGGTGGGACAGAAAAGAGCTCGGGAAATCTTCTTTTTGGGTAGAAGCTACACCGCTCAGGAAGCCTATGAAATGGGAATGGTCAATGCGGTCATTCCCCATGAGGCATTGGAGGATACGGCCTATCATTGGGCTCAGGAAATTCTGGCAAAATCTCCTACCTCTATCAAAATGTTAAAATTCGCTTTTAACCTTACTGACGACGGGATGGTGGGCCAACAGGTTTTTGCGGGTGAGGCTACCCGTCTGGCCTATATGACAGAGGAAGCCAAAGAGGGACGCGACGCTTTCCTTGAAAAAAGGAAACCTAATTTCAAACATATCAAATGGATCCCCTAATACCCTTTTTAAAAGGGCCTAATTACTCTGAAATAGCTCGATGCCGGATTTTTTCGTTCAGGCAGTCTGTTACTTCTTTTCACCTTTGTGACCTTTATTACATATTTTTTCAGCATTTCTTTCTTTATTTAGGAAACATTCAACCAAAAAACCAATGAAGAAATATAAAATTTTAATTGTAGGTGGAGGCACGGCGGGAATCATGGTGGCTGCCAGGCTAAAAAGAGCGGATAAGAACGTTCAGATGGCAATCATAGAACCTTCGGAAAAACATTATTACCAACCCGCCTGGACCTTGGTAGGTGCTGGCACTTTTGATATGCAAAAAACCATTCGGCAGGAAGTGGATTACATTCCTGAAGGAGTAGATTGGATAAAAGATTCCGCTACATCGATTGATCCTGAAAAGAAAATGGTGGGCACGAAATCCTCCGGACAGTTCACCTACGATTACCTGGTGGTGGCTCCGGGACTGGTTATGAACCTGGATGGGATAGAAGGATTACGAGAAAGCCTGGGAAAAGACGGTGTTTGCTCCAATTACGTAGATCCTGAATATACCTGGGAGGTTTTGCAAAATTTCAAGGGA
Organism: Cyclobacterium sp.; assembly: GCA_041685605.1. GTDB lineage: Bacteria > Bacteroidota > Bacteroidia > Cytophagales > Cyclobacteriaceae > Cyclobacterium. Next base: position 12,342 of record JAWLFL010000043.1, on the reverse strand, counting down.
GGCAATGCCGTATTCACACAGCCAGCGACTCCCATAAAATGTGGTGGAGCACCTCAAAAAATCATGTATTTGGCCGAGGATTACCTGAGGAAGAATGGGCTGCGTAAAAAGTCAAATGTTATCTTTGCGACTCCAGGGTCGGTAATTTTTGGGGTGAAGGATTTTGCAGACACCCTAAACAAAATTATACAGGAGCGAGCTATCTTTTTCAAACCGTTTTATACCCCTGTAAAAATCGATTCCAAAAACAAAAAAGTCCATTTCAAGTATTCCCAATCCGGTATCAATAGCTGTATTGGAACAGAAGATAGCAGCATCAATGAGGAAATTGTAGGGGAAACGGAAATCGTCATGCCCTACGATATGTTGCACCTGGCTCCTCCGCAAGAAGCACCCAAATTTATCCAGGAATCCCCAATTGCCCATCAGGAAGGCCCCTCAAAGGGCTGGGTAAAGGTAGATATCAATACCTTGCAACACCTGGACTATCCGGAAATTTTTGCTCTGGGAGATGTAGCTGCACTACCTACGGCCAAAACCGGAGCGGCCATCCGAAAGCAGGCCCCTGTTGTCGCCAATAACCTGATTCAATTGATCAAAAACAAAAAATTGGGCGAGAAGCTGTACGAAGGGTACTCCAGTTGTCCGCTGGTTACGGGCTATGGAAAAATGGTTTTGGCCGAATTTAAATACAACAATGTTCGGGATAGCGATCCACTTTTGAGTAAGCTATTTGATACTTCAAAAGAGCTGTATCCCATGTGGCTTCTTAAGAAATACGGACTCCCGTACCTCTATTGGAATCAGATGCTAAGAGGGAAAATGTAACAGATGCGGTTCTGCTAGTATGAAAACCTGATGATCATCAGGTTTTTTATTTAGTCCAAATTTTGAAAATTCATGGATATATTTGTATTTTCAACTTTAAAAAAATAGAAACCAAAACAATTTATGGATTTTGATTTACGGGCATACGGTATAGACTTAACCGAAATTTATAGAAATAGCGAGCGTGCCATTCTGTACGAATCGGCATTGCGCCTGGAACAAGGGTCCGCCATCTCTAATAAGGGTGCGTTGATGGTCTACTCCGGCAAAAAGACAGGGCGAAGTCCAAAAGATAAACGCATCGTAAGGCAGCCTGACTCCGAAAAAAATATTGATTGGGGTCCTGTGAATTTTGAAATGGACGAACATACGTTTCTGGTAAATAGGGAGCGGGCCATCGATTACTTCAATACCCGGGATCATCTTTACATCGTCGATGCGTTTGCCGGCTGGGACCCGAAATACCGATTAAAAATCCGAATCATCTGTACCAGAGCTTACCATGCCTTGTTTATGCAAAACATGCTCATCATGCCCACTGACGAGGAATTGAAGACTTTTGGCGAACCGGATTACACCATCTTCAACGCTGGTAGTTTCCCTGCCAACCACTTTACTACCAACATGACCTCCAAAACCAGCATCGGAATCAGTCTGGAAAGAAAGGAAGTCGTCATTCTGGGAACAGAGTATGCCGGGGAAATGAAAAAAGGAATTTTCTCCATTATGAACTACCTCATGCCCATGCAGGACGTGTTACCCATGCACTGCTCGGCAAATGTTGGCGAACAGGCCGATGTGTCGCTGCTGTTTGGATTATCCGGTACCGGCAAAACCACCCTGAGTGCCGACCCCAAAAGAAAGCTTATCGGGGATGATGAACACTGTTGGCATCAGGAAGGGGTTTTTAATATCGAAGGAGGCTGTTATGCAAAGGCAATTGATCTGAGCGCAGAAAACGAACCGGATATTTTCGCTGCCATTCGCTATGGTACTGTTTTGGAAAACGTGGTTTTCGACCCCCTGACCCGGGAAGTAGATTACAGCGACACTTCCATTACCCAAAACACCCGGGCCTCTTATCCCATCGAATATATTTCCAATACCCAGATTCCATGCATGGCCGGGCATCCTAAAAACATTATATTCCTTACCTGCGATGCCTTTGGGGTGTTGCCGCCGGTGAGCAAACTAAGCCCGGAACAGGCCAGTTACCACTTTATCTCCGGATATACGGCAAAGGTGGCGGGTACAGAGATGGGAGTAAAAGAGCCACAAGCCACCTTTAGTGCCTGCTTTGGGGCCGCATTTATGATGTGGCACCCCAATACCTACGCCGAACTCCTGGCCCAGAAAATGAAAACGCATCAGGTAAATGCCTGGTTGGTAAATACCGGCTGGAGCGGGGGCGATTACGGCCTGGGTGCCCGAATCAAACTCAAATATACCCGAGCCATCCTGGATGCCATTCACCATGGTGATTTTAATGAGGTAGCCGTTCATAAGGAAAAAGAGTTTGGACTGAACATACCCCTGTCCTGCCCTGGAGTCCCTGCTGAGATTCTGGTACCTGAAAACACCTGGGAGGATAAAAGTAAATTTGATAAGACGAAATCCAAGTTGGTAAATCTATTTGTGAAAAATTTCAAACAATTCGAATCACAGGTAAGTCCGGAAATTTTGAAAGCAGGCCCCCATTAATCAATGCGCCAAATTCATTCTTACCTATTAATCATTTGTTTTCTGGGATTGGTTTTTCTTCAATGCAAACCTAAAGAAAATGAATCGTCCGCTGGCGTTGCACCTTCCATTGAATTGGATGAAACTTCCCTCTTCAGTTTTGAGAATTGCGCATCTGAGGTTTCGTTTATCCCTTTACTGGCTCCGAAAGACACGTTGATAAACCTATCCTGCCCCCTGTACGAATTGATTGTCGGTGATAAAATCTATTACGCCAGCAAATGTTTTAATGACTTGTCCATCCATTCCTTTGATTTGACTGGAACTCACCTTATGAGTTGGAACAGAAAAGGGGATGGCCCCGAAGAGTATCCGTCTCTTCATGGTTTGATCGTAGAAAAGGATCAATTGTACATTAATACTGGCAGGGGAACCGTCTTGAGGTACGGTTTACCAGACTTTGATTTTAAAGAGCGTATCCATTTGGGAGACTATAATTTTGTACCCACGGTGTCATTAATTTCCCCGGATCGTTTTTTGATTTCATCCGAACCTGCTGGAAGTGAAAGGAGTAGGGTATTCCACGCCTTGAATAGGACCACAAAAACGTCAACCACCCTGCCGATTGCTACGTTGCCCTATAGCGGTGAACTCAATCCCGGAATGATCAGCAAAATGGAAAACGGCCATTTATTAAGTTTCGGGCTTACCGATACCATCTATCGCTTCAGGAATGACACCGTTACAACATTTATCAGCCTCAATTTTGGCGAAAAAAGCATTAGTCCAGATGACTTTGGACTGAATGGAGGGGCATTTATGGAAAAAATACTGCTTTCTCAAAACTACGCTTTCAATACTGGTCACATTGACATCAGCGAGGGGGTACTAAAATTATTGGCTTACGGTATTAAAAAAAGTCCCCATTTTAATCGCGAAGATCTTTCCACATTTCCTTTCTATGATGTATTCATACAAAGGGATACTTGTAAGAAAAAAATCACAAAAGCACTATTGGGAATTCGCAATAAAAGTTATTCCAAAGATGGCTATTTTTACCAGGTAATGCAGCAGGAAGATTGGCAAAGAGCGTTGGACATCAGCTATTTCGGGAAATACGAAGAAAAACTCCTCAAAAGTATTGAAACGTTAACAGACAAAGAAGATCCAATTATTCTGAAATACAAAGTTGGATTTTAGCCAATAATTCCCCAATTTCTATCATTATAGCCCAGGGAACATCGTATTACACAATCCTCACATGAACAAAAAAACCTTCTTCCTTTTATTCCCCTTGTTGATCGGTCCGGCAATGGTGTATTTTGCGTCTGCCCAAACTTCCCTACGGGAAGTGTATAAGGTCGCTGGCAAGGATAGTCTAGCACTCGAAATCTATTCTCCGGACGGCAACGATTCGCCCAAACCTGCTATGGTTTTCTTTTTCGGAGGAGGTTGGAATCAGGGTAGCATCGAACAATTCCGGCCCCATGCCGAACATTTCGTTCAGAAGGGGTTGATTACCGTGCTGGTGGACTATCGCGTTCGCAGCAGGCAACAAACCAGCCCCTTTGATGCCCTGGAAGATGCCAAATCAGCGATCCGATATCTTAAACTACATGCGGAACGACTGGCTATCGACAGCAGTAAAATCATTGCATCCGGAGGATCCGCGGGAGGTCATTTGGCGGCAGCTACGGCGCTGATTTCCGGATTTAACGGAAAAGAAAATCCCGAAATCAGTACCCAACCGGCGGCACTGGTGCTTTTCAACCCGGTTATTGATAACGGACCTGGTGGATACGGGTACGAAAGAATAGGCGCGCAATACCAAGATTTTTCCCCCCTTCATAACCTTGCTGAAGGAGCCCCGCCCACCCTCTTTTTTCTCGGAACCAACGATCATTTGATCCCTGTAGTCACCGCTCAATATTATACCATGGTCATGAAAAAAGTGGGGAGCTATTGCGAATTGATCCTTTATGAGGGCGAAGGGCATGGGTTTTTTAATGTGCGCAACAAAGAAATCTACCTTCAAACCCTTGAAGAGACCGAGGCATTTCTACAAAAAACAGGTCTTATGCCTAAGGCAAACTAATGCTATTTGTATTTCTGAAAACGGGTAAGTTCGTTAACTGAGTTCGGTTTTAATTTAGTACATTTTGGTTCGTTTGAACGGCTTTGTACCTGATTCCGGGCTTTTTCGGAAAAAATGTACAGGCAATCAAGCCAGATATCAAATTTGTGATGAAGTTTCCAAATAACCCCCGGGTTTCGCCGGGTTATTATTATTGAAAACCTAAAGGATTCGGATTCGAATAAGAGCTTGTTTCTTGGGAAGTGATAGGTGACCTTACTATTTTGTGATTAAACTAAAGGGAGAAAATACCCCATAAAAAAGCCGCTACAAATCTGCAGCGGCTTTACCATTTAGTTGGCATAAAGCCCAATCAATAACCGGAGTTCTGATCAGAGTTAGACAGGGCAGAGTTGTTATCAATTTCTACCAGTGGAATTGGCAGAACGTCATTTCTGGATTGAAACTCTGGGATTGGTTCGGAGGGCAACACGCCTTGCCTTCTCCATCTTCGGATATCCCGATTTCTAACCTGCTCGCCCGCTAGCTCTACCCTTCTTTCATGCATGATGGCCAACCGCATTTCTTCCTGGGATCCAGTTGGAAACTGAGCGGTGGGATAAGGAGGCATGTCCACGTCTGCTCTGGCTCTCACCTGATTGATGTAGGGCAAGGCTGCCGCAGGTCCGGAGGTTTCGTTTTCCACCTCTGCCATCATCAAAAGCACATCTGCATAGCGGATTACCCGAAAGTTAATCCCCGAGTTGGTATCTTCATTTTCCCTTTTGTAGATGGCCTGGTATTTCTTCCAGCTGGGTCGGTCTGTGGAACCCTGAACTTTGTCTTCCGTCAATACGCTCTGACCATTATTGTAGGTATCTCCAATTCTATAAAAGGTATATTCCCCTCTGGGATCGTCTTTCTCTGCCCCGTTTTCTACCGTCTCATAAGCTTCTACCAGGCTGATAGAAGGGATAACATTTCTCCAGGCGGTGGGACCGTACTCCTGCCCACGGAACGTCACTTCGGCAATATTACTTCCATCAGCATTCCAACCACCAGCATTTCCGAATTCTTCGGAAAATTGCACTTCCCAAACAGATTCGGAATTATTTTCGGTCTCCGCTTCGAAATTATCTAAATAGCGATCCACCAATTCATATTCTCCTGAGTTGATGACCGCTTCCAAAAATGGCCTCGCCGCTGGGAAATCACCTCGAAAAAGATGGGCTTTGGCAGCCAATGCTTGCGCAGCACCTTTGGTAGCCCTCCCCAAATTCTCTCCTGAATACTGGCTTTTCAGCGGAAGTCGGTTAACGGCCTCCTGCAAATCCGTGAAGATAACCTGATATACTTCTTCTTCAGAAGCCCTTGGCAGTCCATCTGGTGAAGAAGCAGAGGCAGTCATCAAGGGGACAGGGCCCCATAAACTGACCAGTTCAAAATTAGCCAAGGCGCGGAGAAAATACGCTTCTCCGAGGATTCTGCTCCTCAGGTCATCCGTTATTTCTTCTACCGTGTTCTCGGCATTTTCCAACACCAGATTGGCCCGGTGTACTACTCGAAACCATCCTCTCCAGTTAGCCGTAATTACCGGGTTGGATGCATCAAAAACGTGGTTGAGTACCTGTGCCCGTGGTGCTTCCAGTTGGGGACCGCCCGTATCGCAATCATCAGACAGCAGGTCCTGAAGGAAAAAATATTCCCGATTGTATAAATTATTAGCTTGAAGACCGGCGTATACTGAATTAACCGCAGCCTCTAACTGAGGACCTGTTCGGTAAAACGTTTCAATACCCAATTGATTGGGGTTTACCGGATCCAATTTATCCTCGTCGCAGGAAACGATTCCTACAAAGAGCATCATTATCATACTTATATATTTCGTTTTCATAGGTTTGTATCTTTTATCCCGGTAATTTAAAAGGTAAGTTGTAATCCTGCCATAAGGGTCCGCGCAGCTGGGAACTGACCGTAATCAATACCGGTTCCCAAGGTGGAATCGACCCCGGTCCGAACGGCTATTTCGGGGTCATACCCCGAGTAATCGGTTAGCGTAAGCAAATTCTGGCTTGATAGGTACACCCTGATGGATGATATCGAGCCTCTGCTAAAGGACTCCAATGCTCCGGCGGGAATGGTGTAACCCAACGACAGGTTTTTGATTCTGAAATAAGACCCATCCTCTATCCATCTGGAGCTGGCACGTGCATTTCGGTTGGGATCTCCCGAAACCGCCCGGGGAATATCTGTATTTGGCATTTCCGGAGTCCACCGGTCCAATACCTGCGTTCCTGCATTAAATAACCGGGTCATTCCTTCTGTATGGAAACGCAGCAGATTGAATATTTCATTTCCCTGAACGCCCTGCATGAAGATGTTCAGATCGAAATTTTTATAGTTTGCGGAAGCGTTTAGTCCATAGGTAAAGTCAGGTAAGTAATGGCCCAGAAAGGTTCTATCCGCATCGGAGATGGTTCCGTCTCCATTGACATCTACGAATCGGATATCGCCTGGAGAAGCATTGGACTGCATACTGGTATCGTCTCCTTCCTGAAAAATACCATCCGTCTGCCAGCCATAAAAATAGGCGATCGGCTCTCCTTCCTCAGTGAACGTCATTTGATCTCCCTGAAATCCGGGTCCAAAGATAGTGTTACCTGTTCCCAGAGAGGTTAATTCATTATTGACAAACCCAATATTCCCATCCAGAGAAAATTGAAATGCTCCGGAATACTTCCGGTAACCAGCCGTAAATTCAAGGCCTTTGTTGGATACATTCCCCACATTTGCCACCGGTGCGCCGTCGTAGCCAAGGGATGGAGGAATGGGTACGCCCAGGATCATTCCTTCTGTCGTGTTGTCAAACCATTCAGCGGAGAGGCTGAACCGATCATTAAACAGCCCCAGATCCAAACCAATATTTCGCATAATGGTAGTCTCCCATCTCAAATCGGCATTGGCCAATGAGGAGATAGTACTTCCTCCCTGAAGGGCACCATTAAAATTATAAAAGAAATCACTATTGATGGTTCCCTGATATACGTAATCACCGATACGGTCATTACCCGTTTCTCCATAACTCGCTCTCAATTTCAGATCGCTGATCGCTGGAACGGCCTGCATAAACGTCTCTTCACTTATTCTCCAGCCCAATGAAAGGGACGGAAACGTTCCCCATTTATTTGCCGGACCAAATCTGGATCCACCATCTCTTCGCACCGAAGCACTGATCAGGTATTTTTGGGCATAATCATAATTTATCCGTCCTACATAGCTGATCAATGCATATTCCGTCTCGTTACTGCTGGTGGTTTGATTTTGCACCCCCTGCAAGACCCGAACATCATTGGTCAACTCGTTTTGTCCTAATCCCTGAAGCCCGGTCTGCTTAAAGGTTTGCTGCTCCAATACGGCTAGCGCATCTATGGTATGATCTCCAAACGTCTTATTGTAAGAAAGCTGGTTACTTATCAGCGGCGAAACGAAAGTGGACCGGTTTTGCTGAATGGATGCAAAAGGCTGAAAATTAAAATCCCCTGCATCAAATCTGGGGGTATATTGATCCTGGGTTCCCAGACCGATATCCAGCCCCACCAAAAATTTGTAGGATAGTCCATCGTAAATATCCACATCGATATATCCCGTTCCTAAAATTTTAAAATCCTGTTGTCTGTTGGTTCTCAATTCGGCATTTAGAACGGGATTTTCAGGATCTGATCCATCTACCCGGTCCGGGGAGCGAAACCCACCCAACCGGCTGGCATCACGAACAGGTATGTACGGTACTTGTTTAACGATATGTTCTATTTGACTCCTCCCGCCAGAAAAGGGTTCATTGTCCCGATCGGAGTATGCGAGGGTAAGCGTCTGACCGATACTGATCCGGTCATTGATTTTAAAGTCGGTATTGCTCCTGAAAGATACCCTTTCAAAGCCCGTTCCCCGCATGATTCCTTCCTGCTTAAAGTAGCCGACAGAGACATTGTACAGCACGCTTTCGGTTCCTCCTCTGATGGCCACGTTATGATCCTGAATGGGAGCCGATCGGAACATTTCGGATTGCCAATCGGTGTCCACATTGGCAAATTCACCAAGATTGCCGAAACGCTGCGGGATGGGCTCCCCTCCATTGAGCAGCAAATCACTTCCAAAATCAAGATACTGCTCTCTGTTGAGCAAATCCAGTTGCTTCCAGGCAGTTTGTGTTCCGAAATAGGAATCTACGGACACTTTTGGTGCTCCCTGTGCCCCTTTCTTTGTCGTCACCAGAACGACTCCATTGGCAGCTCGGGATCCATAAATGGCTGCAGCGGAAGCGTCTTTAAGCACTTCGATCGATTCGATATCGGCCGGATTTATCTGGTTCAAACCTCCTGCTGGCACGCCATCGATGACATAGAGAGGATCGTTGTTGCCCACGGTACCTATTCCTCTTACTCGAACAATGGGGCTGGTTCCCGGGGCACCAGCGTTGGTTACACTTACACCAGCAGCCCTGCCCTGAATGGCTGAAGCCAGGTTCGGAACCGGAAGTGCGCGAATCTGTTCACTACTCACAGAAGAAATCGCGCCGGTAACTTTGGCCCTCTCCTGAGTACCATAACCCACCACCACGACTTCAGTCAGCGCTGACATTTCGGGCTCCATTGCTGCATCTATAGTGCTGTTATTACCAACGCGAACCTCTTTCACTTCAAACCCGATAAAAGAAAACGATAATACCGCATCGGCCGAGGGCACCTGAATGCTGTAATTTCCATCAATATCGGTGGCCGTTCCTACCGAGCTTCCTTTAATAAGAATGTTCACTCCTGGAAGGGTTTCTCCCGTATCAGCGGAGGTGACGGTCCCAGTGACCGTACGTTGCTGGGCAAAAAGGGTGCTGCTGATAAAACACAACATCACAATCGCTCCTACTTTTGCTGAAAGAGACCAAAACGGCACCCTCTTCCACTCAAGTTTGACTAGGTTTTTCATAGGTTTCTATTTTAGGTTTAACGGTATTTGTTAATCAACTTCACTAAAAGGTCCACCAATGGTCGCTTTCTTTAGAAAGACTTGAAGAAAGCCAACAATTTGCAGCAGTTCAGAGAAATTTCAAATTAATTTTAATCATTTTACAGGGAAATACCAAAGTATTAGCTGAATAAATGCAGTTGGCACATAGTACCTGCAAAGCGTGCAATAATTTCCTTAGAATAAGACGAACGAAATATTAGCAACCGCTATTTCATAAGCCGAATAAGGCATCTACCGATCTAAAAGAGATCAATAAGCAATCAGTGATAAGCCAAAATAGCTTTTTTAATTGTTTAAAATACACTTAAATAGAAGTTCTACCGCCTTAAATGTAAATTTTTATTCTGCCTTAAGTCGATTATCAAAATAAAATATCTATTTCACTTTTTTATTACAGATAAGTACGCTTGCCCCTTGTCCTTCGGTTTGAATTTGTTAAGTTTAAAGAATTATTAGTATTTTAATACTTACTCAGTAAGGCAATTTGCCAAACAATATAGCTGTAGTCAGTTACTATAAACCCATACCAGGAGTCTTTGCGAACCATCGGCTCCTTTTTTTATTTTACCAGAAATGCTTCCAGTAAATCCCCCACATAGAAGGCTACCAAAGCCGCCACAAAACCCAATGCAAGTGTCTCAACAACACTTCTAAAAAGCCCCGTTTGGTTTACCCAACTTTTCAGGGCTCCTACAAATAAAAAGGCCATTCCGGTGAGTAGGCAAGTCCAGAAAAACACGTCGAAGGCGGTGGTAAAAAAATAATCCCACACGTATACGGTAAGGGGAATAAATCCGATCAAAATAAACGAAATCAACGTCGCCAATCCAATTTTAAAAGGACTTTTGGTTTCTTCCATCATGTTGAGTTCGTCTTTCATCATTTCATTAACCCATCGATCCCTATCAGAGATGATGACATCCACCACCTGCTGAAGCAATTCCCCCTCAAATCCTTTTTCCTGGTAGATTTCTTCGATTTCCTCCCGCTCCTTTTTGGGTAAATGATCCACCTCCCAGTATTCTATGCTTTTGTGTTTATCATAGTTTTCCTTTTCAGACTTGGAAGAAAGATAGGCTCCAATGGACATGGAAAGTCCATCGGCAAACAAGTTGGCGAATCCAAGTATAATGATAACCATGGGGTCCAGGTTGGCCCCAACGGCACCGGCTACCACAGCAAAGGTAGTGACGGCACCGTCTATTCCACCATAGACAAACTCTCGCAAATATTCCTGAAGGTTTTTAAAAAAAGGTATTTCCTGGTGTAATTCTGATTCTTTCATGTTCATTCGGATGATTTACCAAAACAGCAAGTAACAATTAGAAAGGTAACTATAAACTTTAATTTATGAAGATTTCAAAAACGAAAACTGGGTATTGAGGGTTCATAATTAAGTTTAAACGGCTTGGTACCGGCATTCAATAGGTATTTTTTTTCAATCCATTCAAATTTAAGGAGTCGGTTTTAGACCATGACTTAAATCAATCTCATTGAGAATGAAACCAATAAAACTAACCTGGATTTTTTTTTCTTCCTGCCCTTGTGTGAAAAAAAACATTCTCCTACCTTTGCATCACTTCAAAAGAGAAGGAATGTTCAGCACAAGGAAAAAAATGCTTTTACTTGTTAATCGAATAGATTTTGGAGTGGTAGTTCATTCCGATTGGCATCGGGACTAAAGGCTGCTCAGACGATTTCGTAAAAGATTGACATAGTTCAGCTGGTTAGAATGTCCCGACTCGTCGGGAAGGTCGCCGGTTCGAATTATAAAGTAAAAATATTGGAGTGGTAGTTCATCCCGATTGGCATCGGGACTAAAGGCTGCTCAGACGATTTCGTAAAAGATTGAAATGGTTCAGCTGGTTAGATTGTCCCGACTCGTCGGGAAGGTCGCGGATTCGAATTATAGAAAAAATATTGGAGTGGTAGTTCATCCCGATTGGCATCGGGACTAAAGGCTGCTCAGACGATTTCGTAAAAGATTGAAATGGTTCAGCTGGTTAGATTGTCCCGACTCGTCGGGAAGGTCGCGGATTCGAATTATAGAAAAAATATTGGAGTGGTAGTTCATCCCGATTGGCATCGGGACTAAAGGCTGCTTAGAGGATTTTCGTAAAAGATTGATATGGTTCAGCTGGTTATAATGTCCCGACTCGTCGGGAAGGTTACCGGTTCGAATTATAGAAAAAATATTGGAGTGGTAGTTCATCCCGATTGGCATCGGGACTAAAGGCTGCTTAGAGGATTTTCGTAAAAGATTGATATGGTTCA
>JAWLFL010000043.1:0-364 GCA_041685605.1 Cyclobacterium sp. | reverse complement strand
GCTGGTTATAATGTCCCGACTCGTCGGGAAGGTTACCGGTTCGAATTATAGAAAAAATATTGGAGTGGTAGTTCAGCTGGTTAGAATGCCTGCCTGTCACGCAGGAGGTCGCGGGTTCGAGTCCCGTCCATTCCGCTTAAAAGCCTGGGGTTTCCCGGGCTTTTTTGGTTTAACCCCTTCCCTATACCAATCTCAGTTGGTTAGATTGTCCCGACGCGTCGGGAAGGTCGCGGGTTCGAGTCCTCCCGTAAATACGGGACAGGCTGTCCATTCCGCTTAAAAGCCTGGGGTTTCCCGGGCTTTTTTGGTTTAACCCCTTCCCTATACCAATCTCAGTTGGTTAGATTGTCCCGACGCGTCGGGA
>JAWLFL010000238.1:0-5977 GCA_041685605.1 Cyclobacterium sp. | reverse complement strand
CCAAAATTTGTACCAGGAGCGGGAATCGAACCCGCACGGCCTAATGGCCACAAGATTTTAAGTCTTGCGTGTCTACCTATTCCACCATCCCGGCAATAACAAGTGCAAAGTTAGGTAAAATCCGGGATTTTACCCTTACCAGAACCCGCAAAAGAAGAAAGCCCTGCATCAGGGCTTTTCTTGGAGCGAAAGACGAGATTCGAACTCGCGACCCCGACCTTGGCAAGGTCGTGCTCTACCAGCTGAGCTACTTTCGCTGATCATATCATTCACAAAATCATCTGGTGTTTCCGTGAATCTGAGGGCAAATTTACGCCATAATTTCTAATCTCCAATATTCCGGTGTAAATTTTTGCTCCCACACCCCTACTCCACTGAAACTAAAGCGGGTACATTTATTCCAGCATTTTCTTTACCTCATTCAATTTCAACAAGGCCTCCACCGGAGAAATGGTATTGATGTCCAGCGCATCCAATAGCTCCTTGGCTTCCTTAAATTTCGGATCCATTTCAAACAGACTCAACTGGTAATTGTTCTTCGGCATGTCCCGGATGTTGTCCTGATGCTGTTGTAATTTCTTGTCCTTTTCCAGGTATTTCATAATTTCAGCCGCACGCAATACCACCGGATTGGGCATGCCCGCCATCTGCGCCACGTGGATACCGAAGCTGTGTTCGCTCCCCCCCTTTTCCAGCTTACGCATAAAGACGACCTTGTTACCGACCTCTTTTACCGAAACGTTGAAATTCTTAACCTTCGGAAAATCCGTAGCCAGTTGGTTCAATTCGTGATAATGGGTGGCAAAAAGTGTCTTCGCCCTGCACTTGGGATGGTTGTGCAGGTACTCGACAATGGAACAGGCAATGGAAATTCCGTCGTAGGTGGACGTTCCCCTTCCAATTTCATCCATCAACACCAAGCTTCGATCGGATAAGTTATTCAGAATACTGGCCGTCTCGGTCATTTCCACCATAAAGGTAGACTCTCCCTTGGACAGGTTGTCGGAGGCCCCCACCCGGGTAAAGACCTTATCCACCATGCCTATACGGGCAAAAGTCGCCGGCACAAAACTTCCCATCTGGGCCATCAGCACGATCAGGGCCGTTTGCCGCAGTAATGCCGATTTTCCGGCCATGTTCGGTCCGGTAATGATGATCACCTGCTGCGTGGAATGATCCAGAAAGGTGTCGTTCGGCACGTAATCTTCCCCGATACCCAATTGCTTTTCGATCACCGGATGCCGGCCATCCCGAATCTCAATGGTATCCGAATCGGCAATTTTAGGCGCACTGTAGTTATTTTCAGAGGCCACTTCTGCAAAACTCAACAAGCAGTCCAGGGAGGCCAGCACTCGCGCATTTTGCTGAATCTGGACCACATAATCTCCCGCATCCTGTACCAATAGCTGGAAATACCTTTGTTCCAGCACCAGCAGCCTTTCTTCCGCATGCAGGATCTTTTCTTCGTAGGTTTTGAGCTCTTCGGTGATGTACCGCTCCGCATTGACCAGGGTCTGCTTGCGAATCCATTCTGCCGGCACCTTGTCTTTGTGGGTATTGCTCACCTCCAGGTAATAGCCGAAAACCTTGTTAAACGCGACCTTCAGGGAAGAAATGCCGGTTTTTTTGACTTCCCGCTGCTGGATCTGCACCAGGTAGTCCTTGCCCGAGGTAGCCAGCTTGCGGTATTCGTCCAGGTCCGGGTCGACATCGTTTTTGATGATGCCTCCCTGGTGGGTCAACATGGGGGCATCCTCCAGTAGCTCCCGCTCGATTTTTTCCAGCAGGTAGGCACAGGTATTCAGCCGGTCCGCCAGTTTTTTCAAGGGCCCGTTTTCCTGGCTGGAAAGCAATTGCTTGATCGGAAGGGTGCTTTTCAAGGCCTTTCGCAGGTGGTTCATTTCCCGTGGATTGATCCTGCCTACCGCTACTTTGGAGATGAGCCGCTCCAGGTCTCCGATTTGCTTCAGGTGGGGAAACAATTCCTCCCTGAGCTCCGGTTTTTGGTAAAAAAACCGCACCACCTGCTGCCTTTCTTCAATGGGTTCCTTTTCCTTCAGGGGCAATACCATCCATTGTTTCAGCATCCGGCTGCCCATTGGGGTATGGGTTTTGTCCAGAATCTGGATCAGCGGCACTCCCCCGTCCTGCTGGGGATAAATAAGCTCCAGGTTGCGAATGGTAAATTTATCCAGCCAGACGTATTTTTCTTCCGCTATCCGGGAGATGGAAGCAATGTGTTTTACTTCCTTGTGTTCGGTTTCTTCCAGGTAATAGAGAATGGCCCCGGCCGCAATGGTGCCCAATACCTGGTTTTCGATTCCGAAGCCCTTCAGGTTGTTAGTACCAAAATGACGGATGAGTTTTTCATAGGTATAATCCTGCTGATACACCCAATCCTCACAGTGGAAGGTGGTAAAGTCATTTTTCAGGAGGTCCCCGGCAAGGCTTCTGGAAGCCTTGGAATGGATCACCTCGGAGGGGTTAAAACTTTGCAGCAGCTTTTCAATGTAGGATTGCTTTCCCTCGGCACACATGAATTCACCTGTGGAAAGGTCCAGAAAGGCAATTCCCAACTGCTCCCCGGCGAAATGAATGCTGGCCAAAAAATTATTCCGTCGCTTATCCAGGACGTTATCGTTATAAGCGAGGCCAGGGGTAACCAGCTCGGTCACTCCTCGTTTCACGATACCCTTTACCTCCCGGGGATCTTCGAGCTGATCGCAAATGGCAACCCGATTGCCGGCCCGGACCAATTTAGGCAAATAAGCCTCCAGGGAATGGTGTGGAAATCCCGCCAATTCAATATGCGAAGCAGATCCGTTTGCCCGTTTGGTCAACACGATATCCAGGATTTTGCTCGCTTTGATCGCATCTTCCCCGAAGGTTTCATAAAAATCCCCTACCCGAAAAAGCAAAATTGCTCCGGGATGCTTCGCCTTAATGGCATTGTACTGTTTCATTAAAGGGGTTTCCTTCACCGCTGCTTTCGCCATGTGAATGTGTCTTTCTTAAATAAACCCTGAATTTACTTGATCCTTCGCATAAACAAAAATACCGCTCCGAAATTAGGCCTTTCTACTATTTCGGATAAGCCCTACCTTTGCAGCCCAAACCCCATCCGAACATGAGAAAACGAAGCATGGATGAACTTAACCGGCTATCGGTCGAAGCATTCAAGAAAGCCATAAAAAATCCCATTGTCCTGATATTGGACAATGTTCGCAGTCTGAATAACGTGGGCTCGGCCTTTCGAACCGCAGATGCTTTTTTAGTGGAAAAAATTTTCCTTTGTGGCATTACCGGCACCCCTCCCCACCGGGAAATTCACAAAACCGCCCTGGGTGCCACCGATTCGGTATCCTGGGAATACCGGGAAAACACCGTGGAACTGGTAAGGGAACTTAGGAAGGATGGTTATCAAATTTGCGTGCTGGAGCAAGCCTCCCACAGCACCCCTCTGAACCGCTTTCAACCCAAAGCCGATCAGGCCTATGCCCTGGTTTTTGGCAATGAGGTATTTGGTGTGGAAGAGGGAGTCCTGGAGCACGCAGATGAGGTGTTGGAAATCCCCCAATTGGGCACCAAGCATTCCCTGAATATTTCCGTCTCCATGGGCATTGCCCTTTGGGACCTGGTCAATAAAACCCAGGGCCTGGATTCTTGATCCGGAAGCAGCCGCTTTAATCCCTACATTTTTTCTCAAAAATACATCTTAATTAATAACTAATTCGTAAATTTAGTTGTCAATTATGTCAGATGAACTTATGAGAAAATTCTTGTTTTTGATTCTTTTGGCGGTCCTGGGCTGGGCAGCAGGTTGTAAAACCCAGCAGGCTCCTGTCACTGGCGATACCAGCGCCAACTCCCTGGATTGGGAAGGCACCTATGAAGGCACCCTTCCCTGCGCTGACTGTGAGGGGATCGCCACCTCCGTCAGCCTGGACCGCGAGGGAAAATACGTGAAAACCACCCGGTATCTGGGAAAGAGTGGGGAGGAATACCGGCAGGAAGGGCGTTTTGAATGGAATCCTGCAGGCAACACCATCAGCCTTACCGGCATTACAGATGCCCCCAATCAATACCTGGTCGGAGAAAATCAACTTTTTCACCTGGACAGTGAAGGCAACCGGATTACCGGAGAGTTGGCAACCCACTATGTGTTGAAAAAGGTAGTGGCCAAAACCAACCACCCCTTGCTGGATGCCAATTGGGTGCTCAGCGATATGGAGAAATTTCCGGATGAAGACTGGAATCCTGGGGAGATCTTTGTTTTTCTGGAAGAAGAGAGCAGCCGTCTGCACGGGTTTGGAGGCTGCAATAACTTTTTCGGCGTATATGAGCTAAAAACCGGAAACGAGCTGGAAATAGGAAAAATAGGCAGGACCCAAAAATACTGTCAGGACGAAATGCAGGCAGAAAATTTCTTTTTCGCCTATTTAGAACAGGTTCGGTACTACCGGTTGGAGGGGGATACGCTGGAGTTAAGGGATGAGGGCAACAAGTTGTTGCTTACTTTTATTAAAAAGTCCGGGGAGGAATAAAAATTCTCTTGATTTCTTAGGAAAATCAAAATTTATCGGCTAATTTTTTAGTCTCAAATTAAACGACCGATGAAAAACTCCTTAATTTTGGGCCTGTTTCTGGCCCTCGCTGCCTGCCAATCCTCCGAAAACCAATCCGATTCCGGAGACCAATTCGATTTGCAGATGGATACAGTCATGATCCATCCGGGAGAGGAGATCCTTTTTCTAAACTCGGGTCTGTACCATGCCAAGCTGACTCCGGATAAAAAATACTTGTATAATTTTAATTTTCAGGAATACAGTATCGAAAAAATCGATCTGGATGAGCTGAAATTTGTCAGCAAAATTACCCTGGATAAAGAAGGACCCAATGGATTGGGAACCTACTTTCGAAGCCTTGAACTCATCGGGGAAGACCGCTTTTTATTTTGCAGCTATGGGCAGGACAATATCATAAATGATCAGGGCAAAAAGCTGGAGCAGTTTGAATTCGCTAAAATGGGAGCGGACGACGAAAAGCTGGAGGAGCGCGATAATATCCTGGCCCCACTGAGTATTGACGGAAAAGCTGAGCGCTTTGCGGGCATGGTGACCAACTGGGAAAACAAAACCGCCAAACTGGTATTAATTGACCGGGAACAGAACCAAATTACTAGCTTTGCGGCACCGGAAATTGAAAAGGCTTCCAAATTTGAAATCATGCTCAACGATGGGGAATCAAGAATGGGGCTGGGCACCTACCGGTTTGGAAAGGCAGAAAATGGAAACCTTATTTTTGGAACCGGGGTAGGACATGAGCTTTACGTGCTGGATCCAGAGGCTGAAGAATTCCGCCTGGTAAGCTATGCCAGTGAACTCCTCCCTCCAGAAAAGAGCGGAGATTATCCGGCAGAGGTCAGTAGTCAAAACGAAATGCGGATCATTCACGAGAAAATTCAATCTGACATCAACTTTGCGGCTCCGGTTTGGGACGAAAAAAAGCAGGTGTATTATCGTCTGGCTTTCCGGATGGAGTTTGACGACTCGAAACCCATTCCTGAAGGGAGTTTTATGCGGGAAACCAGTGGGGCAACTGTCTTCCTGACCGTTTTGGACAAGGATTTCAATCTGCTTAGTGAAGGGCAACTTACCACAATGAACAAGTATCCTCCTTATTATTTTGCTAAAGACGGCAAGCTATGGCTTTTCGAAAATATCGAGGATGAAATGGGCTTTGTCCGGATGGATATTTCCTGGTAAGGGGAATATGGAAACGCATTGACCTTTGGGGTTTTCCCAAACCCCGAAGGTCTCTCCGCCGAACGTAAACGAAAAAAACCATCGAGGTCATGAAGACCTCAACGGTTGAGAGCAAACTTAGACCTTTGGGGTTTCCCAAACCCCGAAGGTCTCTCCGCCGAACGTAAACGAAAAAAACCATCGAGGTCTCGAAGACCTCAACGGTTGAGAAC
>JAWLFL010000237.1:0-5999 GCA_041685605.1 Cyclobacterium sp. | reverse complement strand
TTTGTCTGTTCAGCCAGGTCGATATTATAAAGCACTTTCTTGATAGTTTTTGGGTCCAGGGATGCCACAAAGTCTTCTGCTTCGTCAAGGAAAATAGTTTCGAAATATCTCATTAAATCCCCGATTTACTCAACGTTTCAAAAATAAAGAAGATTTCCAAAAATAGAAACTTTTAACAAATATTCATGAATGACATGATGGTTCTTACCGTTCCGGTTACACAAACCCACGACCGGAAGGGGTCTATGGCCCGGGGTACCCGTTTCGACACGAAACAGCCAACTAAACCCCATCGCCGGGATTACTCCTCCCCTCCCAAAGCCCGCACCTGCCGGTCTTCTTCGATATGGCGGATGCCTTGGATTTTGAGTTCCTGTAAGTCCTTTTCCTTTCCGGAACTGCAGCCGCTGATGATGCCCGCCAGCTTTAAAATACGGTGGATGGTGCAACCCCTGTCCTGCAGGCCTTTTGCGATCTGCTCTATTTGGGGCTCCGATCCGCGCTCGATAGATGCGATAAAGTTTCGCTTCATGGCTGTTACTCGTTTTGCTCCGGAGATTGTACCAGACCGGCCCCTACATCGCGTCCGGGTAAAGGCAAAGGCCTGGCCTGGCTGACCAGCTTGTCCCATATTTCCCGGGCTGTAGCTTCGGGAAAGGCTTCCCGCAACTGCGCCGCTACCCCGGCCACAAAGGGGGTGGCCATGCTGGTACCGCTAATGATGGCATATTCCTGGGGAAGTTTCCAGGAACTGAAAATTTCTACTCCGGGCCCGGCAATATCCACCAGCCCTCCATCGGGGTTCAACCCCCCACAGGAAAAATCGGCCACATTCGAACGGCGGTCCAAGGCCCCTACGGCCATGATATTGGGACAGTTGCCCGGATGATTGACCGCCCGGATCAGTCCCTGACTGCGCCGGCTGTCGTTTCCTGCTGCGGCGATAATCAGGGTACCCATATCCATAGCCGTGCCGGCAAGTTCGTTGTAGATATTGGAATAGCGGCTGTCTTCCTCTACTGAAGCACCCAGGGACATGGAGATCAGGCTGCAGCTCTCTGACACAGCCCATTCCATTCCTGCCAGGATACCGCTATCACTGCCTACCCCCTCATTGGAAAGCACCTTCCCTATGTACAAGCCAGCATCCGAGGCGGTCCCGTAGCGGATGCCGCTGTTACCCCGAACTCCTCCGACGGCGATACCGGCGCAGTGGGTACCGTGGCCATGCGCATCATCCACCGTTTCTCCCTGTATAAAGGATTTCGCCACGACCTCTCTTCCCGCAAAATCCGGGTGGTCCAGGTACATGCCGGTATCCAACACCGCGACCTTCACCCCTTTGCCGGTAAAGGAACCAGGCAAGGCCCCGAGGGCATTTAAACCCCAGTAGGCTTCTGCAGTGTTTTCAAAAACGGGAGGGGCTACAGGAGTCGGGTCATTGGGTGCCGGTTCCGGACCAGCACCGGGAGGATCTTTCTTTATCCCAAAAATGCGGCAAATCAATTGCCACAGGAAATTAGTACTACGAGCTTCTTCCAGGGCATACAAATAGCGTTCGGGTTCCTCGTATTGAAAACTTCTTTGAGAGTAGAGCAGGGATTTGATCTGCTCGTCGTGGTTGGCGTTGATTACGGCTACCCTGAATTTCTCGAATACGATTCCGTCTCCTTCTGTAAAGGCTTTCTGGTAATCTTCCTCGTGGCTACGATAGGCACTGGAAGGGGCCAGCCGTAGGGCCGCTCCTGAGGCTTCTTCTTCGATCTTTTTCATATTGGTGTCAGGGGAAAGCATGACCAGTTTTTTACCCGTGTACTTGGGACGATCTCCGGAAGGAATTTGGAAAGAGGTGTAGGGATCCATGGGACGGGGGTTTGGTTGAGGTTTGTTAGTACCGATGTAAAAGTTACCAATTTTTCCTTAAAAAAGCCAAGCCTTTGCTTCCTGAATCTGTCTTACTATTGGTATATCTACTTCCGCCCAGTCCAGGTCAAGCAGGTGCTCTGGCGGCATCCAGCGATATGCGGCATGCTCCGTCAGCCGTGGCTCGTCAGCAGCGATCCTGGCCCAAAAGGGCACGAGGCAAATGGCAAGGTCTCCGTAATCGTGGAGTACGGGCTGCATTCTTTTTTCCAGTTGGAGGCTCAGCCCCAGTTCCTCCTGTATTTCCCGGATCAGGGCTTCTTCCTCGGTCTCTCCCGCTTCCACTTTTCCACCGGGAAATTCCCATTTGAGGGGCATGCGCATCTTTTCGGACCGTTGCACCACCAGAATCTGATGTTTTGAATTGCGTAAAACCGCACAGGTAACCAGTAGCATGGAGGTGAAGGTAGGGTATAAACAGCTTACACGCACTTTAAAAGTTAAAAAAGTGGAACCATAGAAGGGGTTTAAGGACATGAAAGGGAGCGCATACGTACTTACAGGCACTTAAATGCTTTACAGAATTTATAAAATTGAACCATATAAGAAATATAAGAACATAGAAGGAAGTGCGAATATACTTATATGTACTTATATGCCTTATATGGTTAAAAAAGGAACAATAGAAGGGAGTCCAGACATACATATATGCCCTGTATGGTAAAAAAACAGCCTACGAAAATGCTTCCATAGGCTGTTAACGTATGCTGAATGGGTGGATCAGGCAGCGTTTCGTGCCGCATTGATGATACCAAACATGGTTCGTAGAATTAGCTTTTGCAATGCTGCATCTTCTTCGCCTTTTTCCAGGATGATTTGTATCGCATATTGCTGAATGGTAATCAGCGGCAACACGATTTTTTCCCGGATACCGATGGATTCTTTACTTAGAGGACTATCCTCCAACAGGCTATTCATGCCCGCTACTTTCAGGATTTTCTCGTAGGAAAGTTGGTACTCCCCGTACATTAGATCCCAAAAACCTCCAAATTGCTCGTCTTCCTTCAGGTAAGCCGTGGCAGGGTAAAAGGCCTTGGCCAGCGATTGCATGGAATTCCCCAGCAAGGATCGGAAAAACAAGGAGTCTTTGTACAGTTGCTGCACCTCTTTCAATTTTCCTCTTTTCTCCATTTCCTCGATGGCCTTTCCAACTCCGAAGAATCCGGGAATATTCTGCTTCATCTGCGCCCAGGCACCTACAAATGGGATGGCCCGCAGGTCTTCAAATTTCATGCTACCACCTTTACTCCTTTTCACAGGCCGGGAGCCGATATTGGTCATACCGAAGAATTTCAGCGGAGTGACTTTTTCCAGGTACGGGACGAATTGGGGATGATTTTTTAGTTCCTTATAGGCATTGTAACTGGTATCTGCCATTTCTTCGATCAGCTCCTTCTGCGTTTCCGTCAGACTATTTTCGCTGGAAGGATACAGGTGACTTTCCATTCCTGCACTCAGGAGTTGCTCCAGGTTATAGGAGCAGCTTACCGGTTTGCCGTAATTGGCACTGATGGTTTGTCCCTGTATGGTAATCTGGATTTCCCGGTTTTCCACGTTTGGTCCCAGCGAGGCATAGAAATTATGGGTATTTCCACCACCTCGTGCGGGTGGTCCCCCCCTGCCATCAAAGAAGACCACATCGATTCCTTCCTCTCTGGCCACAAGGGTTAATTCTTCCTTGGCGCGTAAAATGGACCAGTTGGCCCGGATGTATCCGCCGTCTTTGGTACCATCGGAAAAGCCAAGCATGATCGTTTGCTTATCTCCACGGTGCTTTAAATGATCCCTGTATATTTTATTGTGGTATAAGGATCTCATCACCCCCGGTGCTGCGGCCAAATCATCGATGGTTTCGAATAAGGGTACAATATCCAAAAACAAATCCCCTCCTCTGGCAAGGAGCAGTTTATTAAGCTGGAAAACCTCCATGATATGAAGCACCGATTGGTTATTGGAGATGATATACCGGTGACAACCCATCGGGCCGTTGCTTTTTTGTATGTAGGCGATGGATTCGATGCTCTGCAGCATTTCCCTGTGAAAAGGGTCCTCCAATGTATCTATCGCAGGTAACTTGGAAGTGCCGAGCACTTTTTGGATCTTGCTTTCCTCATCTCCTTCGTGGTAGGATTTCAAGCCTGATTCTCCTTCCTTTTCACCAATGATGGCATCCCATAAGCTGTCGTGCTTTCTGCTGTCCTGCCGCACATCCATGCTGGCGAAATGGAAGCCAAAAACCCGCACTTTCAGGATAAACTCATCCAGCAATTCCAGAGAAAGTCCTCCATGGTCTTCGATGATTCCCTTTCTCGCCTGATAAAGCACCTTCAGCAGGTCGTCTTTGGAGTGGAACATTTCCCCGCCTCCGCTAAACAGGGTGTTGTAAATCCCCCTTTCCGCCTTGATCAGGTGACTTTCCACGTTGTGAAAGGTAAGCCTTCTTCTTACTTTTCGAATATCTCTATAGTAACACTTCAAAATGCTGTTTTGAAGCTTATCGGCTACTTTTTTGGTAATGTCATGGGTCACATAGGGGTTTCCGTCGCGGTCTCCTCCCGGCCAGAATCCCACCTTCAGCAGGTTGGGGTTTTCCCAATCGTGCAGCGGAATATTCAATTGATTAAGGATCCGAATCATGATATCCGAAATGCCCGGATAAAATACGTATTCCAAAAACCAGGTCAAACTTACGGCCTCTTCGTAGGGGGATGGTTTTTCTTTGTTAATAAATGCCGTTTTCCCCAATTGCCTTAACAGCAGGTCAATGTCGCCCAGATCATTTTTACGGATGGCCTGTTCCAAATCGGTAATGATCGCCAACACATTTCCCGGATAAAACTGGGTTGGGTGGGCCGTTAGGGTCAGCCGAACGGAGAAGTTCTTCAGTTTTTCGATCAGTTCCTCCCGCTTGTGATCGTTTTCGGCTCGGGAAATGAGTGCGGTCATGGTACCTTTCCCCCTGATATCATTAAATTTTTCGTAGGCAGCATCTTCGATGGAATCGAACAACACCACCTGCCGCTCAATGTACTGCACCATTTTGAAGAGCAGGTCGTGCCGGTCGGCTTCGGGTTTGTCCGCCATCAGTTCCTCAAAAAACTGTTGAATAATTTCCTTCGGGGATTTGTTTTTCTGAAAGCCATTTTGGCAAGCCTCAGATAAGATGGGTAACAGGGTACCCGTCCTGTATATTTGGTCAAAGGGAAGGTCTAAAAACAGACTGTTATAGATCGTAAAGCGCTTCGCAACTTCAGTCTCGTAAATGTTTGCCATGGTAAATGGGATTAATTTTAATCTTTCGAATTACTCAAAAATGCACATTTTTTTCTTTCTATACACCTATATCTACTTAAATTTTACTCGGACAAAGGGGGTTTCTTATTTAATTTACTTACAATCAGGATATTACTCGTACTTCTCGCGAGTCAAACCTAGAATCACATGCCAGTAGGCTGTCCTATCCAAGATTTTTTGTATTTTAGGCTTTCGAAAATCGAACCTCCATAAACCAGCGCTGATGTTAACCGCAGTAATCTCGGGATTTATTTTTGCTTTACTCATACCTATTATCCTCGGCCGGCTAAAATCCATTTCAACGCTATGGGTGGCATTGTTGCCATTGACGCTATTTATATACTTCCTTTCCAAAATTCCGGAAATACTAGCGGGTAATCCCATAAAAACCAGTTACCAATGGGTCCCTTCCCTGGGAATCAATCTGGATTTCTACCTAGACGGTTTGTCCCTGCTGTTTGTGCTGTTGATCAGCGGGGTAGGTACCTTGGTTTTTGTCTATACTTCTGCTTACCTGAAGGGCCATCACTACCTGGATCGGTTTTATGCATACTTGTCTTTGTTTATGGCCTCTATGCTGGGGCTGGTCCTTTCTGACAATATCTACACCCTTTTCTTATTTTGGGAGCTGACCAGTATCAGTTCCTTTTTTCTGATCGGATTTAATAACGATAAGGAGGACTCCCGAAAATCGGCACAGAAGGCGTTGGCTATTACCGGTTTCGGAGGCTTGTTTCTATTGGCCGCCATGGTCGGTTTGGGACAGATAACGGATGCCTATC
>JAWLFL010000236.1:0-6006 GCA_041685605.1 Cyclobacterium sp. | reverse complement strand
AATTAGGTCGTTATTGAATCCTACAATCGCGATGTCCTGCGGAACTCGTACGCCCCGTTTTTTCAATGCCATCAGGCAACTGGCTGCGCTGGTGTCGTTGGATACCAACAATCCATCCGGTCTCGGCGATAGTTTTAGAATTTTTTTGACAATCCGCTCTCCCGAATCTTCATCCAGCTCAATGCTGATGACATTTTCAGCATTGAAAACAAACCCATGATCCATCAGGGCGTATTTATAGCCTTTCAGTCGGTCTGCATAGACGTTTATTTGAAGATTACCCACAGCGTGAACGATTCTTTTACAACCCTCTTTGATCAAATGGGAGGTTGCATCGTATATGGCTTGGGTATTGTTGATCACTACTCCGGTAGAATGATTATTCTCTGGAACCCGGTCAAAAAATAGCACAGGTATTTCTTTATTAAAGAAGGACTGGAAATGCTCAATGTCATCAGTAGTGCCTGCTTTGGATACCAATAGACCGTCTACACGGCTATTGTACATGATGTTGGTATTCGAAATTTCCTTTTCCAGGGATTCCATGGATTGACTGATGACCAGATTGTATCCGGATTGACTGGCAATTTTTTCCATGCCGGCAAGGACAGAAGACTGAAAGGGGCTATTTAGTTTGGGCACAATCACGCCGATACTTTTGGACCGACGCTTTCGAAGGCTAGAGGCAAAAATATTGGACTGGTATCCCAGCAATTTGGCGGCATCCATGATTTTTTTGCGGGTATTTACATGTACTCTCGGATGATTGCTCAACGCCCTGCTCACGGTGGTTGGAGATAAACCCACGTTTTCTGCTATGTCGTAAATGGTGATTTCTTTTTTCATTAATTTTTCTTACTCCCCAATTGATCGCTAATAATAAAAAAAATTATAGATGGATGCAACCGATTTCAAAGCAATTAAAGTTTTGATTTAATACCGTTACCGGTATTTATTTTTACTTTGTAGAATAATATTGAATGATTCGGCGATTTTAATAATCTATTTCTTGATTTAGGAGTCATTTTTCACATCTGACTTTTCATTTGTTTGGTAAATCAAGGCGTTCAACCTTTTTTAATTTCTATAATTGATTTAGCAGAGTAGGGGAGACCTTTTTAAATTTATATGAAATCGGTTGTATTGAAATAAATATATTAATATGTTTACGGTTATTGGAATTCGAATTAAGATTAGCTATACCGCATGAATAAAATTAAACCACTCTTAGGTCTTTTCCTAGGGTTTTCGTTGCCAATTTCAGGAATGGCGCAAAAGTTGGCTACCGTGGAGATAGCCTTACCGGCAACTTCGAACTATGCTTATCCCGTTTCCTTGCATTTGAATTCCGTCACCCATCTTCCCGATTCCGCACTTACGTTAATGGACGTTTCCGGAGGGGAGCGTATTGAAGTCCCTTTTCAAATGGACCCGATGAAGGAACGAACCCTGCATTGGCTCGTTTCGCCTGAAACAGACAAGGGAATGACCCGTACCTACGAAATCCATCAGAAGAAGGCTACCCAAAACACCGGTAGTTTGGGCTTAAAGCAAACGGAAAAAGCGTTGGTTATCCGTAAAAACGAAGAAGATCTCTGGCAGTATAATTTTGGGATGGCCTATCCTCCGGAAGGGGTGGATTCGGCTTATGCCCGAAGTGGTTTTGTACATCCCATGTGGTCTCCGGGTGGAAAATCGCTTACCCGCATCCAGCCGCCGGACCATTACCATCATTATGGCCTTTGGAACCCCTGGACAAGAGCGGTATATAAAGGTGAAACCATTGATTTCTGGAACCTGGCTGAAAAACAGGGGACCGTTCGTTTCGCCAATTTTGTCACCAAAAGTGAAGGCCCTGTTTTTGCGGGGTACCGGGTGCTTCACGAACACCTGGTACTTCAAAACCGTGAAACCCCGGAAGTGGCAATGACCGAAGTGCAAGCCACGCGCATTTACGCCCTGGACGAAGATGAAAGCTATTACCTGGCAGACATCAGCATCCTGCTTAATCCGTCCGGTAAGGATCCTGTGACCTTGAAAGAATACCGGTATGGAAGCCTGGGATGGAGGGCTACTGAAAAATGGAACCGAGACAACAGCGAAGTCATTACCTCCGAGGGCCTGAATCGAAGGGAGGCGGATGGAAGCCTGGCCAGGTGGTGTATCGTGCAGGGAGCTATCGACTCGGATTACGCATCCGTGGTGATGATGTCTTCGCCTACGAATTACAATCACCCCGAACCCTTGCGCATTTGGCCGGAGGATATTTACGATCGGGGAGACATGTATGCCAATTTTGCCCCCACCAAAAACATGGATTGGCATTTGGAGGCAGGTAAAAATTATGTTTTAAACTACCGTTTTTTGGTTTCTTCAAAAAAAATAAGCCCCGAAGCCGCAGAGGCGGCCTGGAAACAATTTGCTAGCAGCCCAAAAATGACTATTATTAAAGAATGAATCGTAAGAAAAGGTGGTATCGGCTGTAAAGGTTTCCGAAAGTGGCCGTCTTATCGTAGCTGCCGATTTCTGAGATAGTCCCTTAAAATTTACCGATTGCTTACAGAAATTGCGAAATAAATATCAAGAAAAAAACCAAATAGAATAACCAAAAAGCATGCTTCCATGAAAAAAGAGAACAAATCCAATCTTTCGAGAAGGAATTTTATGAAATCCAGTACCAAAGGGGCCCTGGCGGCATCGTTTGCCGTTTCCGGTTTTCCTACCATCGTACCGGCTTCGGTTTTGGGTAAAAATGCGCCCAGCAATAAGATCAATATCGGTCAGGTGGGCTTTGGTAGAATCGCCATGACCCATGATCTGCCGGAGACCATGAAAAATGACATTGCCAGGGTGGTAGCCGTGGCGGATGTGGATCGCGATCGTGCCGCACAGGGCAAAACCTGGATCGAAAAACAATACGCCGATAAAACCGGAAGTAGCAATTACGTGGATGTAAAAGTCTTTGAAGACTATAAGGAAATGATCAACCACAAAGACGTGGATGCGGTCATTATCAGTACGCCGGACCACTGGCATGCCCAGCCTGCCATGGAGGCTGCCCTGGCAGGAAAAGATATTTACTTGCAAAAACCCACCTCCTTAACCATCGAGGAAGGAAGGATGATGAGTGATACCATTCACAGGACCGGTGCCATCTTTCAAATAGGAAGTCAGCAGCGCTCCATGAATCCCTGGCCTCAGTTTAAAAGGGCCTGTGAATTGGTAAGGAACGGGCGTATAGGCAAAGTGGAAAGGATTTTAGTAGGATTGCCAGGAGATCCTGCGGGCGGAAATCCGCAAGAAATGCCGGTACCGGACAACTTGAATTACGACATGTGGCTGGGGTCCACACCCTGGGTGCCCTATACCCTGGACAGGGTCCATTCTCAGGATAATCTTCGTTCCAGGCCAGGATGGCTCAGGTGCGAACAGTTCGGAGCTGGAATGATTACTGGCTGGGGTGCCCATCACCTGGATATCGCCCATTGGGGAATGGGCAAAGAGTATTCTGGTCCCATAGAGCTTGAGGCCTCTGCTTCCTTTCCTACCGATGGACTTTGGACGGTTCACGGAGATTTTAAAGTTACTGCAAAATATGACAATGATGTGATCATGGAAGTCAGTGGGGATTATCCCAATGGTGTAAGGTTTGAAGGAACAGAGGGGTGGATTTTCGTTGCCCGTGGTAATGTAGGTGTAACGGACAGTGATCCTGTACCAGGTGGAAAAGCCAGCGAGGCCTTCAAGGCCAGTGATCAAAAGATACTAA
Organism: Cyclobacterium sp.; assembly: GCA_041685605.1. Classification (GTDB taxonomy): domain Bacteria; phylum Bacteroidota; class Bacteroidia; order Cytophagales; family Cyclobacteriaceae; genus Cyclobacterium. The sequence goes on along the minus strand of JAWLFL010000236.1, from coordinate 2,237 downwards.
CTTCAGAAATAGGGCCTGAGGAGATCCATTTGTATGCAAGTGAAGAGCAGCATAAAAACTGGTTGGATTGTATTGTTTCTAGAGAACAACCCATTGCACCTGTAGAGGTAGCACACAGATCCTGCAGTGCTTGTTTGCTTTCTCATATTGCCATGAAGCTGCCAAGAAAATTGTACTGGGATCCCATACGTGAAAAATTCAAAAATGACGATGAGGCCAATGCCATGCTGTCCCGGCCTAACAGGCATCCTTACGGAACTCAATACGTGATTTGAGCAAATAATTTTAACAAAGGATAGCAAACAAGTATGTCTTTGATTCAAAGCTGGCGCTGGTTTGGGCCGAATGATCCTGTATCCTTGCAGGATATTCGCCAGGCCGGCGCTTCTGATGTGGTATCGGCCCTGCACCATATTCCCCATGGAGAAGTCTGGCCCCTGGAAGAAATCCTGGAAAGAAAGAAAATGATTGAAGCAGCCGGTCTGGTCTGGACGGTAGTGGAATCCGTTCCGGTCCATGAATCCATCAAAACCAGGGCAGAAGATTGTGAACAGTTCTTGGAAAATTACCGGCAAACGTTGGTTCACCTCGCTCAGGCAGGTATCCGGCTGGTCTGTTATAATTTTATGCCTGTTTTGGATTGGACACGAACAGACCTTTCCCTGGAGATGCCTTCTGGTGCCCGTGCCTTGTATTTTGACTGGGCAGATCTGGCCGCCTTTGATCTTTTTGTATTAAAGCGGGAAGGAGCAAGGGCAGAATACCCTGCTCCCATTGTGGACCAGGCAAGTGACAAATGGACGGCCATGTCTGCCAAAAGAAAGCAGGAACTGGCGGATATTATCCTCATGGGAGTTCCCACAGAGAAAAGCATGACCTTGGAAGGGCTTTCTAGGAGCATTTCACGCTATCAATCCATTGGGAAGGAAGGATTGCGAGAAAATTTGCTATATTTTTTAAAGGGCATCCAAAGTACCTGCGAAAAATATGGGATGACCATGACCCTTCACCCGGATGATCCGCCTTATTCTATTTTAGGTTTGCCACGGATTGCTTCCGGTCTGGAAGATTTGGTATTCATCACGGATGCCATCAGGGAGCCTTTCAATGGAATCTGTCTTTGTACCGGATCTTTGGGAGCCGGGAAAGAAAATGATTTACCTGAAATCATCAGTGCCGTGGCGGATCGCATCCATTTTGTCCACCTCCGAAATGTAAAGAAAGACGAAAGAGGCAATTTCCACGAATCCGATCACCTCGATGGAGATGTGGATATGTTTGAGGTCATGAAACGATTGGTGAAAATTAATAAAAACCGGTCCAAGCCCATTCCATTTCGTCCTGATCATGGGCATCAAATGCTGGACGATTTGCAGAAGGAAACCATTCCCGGTTATTCTGCGATTGGCCGGTTAAAGGGACTGGCAGAATTGAGGGGTTTGGAAATGGCTTTGGAAAAGCACCTTTAATAAAAATCCATTGATTTTTGCTGAATTGCTGAATTGAAATGATTCAAAAACTAATCGTCTTCATTTGTCTTCTCGTGCTGAGTACAGTGCCTATTGTGGCACAGGATTTCGAAATGCCAGAAAAAGGTTTTTGCGCACATAGAGGAGCCATGGCCAGCCATCCTGAAAATACCATTCCGGCTTTTCTAGAGGCCATTCGAGTGGGTGCCCATATGATCGAACTGGACGTGCAGTTTAGTAGGGATTCGGCATTGGTGCTGATGCACGATGCTACGGTAGACCGCACCACCAATGGAAGTGGAGCGGTAGCTGCATTGACTTTATCCGAACTCAAACGCCTGGATGCAGGGAGTTGGAAAGGCGATCAATTTTATGGCATCCAAATCCCCTTACTGGAGGAAGTGCTGGAGGTCATGCCACGGAATGTCTGGTTAAACATCCATTTGAGAGGGGGGCAATCCCTGGGAAGCCGCGTTGTCCGGTTATTGGAAGAAACGGGCAGGAGTCATCAGGCATTTTTAGCGGTGCAGGAGCAGGCTCGCCTTGGTGCTCGAAAGGCATCGGATTCGGTATTAATTTGCAATATGGAGAGGTTAACTGGAGGCAGGGATTATGTAGCTGCTACAATCGAAATGGGAGCAAATTTCATTCAATTACGGGGAGAGATCTTACCTGAATTTAAGGATTATGCCCGGATGTTACATGAAAAAGGAATCAAAGTGAATTATTTTGGTACCGATGATCCGGTTGTTTTTGAGGCACTTTTTG
>JAWLFL010000042.1:0-24356 GCA_041685605.1 Cyclobacterium sp. | reverse complement strand
CGTTTTTGGGAAGTGATGATTCCCTGATGATGTCCTTACTTTAGATTTGGCAGTTAGCAGAAATCTACTGGTGCCATCGTTACACATTTAAAAACTTTTTCCTAAGTTTAGCCCTATGAAGAAGATTGAAGGTAAAGAAGTCAAATGGGGCGTACTTGGGGTGGGGGATGTTTGTGAGAAGAAAAGCGCGCCTGCCATGCAAAAGGTAAAATGCTCCCGCTTAGTGGCGGTCATGCGTCGGGATGGGGAAAAGGCAGCAGATTATGCCCGAAGACATGGGGTCTCCAAATGGTATGATGATGCCCAAAAACTGATCAACGATCCGGATGTCAATGCCATCTATATCGCCACCCCTCCCTATGCCCATCTGGAATTGACCAAACAGGCGGCAGCAGCGGGAAAGCCAGTTTATGTCGAAAAGCCCATGGCCCGTAATTACCAGGAATGCAAGGAAATGATCCGGGTGTGTCAGGCAGCGGAAGTGCCACTGTTTGTTGCTTATTACCGGCGAACCTTGCCTAATTTTCTAAAGGTAAAAGAATTGGTGGATATAGGAGAAATCGGAGAGGTCCGCTATGTAAACATTACCATCAACCAACCCAGGCATCCGGATATGAAGGAGGATACAGCATCCAACTGGCGCATCGATCCGAAAGTAGCCGGAGGGGGATATTTTTATGATTTGGGTTCTCATCAACTGGATTACCTTGATTTTTTGTTTGGCCCCCTAACCGAGGTAAATGCAATAGCCAGCAATCAGGCGGATGAATACCCAGCAGAGGACATCGTATTGGCTAATTTTAAGTTTGAAAGTGGGATTTTGGGCAGTGGAAACTGGTGTTTTACCACGGGAGAATCATCCAAAAAGGACGAAATCAAGATTATTGGTACGGCTGGAGAAATCAGTTTCCCCTGTTTTTGGGGTACCTCGGTTACCCTCCGTAAAGACGGGGAAGAAGCTCGGGAATTTACCTTTGATATGCCCGAAAACATTCAGTATTTTTTGATTCAATCGATTGTAGAAGAATTATTGGGCAAGGAAAATGCCAGCCCAAGTACGGGAGAGACCGCTGCGCGAACCAATTGGGTGATGGAAGAAATGACGAAGAATTATTACAAAAAATAAGAACAAGATGACTCAAAACAGACCTTTAGGATTTGGAATTATCGGAACGGGAGCCATAGCCGGAATGCATGCGGAAGCCATCAATGCCTGTGAAGATAGTAAATTGATGGCGGTATGCAGTTCCAGTCCGGAACGTGCCCAAAAGGCAGCTGCGAAATTTAATGTACCGGCCGATTCGGATCGAAAGGCCTTTCTTTCCCGAAAAGAGCTGGAAGTGGTATGTATTTGCACCCACAGCGGCAATCACTTGGAGCCCGCCCTGGAGGCAGCCCGGGCAGGTAAGCATGTTCTGCTGGAAAAGCCCATAGAAGTAAACCTGGAGCGGGCCGATGCACTGATAAAAGCCTGCAAGGACGCAGGGGTTACATTGGGGGTTATTTTTCAAAACCGGCTTAAGCCGGGTTACCTGAAATTAAAAGAGGCCGTTCAATCGGGTAAATTAGGTAAGTTATTGATGGGCACGGCAGCCATTAATTGGTATCGAGAGCCTTCGTATTACAGTAGTAGTTCCTGGAAAGGAACCAAAGAGGGTGATGGAGGAGCTGCGTTGATTAATCAAGGGGTGCATACCATTGATTTGTTGTTGGACATTATGGGAGATGCTGATGCTGTATTTGGTCAGGTACGAACCCTGGTGCATGCCATTGAGGGGGAAGATACCGGAACAGCGATTGTGAATTTCAAGAGCGGTGCCCTTGGAACCATTACGGGGGGCACTTCCTTGTATCCGGGTAATCCGGAACGGTTGGAAATTTATGGAGAGAAGGGAACCATCATTCTGGAAGGAGGAAAAATAGTGGTGTACGCAATCAAGGGGGAATCATCAGAAAATGCTTCCCAAACCGAGGTAGGAGGTAGCGGGGCTTCCGACCCCATGGCGATTGATTATAAACTGCATCAGGGGCAAATAAAAGACATGGTAGAGGCGATACGGAAAGACCGTCCTCCCATGGTAACCGGCGATGATGCACGTCGATCGCTGGATTTGATATTAGGGATTTACCGCTCGTCTGCTGAGAACAAATTGGTGAAGTTAAAGTAAAATCGCCTTTTATAGTGTACATTTATCGCGGGGTGATCTGATAAAATGGAAACCTTTTTTTTAGTTTTTATGGGGTCAAAGGAACAGCAACATGTAGAGGAGGTTTTGGCAGCTTATGGACTATTAAACCATATGCCTGAGGAGGATTTTGATGCCATTTCCCAAGTAGCCAGTATTTTATTCGATGCGCCCATATCCCTACTTACCGTTTTAACGGAAAAAAAGCAGTATTTCAAGTCCCGGATAGGCATTGAGCGTAGGGAAACTTTGATTGAAGACTCTTTTTGTCGATTCGCTATGCAAACGCCGGATGAGGTGATGGTAGTAGCCGATGCCAGGAAAGACCCCCGATTTAAGGATAACCCATTGGTTACCGGTGATCCAAAAATTGTTTTTTAAGCCGGAGTTCCGATTTTTACCCCCGAAGGCCATCCCGTAGGGGCGCTTTGCGTCATCGATCATAAGCCCAGAAGGGTAGCGTCACATAAATTAGCCGCACTGAAAGCCCTGGGGACTCAGATAATGCGCATACTGGAACTTCGAAAAAGTCATCAGGAGCTTGAGAAAACCAGCGATAGGCTTCAAAATGAAACCAGCCGCCTTTCGAATATATTAGAGGCGACGCGGGTGGGTACCTGGGAGTGGGATATGGTGACCGATACGGTGGCGATTAATGATCGGTATGCAGAAATGGCCGGATACACCAAAGAAGAATTAACGCCATTTTCCATGGAAACCTGGTATTCCCTTGTTCATCCGGAGGACCGAAATGTGTCGGATAAGATTCTGGAAGAGTGCTTTGAAAAAAAGAGGGACTTTTACAACACGGAATGCCGTTTGATTCATAAGGAAGGCCATTTGATCTGGATCAATGACAGAGGGAAGGTGACCAAATGGTCTGCTGACGGAAAGCCGCTGATGATGTCCGGTACCCATACCGATATTACCGAAAGGAAAAACAGGGAAATTCAATTTCAATCCATTTCTGACAATATACCGGGGGTAGTTTATCGCTACCGCAGGTACCCTGATGGCAGGGATGCGTTGGAATTGGTCAGCAACGGGGCTTCGCGCCTGTGGGGTGTTAGTCCCGAACGGGCGATGAATGATAACCAGGTAATTTGGGATCGCCACCACCCGGAGGATTTAGCATCCTATTTAGAAACTATAAAGGAATCTGCGAAAAAGCTGAGTTTCTGGACCCACGAGTGGCGCTACCACCACCCGGATGGCAGAACTCGCTGGCATAAAGGTACAGGAACCCCAAATAAACTGAAAGATGGCAGTATTGTCTGGGACGCAGTGATCCTGGATATTACCAAAAGGAAGGAAGCAGAGATAAATCTTGAAAAAACATTCGATTCGCTTCGGGAACGGATTAAAGAACAAGAGTGCTTATATCGCATCACCCGGTTAAGTAATTCCCTTTCGGAGTGGGATTCATTACTTGAACAAGCGGTGGAGATACTTCCGACTGGTTGGCGCTACCCCGAACAAGCCATCGCTACCATTCATTATGGAGAGAGGAACTTTTTTAGTTCCGGGTTTACCGCTTTTTCAACCTCACTGAGCGCATCATATACGACTATTGAGGATAAAAAGCTTTCCCTTAAAGTGGGATATCCGATTGGTTTTCAGACAACTGAAAAGGACTTCTTTTTGAAGGAGGAAGTCCGGTTATTGGATACACTGGTTGCCCATTTAGGGGCGGCAATCGATCAATTAATCGCAGAAGAAGCGATAAAGGCTTCCAATGAGAGGGTTAATACTTTGGTTCGGAATATCAGCGGTATAATTTGGGAAGCAGAATTTCAAGCCAATTCCATGGAATTTATTAGTCCACAGGTAACGGATATTCTGGGCTATACAGTAGAGGAATGGATGGAATCGGAAGACTTCTGGGAGAAACATGTGCATGAAGACGATAGGGAGGAGATTTTTGCTAAAGCGTTCGAAAAAATTCAGGCTGGTGAGGATTACACCATTGAATACCGGATGCAGGCTAAAGATGGAAAATGGGTATGGTTAAATGATCTGGTTCAGGTAGAAAAAATTCAAGGCAGGGGCACCTATCTCAGGGGGCTTATGGTGGACATCACGGAAAGAAAAGCAGCCGAGGAAGCGGTGGAGAATAGTGAAAAGCGATTTAAAGTCCTGGTACAAGAGGGGTCCGATTTAACCGCTATTTTAACCAATGATTCGGAGTACCTGTACGTAAGTCCTAATTACAAGCAGCAGGTGGGCTATGAGAAAAAGGAGATTTTAGGCACCAAAGTCAGCGATAAATTTCACCCGGATGACCGGGAACGGGTCATTGCTGAATTTAGGGATTTGGGTCAAAAAAAGCGGATAAAATGCAGTCCTTACCGGTATAAACGGAAGGATGGTTCCTGGTGTTGGTTGCAAAGTGTGGCGACGGATCTTTCCGATGATCCGGTAGTGGGTGGAATCGTGGTGAATAGTGTGGAAATTACAGAATTGATTGAGGCACAGGAGCGACTAAAGAAAAGCGAAGCGAGGTACCGTGGATTTTACGAATCACAGACCAATTTTGTCATCAGGACCGACCTGGAAGGGAATTATACGTATGTAAATAAAAAATTCATTGCCGATTTTAGATGGATTTATCCTGATGGAATCATTATCGGAAAAAGTTGCATGCCTTCCATTTGCGAGCACGACCAACAAAGGGTAATTGATACGGTGGAAAAATGCCTGGCCCTTCCGGAAAAAATTTTCAAAATTGAGATCGATAAGCCTAAGCAGGGGGGAGGCACGGTCTCTACGCTTTGGGATTTTATTTGTATGGTGGATGGCCAGGGAAATCCTCAGGAGATCCAGTGCATGGGCATTGATATCAGCGAGCGGGTCGAATTCGAACGAGAGCTGAGGAAAACAAATGAGCGGTACGAATACATTAATCGGGCAACGAAGGATGCCATTTACGAATGGAATGTAGTGGCTGACGAATTTCTGTGGGGAGAGGGTTTTTACCGAATTTTTGGATTTGAAAAGGGGGAGGAAATAAATAAGGTTTCAGATTGGTGGGAATTTTTGCACCCCGTTGATTTGGCCAGGTACCAGGGCGACTGGGAAGATTTTTTATCTCGTCCTAATCAAAAACGTTGGCACAAAGAATTTAGCTTTCGCCATAAAAGTGGTAGCTACTTGTATACCGAGGAGATCGCGCATCTGATCCGGGACGAATCAGGAAACCCTGTGCGAATGATTGGTGTCTTGCGGGATGTTTCGGAAGTAAAAAAAGCTTCTCTTTTACGGGAAATGGAGTATGAAGTTTCCAGTTTCTTCAAAAGTGAAGTCAACTTAAATGAAACCCTTTTCGGCGTTTTGGCCTATTTATCCCGCTACGGCGGGTATGCGGGCGGAGAAATCTGGATGGTGGGTATCAAGGGCAAACAGATTAATTTGGTTCAGAGCTATTGGGAAAATGATAAACTGGCTCAAATAGCTGGGAATACCGGTAGTTTCTCCTACGGAAGCGGACTTCCCGGCAAGATATGGCAAGACGGAATCCTGCAGGTTTTCGAAAATTTATCGGAAGTTTCTTCCTTTAGCCGTAAAAAGCTGCTCACTTCGGGAAATATGAAGGAAGCGGCTGGTATTCCACTCTTTCAGAAAGATGAAGTGGTGGGTGTGGTGTTGCTTTTTGGGGAGAAACAAGGGGAGGACGTTTGGACTGATAGTCAGGTGTTTCATTCCCTGGGAGCATTTTTGGGGTCTGAGATCCGGCGGAAGCAGCAGGAAGAAGAAATGAAGTTGTTATTCGAAAGCGCACCGGAAATTCTAGCCATCACAGATCCCGAGGGGTATTTCGTTAAGGTTAATCCTGCTTTTTGCGAGTTGCTGGGCTATTCCTCCGAAGAGCTGGTTTCCAGGCCTTTTACGGATTTTGTTCATCCCGAGGATCAGGTAAAAACGAAGAGTGAGATCCCGGAAATGTTTTCGAGCGAACGAAAAAACCGGAATTTTGTAAACCGCTACCGAACTAAATCCGGGGCTGTTCAATGGATTTCCTGGAATTCTTCGGAGGCTTTTGGGGAAGAAGGCTTGGTTTTTTCCTATGGCCACAATATTACCGAGATGGTGGAATTGCAGGAATTACTGGATAATGCTACCCAACTTTCCCGGGTTGGAAGCTGGGAGATAAATTTGAATGATAATAAATTGTTTCTCTCATCGACTTCCAGGGAGATTTACGAACTGCCGGAGGATCTATTTCTCACCGTAGAAGAAGCTATCGATTTTTATCGTCCGGATGTCCGGGAATTTTTAACAGAGACTATTAATGAAACCATTCAAACCGGTACTCCATGGGATGTCCAACTTCCCTTAATTACCTATACAGGGAATGAAAAATGGGTAAGAAGTATTGGTAAAGCGGAGTTTGAAGAGGGTAAATGTACACGTTTGTTCGGATCCTTTCAGGATATCCATAAGCAAAAAACCAACGAAATTCAGCTTACCAAAAATAACCGCTTATTGGAAGTGATTTCCAAGGTAATTGGTAAATTCCTCTTGGTAGAGGATTGGTGTCAGGTTTTGAATGAGGTCTTGGAACTGACCGGAAAGGCCATCAGTGTCGATCGGGTGTATTTTTTTCAACGTCACCTGCATCCCATTCATGGGAAGCCGGTAATCAGTCAAACAGCTGAATGGTCCAGGAAAGGAATTCCTTCACAACTACATAATCCGGATCTCCAAAATATGTCGCTGGAGGATTATCCCGAAATCTATCAACGGCTCCAAAAGGGAGAACCTTTCGCAAGGAATCGGAAGGATTTACCAGCTGGAAAACTTAAAGATATACTGGAGGCCCAGGAAATTGTCTCCACATTGGCCATGCCAGTCATAATTAATAATGAGGTAGATGGATTGTTGGGATTTGACGATTGCGTAAAGGAACGGAGCTGGTCTGAAAATGAATGGTCCTTTTTGCAAACCATTGCTTCCAATCTCTCCTCGGCCATTCAGCGAAGAAAAAGCCAACTGGCCCTTCAGCAATCCTTTGAAGAAAAAAATGCCATATTAGAAAGTATTGGGGAAGCTTTTTTCTCGATTGATAATAATTGGAAAGTATTGTATTGGAATGGAAACGCTGAAAAATTAATTGGCGTGGGCAGGGAAGAAATATTGGGAGCCAATTTATGGGAAAAATTTCCATTGGCACATGAAAAGTTTTACCCTAAATATGCGAAGGCCATAAAAGAAAAGGAACCGGTTATTTTTGAAGAATATTACAGTCCATTAAATAGGTGGCTGGAGGTAAATGCCAATCCTTCTGAGGAGGGAATGAGTGTGTTTTTCAGGGACATTTCAGAAAGAAAGCTAGCTTCAGAAAGAGTGAGGCAGTCCAACGAACGATTTGAAAAAATTGCCGAAGCCACCAACGATGCCATCTGGGATTTCGATGTCGGAAATAATCGCTTGTTTTGGGGAAAAGGGTTCAGCACCTTATTTGGTTATGATCTGGATTCCCTTAGACCTACCTTGGATCTGTTGGTGGGATTCATTCACCCGGATGATCGGGAAAAGGTGGTCGGCAAAATTCAGCAATTTTTTGAAAGTAAAACGCTTACGAGCTGGTTTGAGGAGTTCCGGTTTTTGCAAAAAAACGGATTTTATGCTTTTGTAATGGACAGGGCGGTATTTATCCGAAACCAGGAAGGTAAGGTTACCCGTGTGGTGGGAGCCATGACAGACATTACTTATAGAAAGGAATACGAAGAGTCATTGGAAGCCCTGAACCAACAGATGACCATGCATGCTAAGGAACTGGAACGGTCCAACCTGGAACTGGAACAATTTGCCTATGTGGCCTCCCATGACCTACAGGAACCCTTGCGGATGGTCAGTAGTTTTATGGGGCTTTTGGAACGTAGATACGGTCCCGAACTGGATGAAAAGGCGCATCAATACATTCGTTTTGCCATTGATGGAGCGAAACGAATGCGTCAGATTATTTTGGACCTGTTGGAATTTTCCCGCATTGGAAAACATGAGGACAGTTTGAAGCTGATTTCGACCAAGCAATTGGTGGACGAAGTTTGTGTATTACAAAAAAGAATGATTAGGGAAGCCAAGGCGCAGGTAATTTACGGAGAGCTTCCCTCAGTGGTTTCCTATCGGGCACCACTCATGCAGGTGTTTCAAAATTTGATCGGAAACGCCCTAAAATACACCCGGGCCGATACTCCGCCGCGAATTGCCATTCATGCCGAGGCGGAAGGAGATTTCTGGAAATTCTCCGTCGAGGACAATGGTATTGGAATTGATTCCAGTTATCACGAAAAAATCTTTATTATTTTTAACCGGCTTCATAACGATGAAGTGTATGCAGGCACGGGATTGGGACTGGCAATTGTCAAGAAAATCATCGAAAATTTTGGGGGTACGATAGGAGTGGATTCCACTATAGGGAAAGGGAGCACCTTTTATTTTACCATTCCCCGGACGGTAAGTTCATTGGATAGTAAAAGCCTGGAAAATGAGAAGGAGAGATGAGGGGGAGAAGTCCTAACCGACCGATTGTAAATAGTGTGATTGCCTTTATCGGCACCTTGCTGGTAACGTTTATTATCAGTTACCGCGTGTACGATGTTGGAAAGCGTAATGAGTTATTTTTGGTCAGAGAACAGTCCATAAGCATAAAAGAAAAAATCCAAAACTCACTGAAATACAGTGTTAGTTCTACGAGATTACTGGCATTTTTAGTAGAAAAAGACCTGGTGGCATCTGATTTTGAGTCACTGGCAGGGCAAATTTTGGCAGAGAACCAATCAATAGATGCGTTGCAGTTGGTAGAGGGGGGAATAATTGTAAAAACCTATCCGTTGGCAGGTAACGAGGCCGCTATTGGGTTAAACCTGATGGACGACGTGCATCATCGAAGGGCGGCCGAAAAAGCGAAAGCCAGAAACAGCTTGTTTTTTGAAGGACCTTTTGTGCTGAAACAGGGAGGTATGGGGTTGGTTGGAAGACTACCGGTTTATAAGAACGGTAAATTTTGGGGTTTCTCAGCGGTGGTAATCAAATTGGAAAGCTGGATTGAAAATTTGCAACTGGTTCAGGATAGTTCCAGGGAGGTATACAGTATTCAACTGGCTAAGGTGAATGATGACGGGTCTGAATCGTATTTTCCTTTTTCCGGTAACGAAATCCCGACGGATGGTCTATACCAAAAAACCTATATTGAGGAAGGAGATTGGAATTTGTACGTCAGCCTGAATAAACCGAGACATCTGCAAGAGGCGGGTCTTTTTTTTATTTTCGGACTGATTTTTTCGGGGCTTTTGGCAGGGTTTGTTTACCAGAAAACGGCAGAACCCATCAAACTTAAACGGTCAGTATCGGATAAAACGAAGGATCTTGAGCTGCTGAATCATAAATTGGAAAACCGTGCAAAGGAGTTAAGCAGGTCCAACCAGGAACTGGAACAGTTTGCCTATATCGCTTCTCATGATTTGCAGGAACCCCTACGCATGATCAGTAGCTTTCTTACCTTACTTGAAAAAAGATATGCTCCGAAACTGGATGACAGGGCCCGAAAATACATTTATTATGCTGTTGACGGCTCCGACCGAATGCGGCAAATCATTCTGGGGCTTTTAGAATTCAGCCGGGTAGGGAAAAATGAAGGGAAACTGGAGAAGGTGGATCTTAACAAGGTGGTAGAGGAGGTTAGGTTGGTTTTTCGAAACCGGATTAAGGACCTGGATGCGTCGGTTCAGGTATCGGCCTTACCGGTGGTCCAGGGATATTACCTTCCGCTGATTCAGGTTTTTCAAAACCTCGTGGGCAATGCATTGAAATACCATTCCGAAAGCAGAAAACCGGAAATTCGATTGACAGCAGCAGAGGAAGGAGCATTTTGGAAAATCTCCGTAAAGGACAATGGAATTGGCATCGCCCCTGAAAATTTTGATCGAATATTCGATATTTTTGTCAGGGTTCAGCGTAAAGAGGAATACGAAGGAACGGGAATCGGACTGGCTACTGTAAAAAAAACCATCGAAAGATGGGGCGGAAGGGTAGGAGTGGAATCCCAGGTGGGGGTCGGATCCACCTTTTATTTTACCATTCCCAAAAGTGCAGGTTAACGCATAATAAACTGATTTCGATTTATATACTTACCAATAATGGCGTTGATTTTGTCCATAGCTACCTAGCTATATCGAAAAGGGCATGAAAAAACCCTGAAGGCTTGCTCCAGGGTTTGGTATTGGTTGAGATAGGATCCGAATTTATACTTGCGGTAGCTCGAAGCCTTCCCGGTAAGACTTGCTGACAAATTGATTGGCAGGCTCGAAATTGGTTACCTTCATGTTTTTTCCATCCCAAAGCAACTTAATGCCTCTTCCGGGATAGTTGTATCCATCCCCGTCGGCTTGTGGTTCCCGGTAGTCGTAGCTTCGAATAGCCAGATTACCCATCAGTACAGATTCTGTCAAAGGTCCGGCAATGGAAAAGGGAGAACTTAGTTCCCTGTATTCCTTACTGCCATGTCCGGCAATGCAAGCATTAACCCACTGGGCATAATGGCCTCCAATACCCCCTTCTACCCGGGGCAGCGTAGGCGCAACGTTTATGCTTTCATTAATAGAGGTCGGCAATAGTTTTGGGTCAATTCCGTAAGTAGAGCAAACCATCTTTCCCCGGGTACCTTCAATGATTACGCCGTTTCCATTATCTCCCAATTGTTCGTTGGCACCAAGTTCCTCCGGTCGGCCCGGTTGAATACCTCCATCCATCCAATGGAATTCGAGGTCTTTGCCAGAAGGCATTTTAAACCTCAAGGTGATATGAGAAGAAGGAGGGCAACTCTTAGGGAAATACCCTCTCGTAAATTCGCCGGTGTATACCGATCCTACGCTACATTCTGCTTCCGTGGGGTAGCCCAGATCCAGCGTTCGGAATGCTGGTTCCATGAGGTGGCAGGCCATATCACCCAAGGCTCCTGTTCCAAATTCCCACCATCCTCTCCAGTTAAAAGGATGCAGGTTTTCGACGTACCCTTTCTTCTCAGCAGTTCCCAGCCATAGATCCCATTCCAAGTTCTTGGGGGCTTTTTTGCCGGATTCGCCAGGCCAGGGAACTCCCTGAGGCCAAACCGGCCGGTTGGTCCATACGTGTACCTTCGTCGCCTCTCCAATTAATCCTGCGGCATACCATTCTCTCATTTGCCGGACACCATCTCCGGAAGCACCCTGATTCCCCATTTGAGTAACCAGCTTGTACTCTTCCGCAGCTTCGGTCAGCATCCGTGCCTCTTGGATCGTATGGGTAAGTGGCTTTTGAACGTACACGTGTTTGCCCATTTTCATTGCGGCAAGTGCCTGAACGGCATGGTTATGATCTGGAGTCGAAACAGATACCGCATCAATGGAGTCGCCTTCTTTTTCCAGCATTACCCTGAAATCATGGTAAAAATTTGCCTTAGGATAGGCTTCTATGCTTCTGGAAGCCCTTTCCGGATCCACATCGCATAAGGCCACAATGTCTGCATTGCCACTTTCGTAAAAACTGCGAAGATCGCTCTGCCCTTTACCTCCGGCACCGATTCCGGCTATCCGAAGCTTGTCGCTGGGGGCTTTGAATCCAGGTCCTCCCAGAACATGACGGGGTACAACGTAGAATCCGGCTGCTGCTGTGGTAGCTGTTTTCAGGAAATTCCGTCGGGAATTAGCCTCATTGGGCATATTGTCTTTTTTCATTAGTTGTTTTTTAATTAAACGGATGGTCTAAAATAAAAACTATTTATGAAACATCTTAAATTTTATTCTAATTATCCCATGTGCGGGTTAATTGGTAGATGAACCGACAAATGAGCAGCATAAAAATGAATCCATTGCTTCATCAGGATTCTTTTCCTTGTTTCACCTTACTTATTTTTGGCTAATCGGGATGGCTTTGGTCTAGGTATTTGATATTCCTCCTGAATTTCCGGATCATTTTGATAGCACACCGGAGAGGAAGGCTCGCTTACAGGAGTATTTGGGTCCGGGCGGCTATTTTTCTCTTCGATTCCACTCCTCATTATTCCTCGGTTTTTTTTGCTAAAACATTCATAATGGTTCGTATATTTTCAGCAATGGTAGCTGGCTTTTTTTCCACCACCGCCTGGGCTAATTCCCCCAGGGTGCCGATCAAATTAAAAGCCACTTGAATGCTTTTTAGGGAAGTTATATTAACCTTTATTTCCTGATTGATGGCTTGAAGCTGTTGAAGTGCTTCCGCAGCCTCTGGTTCCACAATAAGGGTGGATAGTAATTTCATTTCCCGAGCCGTTTCCATAAGTTGGTTGGCTTTTATGCCCATCTCGACGAAAGTCGTCTGGCTGATTAATTGCTGACTGATTTTTTCAAAGCGGTAATCATTGAATTTTTTGGCTATTTCCAAAAAATCGTCTGCCACCTGGCTCAAAAAAACGCTATCCACTCTTTCTTTCATTCGTTTAATTTCTCAAATTCATATTGTAAACTTCTCATCTCTTCTGATAATTTCCTCACACCGGATTTAAACCCATCTTGAGATGCTTTTTGATTCTTCCTGGATAGCTCGCGATGGCTTACGGCCAACAGGTCTAATATACCCGCCATTGATTGTACGCGTAAGTGAATGGTATCCGAATCCTCCAGTAGACGGTAGTATTTTTCAACGGCCCATTCTTTTTCCAATGGGCTAAGGGTATCATTGATAGTGAGTGTTTTGTAATAAGCATACCAACTTTCTTTTTGAATTTCCAGCAGCCCAAGCAGGTTTTCTTCCAGAACGAAAGCTAGTTTTTTGCTGATCAGGCTTAGGCGGGGATCGGCCTCTTTCATGTGATAAACGATCCGATTTTTTCGGTACTGTCCCGTACTTGCATTTACTGCCAATTCTGAGAGTTTTTGGAAGGCTGAGGCCTCTCCTTCACTCATGTCGATCAATTTTGCGCTTTGTAGCCCTTTCATCGGAGCAGACAGATCATAATTCACCAGTCCGGGTGAACCCAACAACCCCAGTCCACTCCAATAATTTTCCAATACCAGAAATAAATCCTTCACTACCCTGTCGGCTTCCTCGTAATCCGTACAGAAACAATCGAGCTTCCGGTCAATGGTATACGTTTGAATTTTCTGAAAATAACAATCGTCCTTGCAGTGCCTGGTAAAACTGTATTCCAGTTCATGCATATGGAGGAGACCCTGACTGGCCTCGGAAGATAATTGTTGGATAGGTTTAAGGTTGGTACAAGCCAGTAAAAAACCAGGCACTAGAAATATTACCGCTGGAATTTTTCTAACCATGGGCAAAGATACCAAAAAAACTGAGATTTTTGCAGGTCAGAAGCCCTACAACCCGAAGAAAAGCTTGTTTGATTAGGCTTTTTTGCAAACCGAACGGAGTTTAACCCTTGGAAAAAAGGGTTTCAAGTAAGCTGGATAATTAGGAGTTAGTATCAGATGGCTAAACAAATCCAGATTTCTTAGATCAACCTGCCATGCGGCATGCTATGGTCGAATTTGGTTCAGGCTGGGCAGCGTGATAGGGAAGTAGACACTACTCGTAATGAGTAGTAATCGGGAATTCCTCCTGTCATAGAGGGTCAGGTAAGGTTTGATGTGGTTTCCTATACCTTATCGTATCCCTAGCTTCTAGCCGGTGACGGGCTTTTCACAGAGATAGGTTTTTAGTACCTGATCCCGGGTTGACACTTCTCGAATATGAAAGCCAGCATTTTTCAACATGGTTTGCATGATCCAATCAAAGGTTGAAAATTCTTCTTTAAAATGGATAAGGGTATCTTCGCGTAAGAAATCTCCTCCTCTTTCGCCCTGTAAATCGATAAACGCCTGAATGGCTTTTTCCGGAAGCTCGTTTGGGATTACAACATCGTGCAAGTAAAATTTTCCAGCTGGTTTTAGCACGGAAAAAATTCGCTCCAGTGCCTTTTCCTTCCAGAAATCCGGCAAATGATGCAGGGAAAGAGAGCTGATTACCCCATGCATTGAATTATCCGGCAATTCATAATGTAAGTATCCCCCATGTATAAATTCAATGTTGTCCAAATTTTCAGAGACTGATTTGGCACGGGCAAAAGAAAGCATGGGAAGAGAAATATCTATGGCATACACTTTTTGGCAGCTTTTGGCAACGTGTATCGAAAAACTTCCGGTGCCACAACCAATATCTAAAATGGAGGCGTTGGGATCGGGCAGCATCCAACTTTCAGCATGAGCAATTTCTTGACGGATGTTCCGGAAGTCATCGTGTGAGGGGTCGTAGATTTCTACTTCATCCTGGGAGGCGTAATCCTTTCCCGTTTGTTTGAATTCGTTATAAAGCCAGTCCATTTCCGTTTATTGCATACGTATAAGCTAAAATAAATGGAAAACCAATAGCTAGCAAATAAGGCCCCTGGAAAAGGAAACATCCTTGATTGTCAAAATCCCGATTGCTGCTTAAGATAGTCCGGGATAACACGAGCAGGTTGGGAGGCCCACCAGAAAGGTGAGCGTAAGCAGGGCTATGCAGGTTCCCGTTTGGAGAAAAATCTCCAATTTTTTATTTCCGTTTATACTGGTTAGCAAATGTCATCAAAAAAAGGATGGCTAGTACCTGCAGGAATAGACTATCTCTTTTCGTTGAGAATTCTAAGCAATAGGGGTCATGGAATCGGGTACGATTTTTAGAACGCGGAAGGGTATCGGAAGGTATGATTTAAATAAAAATCTATGGGTTTGAATTTGGATTGGATGCTGTTTTCGTTCTAATTTCGTCTGGATCGAAGCAATAGGGTACACCTATTAAATTAAGTTAATCAGAGACATGGTATTTGAAAAGAAACATAAACGCGTTGCTATACTGGGATTAGGAGGAGTTGGAGGCTTTTTGGGCGCAAAGCTGCTCCTCGCAGATCGTCCGGTGGGAGTTGAAATCATCTTTGTCGCCAGGGGTAACACATTGACATTTTTGCAGGAGAATGGATTGGTATTTGAGTTCGACCAACAAAAAGTAGTGCTTCATCCCGATCGCATTCTGAAAAGTGGCAGCCCTTCCAGGCCCTGCGATGTGGTTATTCTGGCTACGAAAGCACCGGGATTGGTTGCAGCCGTACAGGAAAATCAGGGCTTGTTTTCGGATAAGACACTGGTAATTCCCTTACAGAATATGGTGGATGCTGCCAGCCGGATCCGTCCCTACGCTAGGGCTGCTGAAGTGTTGGATGCCTGTATTTATCTAATTTCCAATGTTATTAGCCCCGGAAGGGTTAAACATCTGGGAGGACCGGGGAAAGTGGTTGCCGGAGTACCTTCGCAACAGGATTTCCAGTGGTTTTTTTCTTTTCTGGAAGATTCCGGGGTGCCAGTCAAATTGACCCCAGACATTCAGCTTCACCTTTGGAGAAAGTTTTTGTTTATTTCGAGCTTGGGTTGCCTCAGTGCTGCGTATGGGGTGAGTTTTGGCCAGGTGAAGGCCTCTCCGGAACGGATGGCAGCCTGGCGGGGATTAATGCAGGAATTGGCAGCACTCGCCCGTGTAAAGGGAATAGCACTAAGCGATGAAGACCTGGAAGTTACCCGCTCCCTGCTTTCAAATTTCCCTTACGAGTCAAAATCATCTTTTCAACTCGATGTGGAGCGGGGTAAAACCGGTGAAAAAGCGACTCTCTTAGACGATGTCATCGAAAAATCCCGGCAAGCTGGAATAGAGGCATTAAACTACCAAAAAATGGGAGAACTAATAGATACAAAAATAAAGGCATTCGGTAAATAATCGGCCTTTCTGTTCGGGAATAAACAGCTGCTTTGGGAAATAACCTGAATTCGATTTTAATATAGGACAATTTAGTTCGTTTGAACGGTTTTGTACCTGATTCCGGGCTTTTATGGAAAAAAATGTTCAACCCACTTCTGGAGACTGGGTCATAGGATCGATCCCAGAACGACAGAAGAGACCTCGCTGGCTCTTCTGGTATTCACTGCACGCTTTTATTTGAGAATCTACACTTATTGAGTAACGCAATACTTAAAAGTCCCCTCCTGTTTTCAGGCGGGGGAGACAGGGGTGGTAAAATTACGTCATCCCTGACAGATACCGAAGCGTATGAAATGCAGAAAGTCACCCGGTTAAAGGTGACTTTCTGTTTTAAAATCGAATAATGCCAGGTGAATCAGGGCTTTGAAATTTCAAAATTTACCTGTTTTCCTTTAATGGTGTTGGTATTCATTACTTTGATTACATGGGTAACGTCTTTTTTGGGAATGTCCACAAACGAAAAGCTATCGTAGATATCTATTTCGCCTATGCTGCCTCCGGATACTCCGGTTTCTCCGGCAATGGCACCTACAATGTCATTGGGACGAATCCGGTCCTTTTTACCCAGATTCAAAAATAGCCGGGCCATATTTGGCTCTCGCTCTCTTTTTCCCTTTCTGCCGCCTCGTTCGCTTCCACGGTGACTTTTGCCTCCCCGGTCACGATCCGAACGATCCCTTCTGGGGCGTTTGTCATCCCTTCCGAAAGCCCGGTCTTTATCCGGAGTGAAATTCATTTCTTTGAACTTTTCTACCGCTTCTCCCAAATGCAACTTCACCAGTCCCATGGCTACCTGCTCCAGGGATATCCCTTCCGCCAATAAATTGCCTATCACTTCTTCAAAAACCTGATCGTCTCCGGTTTTGGCAAGCTGTCGGTGGATATCTTTGATAAGCTGCTCTTTCTTCATTTGGATCAATTGGTCCACTGAAGGGGGGGCTGCTTTATCGATTGAGGTTTTGATAAACCTTTCCAGATCATTTATTTTTCCTGCATCCCTTCGTCCGGAAACAAAGCTAATGGCCGTTCCTGATTTTCCAGCCCTACCAGTACGGCCTATCCGGTGAACGTAATTTTCTTCGTCCAACGGTAAGTCGAAATTAAATACCGCTTCCACATTTTCTACATCAATGCCCCTGGCAGCGACATCTGTCGCAACCAACACGGCGCAATGGCCTTTTCTAAACTTATTCATCACCTTGGTACGCTGTGCCTGGGACAGGTCACCGTGTAAGGCCTCAGCAGGAACTCCTTTGGCATTTAGTTCTTCCGTAACCTCGTCCGTAACCCTTTTGGTATTGCAAAAAATAACACTGAGTTTGTATTGATGAAGGTTTATCAGTCTGCTAATTAGATCCGTTTTTAAACCAGACCTTACTTCATAATATACTTGCGATATGTTTTCTACGGTTAGTTCTTTTCGGAGCACTTTGATGATCTCCGGATCCGTCTGGTACTTTCTGGTAAGTTCCAAAATAGGTTTCGGCATGGTAGCGGAGAAAAACACCGTTTGCCTTTCATTCGGCATGGAACTCAATATGGTTTCGATGTCTTCGCGAAATCCCATGTCCAGCATTTCATCGGCTTCATCCAGAACAATCACTTCCACCTGACTAAGGTCTAGTGTTCGCCTGTTCATATGATCCATGATTCTGCCAGGGGTGCCTACTACAATCTGAACGCCTCTTTTCAGACTCCTTATTTGCCTGTCAATGGCCTCTCCACCGTAAATACAGGTAGAAGAAATTTGCTTTTTGTACTTGGTGAGTTTGACGATCTCTCCCTCTACCTGCACGGCCAGTTCCCGGGTAGGGCAGAGAATCAATGCTTGTGGCTTGCTTTTGCTGGTATCGATCCGGTCGATGATCGGAATGCCAAACGCAGCGGTTTTACCGGTTCCCGTTTGAGCTTGACCGATCACATCGGCACCTTGTAATAATAGGGGAATGGTTTGTGTTTGAATAGGGGAAGGTTGGGTATAGCCCATATCTTCCACTGCCCTCAGGATTTCTTCCGAAACCCCAAGGTCTGAGAATGTTACTTCGTTTTCCATGAAATGTTCCTTACTTCTCAAAGCCACGGTATTCCTAAATATCCCAGTGTCGATCAACAATAAGGAACCCCACGGCGTAGGAGAAAAATATTAAATTATAATAAGTTGCAAAGGTAAGAAAAAATTATTTTCAAAGCAATGAAATTGATAAGGAACAAAAAATAATTACTTACTAAGCGGTTTCAATGCTAAATTTTATTTCGAATATAACCTAAAAAAGGGCCGAAAAGCCCTTTTTTATTTTGTACAACTCCTGTTGAGTTATCTTTTTTCCATGGGAACGTACGCTCGCTGTGTTGAGCCCACATATACCTGCCGTGGTCTCCCGATAGGTTCGTTGTTTTCCCGCATTTCTTTCCACTGTGCAATCCAGCCCGGAAGCCGACCCAGGGCAAACATGACGGTAAACATATCGGTAGGAATTCCCAGGGCCCGGTAGATAATACCGGAGTAGAAATCCACATTGGGATACAATTTACGTTCTACAAAATAGGGATCATTTAAAGCTGCATTTTCCAACTCCTTGGCGATATCCAGCACCGCATCATCGATTCCAAGTTTGTCCAGGACATCGTCGGCAGCCTTTTTGATGATTTTGGCACGAGGGTCAAAGTTTTTATATACCCGGTGACCAAAACCCATCAGACGGAAGGGATCATTTTTGTCTTTTGCCTTCTCCAGGTATTTTTTAGAATCCCCACCATCGTTTTTAATTGCCTCCAGCATTTCTATCACGGATTGATTGGCTCCGCCATGTAGCGGACCCCAAAGTGCGTTAATCCCGGCAGAAATAGAAGCATAAATACTGGCTTGAGAGGAACCTACTATTCGAACGGTAGAAGTCGAACAGTTCTGCTCATGATCGGCATGAAGGATGAGTAATTTATCCAGTGCATTCGAAATAACCGGATCTACCTCGTATTTTTCCGAAGGTAAGGCAAACATCATCTTCATGAAATTGCCACAAAAATCCAGGTTGTTGGCCGGATAATTCACCGGATGCCCCATTTTATTTTTGTAGGCCCATGCTGCGAAAGTAGGCATTTTAGCCATCAGTCTAACGATGCTGAGTTGAATCTCTTCATCGGTATTGTTGGGGTCCAGAGAATTGGGATAGAAAGCGGTGAGGGAACAAATAAGAGAGGACAGAACGCCCATGGGATGTGCAACCGATGGAAATCCGTCCAGTATTTTCTTTATATCCTCATGCACAAGCGTATGCTTGGTAATTCTATTAGAAAATTTTCCGTACTGAGAAGCAGTGGGCAGGTCGCCATTGATCAGCAGGTAGGAAACCTCCAAAAAATTAGAGTTTTCAGCCAAATCTTCAATGTTATATCCCCTGTATCTGAGAATCCCTTCTTCCCCATCCAAAAAGGTGATGGCACTTTTTGTCGACCCTGTATTCTTATATCCGGGGTCTATCGTGATCAGTCCAGACTGCCCACGGAGTTTGGCAATATCAATGGCCTGTTCGTTTTCGGTACCTTCGATGACTGGTAGATCATATTCTTTTCCTTTAAAGGATAGTTTAGCAATTTCGGACATATTATTTTAATTAAATATATTATAAAACTACAAATGGGGTCAATTCAAAATAAAATTTGGCACTAATGTAGTAAAATTTGATCAAATTTCCCTTACATACGTACTTGAAAACGACTACTAACTAACAAGTCAGATGTTTTTTTATTCTATAAAAAGAAGAAGCAACCTGTTCTTATTAAAAAAACAGGTTACTAGTCATTATTAAATACGAATATAGCCTTCAAATTCCAAATTTAATTAAAATCGTGCAATTAGTAGAAACAGCAGATCAAAAAAAGCCCCGGAAGGGCTTTTGCATTAACAAAAGTGCTCAAATACTTCGATTAAATGGTCACCAATCATCTGGGCTGTCCTTCCCTCAATATGGTGCCGCTCTACGAAATGAACGAGTTCGCCATCCTTAAATAAAGCCATCGCCGGTGAGGACGGAGGATAGGGCAGCACTTTTTCCCTGAATTTGGCGACTGCATCCGAATCATTACCTGCAAAAACCGTCGCTAGCACCGTTGGCTTTTTGCCCGATTTGTCCAGGGCATACCGGACACCGGGCCTGGCAGCTCCCGCTGCACATCCACAAACGGAATTAACAACTACAAAAGTCGTCCCTTTATGATCCTTCAAATGGTTTTCCACATCCTCTGAAGACCTGAATTCTTGAAATCCTACGTCGGTTAATTCTGCTCTCATGGGAGCTATCAATTCCTCTGGATACATATTTTTTTTGTTTGTTGATTTAAAATTTTATAAAAACCCAAGCTCTAGTTTGGCTACTTCTGACATCATGTCCTGCGAATAAGGAGGGTCAAAGGTTAATTCCACTTCCACATTGTTTACTCCCTCAATTTCTGAAACCCTCTCTTTTACTTCTGAGGGAATGGATTCTGCTGCCGGGCAGTTGGGTGAAGTAAGCGTCATCAGAATGTATACATTGTTGACCGGATAGACCGTTATTTCATAGATCAATCCAAGCTCATACACGTCTACCGGAATTTCCGGGTCATACACCTCTTTGATGGCATTGACCACCTTTCGCTTGCTTTCTTCCTGTTCATCGGTAATTTGCTCTGACTTTTCCATACTTTCTAGGCGTCAATTTTAGATTGGTAGGCAAGAGCGAATAATTTCATCTGCTTGATCATCGCTGCCAGGCCGTTGGATCTCTGGGAGCCGATTATATTGCCCATGCCTATTTTTTCAATAAAGTATAAATCTGCGTCCATAATTTCCCTGGCTTTTCTCCCCGATAGCACGCGAATCAACAGGCTTATTAGACCCTTTGTAATATCGGTGTTGGAATCCGCCAGAAAATAAACTTCTCCATCCTGAAGGTCGGTCGTCAGCCATACTTTCGACTGGCAGCCTTTGATGATGTTTTCTTCGGTCTTTTCTTTATCTGGAAATGAAGGTAACTTATCCCCCAGCTCCATGATGTAAAAGATGGTGGATTCCTTGTCATCACCAAGGATTTCGAACTCTTCAATGATTTCTTTTTGTACAGCGTCTATCGATGGCATTTAATTTTTTCTTTTCGCTATTCGTGCCAGACTTTCATAAAGCCTGTCGATTTCTTCAATAGTATTGTAAACAGCAAAAGAAGCCCTAACAGTTCCTTCTATTCCAAACCGATTCATAAGTGGTTGGGTACAATGATGTCCCGTCCTCACAGCAATCCCCGAAGCATCGAGCATCATGCCTACATCAAACGCATGCATGTTGGTAATGGTGAAGCTCAATACACTTACTTTGTCCCGGGCAGTACCTACGGGCACAAAGCCCTTAATCGATGCACATCTATCGAAGGCATGATTTAATAATTTGGTTTCATGATCTCGGATGGCATCTTTCCCAAGAGCATTGATAAAGGCCAGGGCGGCATCAAAAGCGATCACATCCGCTATATTGGGAGTACCGGCCTCAAACTTATAGGGGATTTCATTATAGGTAGTCTTGGCAAAGGTAACTTCATGGATCATTTCTCCTCCACCCTGATAGGGAGGCATGGATTCCAAAAGCGCACGCTTCCCGTACAACACGCCTACGCCGGTAGGCCCGTACATTTTATGTGCGGAGAACGCAAAAAAATCGCAATCTAGTTCCTGAACGTCCACATTCAGGTGGGCTGCGCTTTGGGCACCGTCCAACAGAAACCTTGCTCCCTGCTCGTGGGCCAGATCAATCATTGTTTTTACCGGGTTGATCGTGCCTAAGGCATTCGATGCATGGACCACGGCTACCAGTTTTGTTTTCGCTGAAAGCAGTTGCTTGTAGGCCCGAAGATCGAGCTCACCGCTATCGGAAACAGGTATTACCTTCAGTTGGGCATCGTTCTCTTCACAAAGCATCTGCCAGGGAACAATGTTGGAATGGTGTTCCATTGTGGAAATGATCACCTCATCGCCCGCCTTAATAAACTTTTTCCCAAAGGTACTGGCCACTAAATTGATGCTGTCCGTGGTGCCTTTCGTGAAAATCACCTCTTCTGCTGAAGGGGCATTGATGAAGGATTTTAAGGAATTTCTTGTCTTTTCAAAAAGCTCTGTCGCCCGGGAGGCTAGCGTGTGAGCTCCTCTGTGGATATTCGAATTATCATTTTCGTAATAATGCTTCAGGGCATCAATTACCTGATCAGGCTTTTGGGTAGTCGCGGCATTGTCAAAATAGGCAAGGGGCTTCCCATTGACCTTCTGGTCAAGTACCGGAAACTTCCTGCGAATCTGTGCCAGATCCAATTCTTTTCGCGTATGATCAGTAATGTCCACCAAGTCTTGCATGTACTACTTTTTCACAATATTCTTTAAATCCTTCATCTTTTAGCTGATCCAGCACTTCTCCGGCAAATGCATGCAAAAGCAGTGCTTTGGCCGCATCTTTACCTATTCCTCTGGCCCGTAAATAAAACAAGGCCTCTTCATCCAGTTGTCCAGTGGTGCACCCGTGCGAGCATTTTACATCGTCTGCCCAAATTTCAAGCTGGGGCTTGGTATTCACCGTTGCATCCTCCGACAACAGGATATTATTGTTTTGCTGGAAGGCATTGGTTTTTTGAGCATCCTGCCGCACGAAAATTTTGCCGTTAAAGACGCCTCTGGATTGGTCAGCTAAAATGCCTTTATACAATTCATTCGATTCTGAATGCGGTTTTGTATGGTCCACGTTGGTATGATTGTCCACATGCGTTTTACCATTCAACAGGTACAATCCATACATATTTCCTTCACAATTACTGGCGTTTAGATCCAAACTCAAATTGTTCCGGATCATTCCACCTTCCAAACTCAATACGATGGAGGTAAAGCTGGCATCTTGCTGGACTTCCGAACGGGTGTTGCTGACTTCCAGGTTTTTTTTGTGGCCATCTTGCAGCTTGTAGCTCCGTACGTGAGCATTTTGTCCCACCTTCCATTCCGAAACGGAGTTGACAAAAACCGGATCGTCTCCAAGATAGATGGTTTGTTCGATCAGGGTAACCTGGGCATTTTTACCTACTTGTATAAAAACCCTGGGATGGATACAAGCACCCTCTTCATCTGGTCTTACGAAATTGACCAACAATAGGGGCTTTTCAATAATCTTCCCATCCGGAATATCGATTCGAATTCCATCACGAAAACACAGCGAATTTAAAGCAGTGAACGGATCGAATTCGTTCTCTTCAATGGACCCAAGTTGAGCTGCTTTTTCTTTATTAAGTTCATTAAGCGTTTGAAGCTGAAAAAGCTGTGGATCTATTTTCGAAAGATGCGCATCAAATATCCCGTTGTTGCAGACCAGCGTATATCCATCCTCCAAGCGGAACAGCTCTTGCTGCGCCTGTATCTCTTTTTGGAGGTTATCAATGGAGGAAGGCGTTCCGAAATGCGTTAGCTGATCCGAAATCCGTTTGCTGATGGCAGTGTATTTGTATTCCTCATTTTTAAGCGTCGGCATGCCCGAGACCTCCAAGGCCTCTTTTGCTGATTTTTTAAGGTTGGAGTACAGGGGCAAGTCCTGCATGGCCGCTGTGCCTGAGAGGAAAATTTCTGCTAACTTATGATCTTTCTTAGTTGATACCGTCATTTGTAAATGAAACTGTGCAAATTTTTTAAACTGTTGTTCCTGAGATCTCTTCTTTGATCCAGTCATACCCCTTATCCTCAAGTTCCAGGGCGAGGTCTTTTGATCCGGATTTTACGATTCTCCCGTCAAAAAGGACGTGCACATAATCCGGAACGATGTAATCGAGTAAGCGCTGATAGTGTGTGACTACAATGGTGGCATTTTCCTTGGTCTTGAGCTGATTGACCCCATTTGCCACTACTTTTAGCGCATCGATATCAAGTCCGGAGTCCGTTTCATCCAGAATGGAAAGAGTAGGTTCAAGTACCGCCATCTGAAAAATTTCATTTTTCTTTTTTTCACCCCCTGAAAATCCTTCATTTAGTGCTCTGCTCAGCAACTTTTGGTCAATTTCCACCAACTTCATTTTTTCTTTCATCAAGGAAAGAAACTTAACGGCATCCAAGGGCTCTTGTCCCCGGTATTCACGAACCTGATTGACGGCAGTTCTAAGGAAATTGGTCGAACTCACCCCCGGAATCTCTACCGGATACTGGAAAGCCAGAAAAACGCCCTCCCGCGCCCGGTCTTCAGGACTAAGGTCCAGCAGGTTTTTTCCTTTAAAATGAACTTCACCTTCGGAAACTTCGTATTCTTCTCTTCCCGCCAGCACCGAAGCCAATGTTGATTTTCCGGAACCATTGGGACCCATGATGGCATGCACCTCACCGGGT
>JAWLFL010000235.1:0-6021 GCA_041685605.1 Cyclobacterium sp. | reverse complement strand
ATTTGAATAATTCCAATTCAGAAATTACGGTATCCCCTTCTGTAATTAATCCAAAGGCTTTGTTGGATGGAAATCCCAAATCAGGTGTTGATTTCATCAGACCTGAGTATACCATTCAAATTCAGTCAAAACAACCGATTTCAGCGAGAAGTATCACACTGTTACCCAAGGAGAGTAATTTTATTGGCAGGTGTGAACTACAAGCCTTTGTAAATGAGAAATATGTAACCATTAAACAATTTGATATCGACAGGCGTGATCATAATAGCCAGACAGGACCAATTCCTTACGGACCGCTGGCAATCTCATTTCCTGAAGTACAATCTGACAGATTTAAATTGATTTGCACGAATATTCAGGCTGGCGGATCAAGTGGTTTTGCAGAGGTTAGGATATCTGAAATGCCTGTTATCGAGAAATATCTAAGCAAAACACTTGGCAGGATGCACCCGACGCCACAACCCAATTGGGATACCTACACATGGGAGGCAGAGCAGGAATTGGCTGACAAACAACTGGCTGTATCTGAAGAATCTGTGATTGATATTTCCAGCAAAATGGATGAATCGGGTAAGCTTAGCTGGGAAGCACCGGAAGGAGAATGGATTGTAATGCGATTTGGGATGACACCAACCGGTACAAAAAACTCACCTTCTGCACCTCAGGGAAAAGGTTATGAAGTGGATAAAGCAAACCGGGAATTGATTCGCTATCATTTTAAACAATTTATTGGCGAGTTTTTACAACGTATTCCGGACGAAAGCAAAAGCGCGTTTAAATATGTAATTGCCGACAGCTATGAAATGGGATCACAAAATTGGACGGATGGATTTGAGCAAAGTTTTGAAGAGCGTTATGGGTACAATCCCAAAAAATACCTGCCTGTTTTTTCCGGCAGAATTGTAGGCAGTGTAGCAGAGTCCGATCGCTTTTTGTGGGATTTGAGACGAGCAATTGCCGATGATGTGGCCTACAAATACACCGGAGGACTTCGTGAAATTGCCAATGAAAACGGGCTAAAGCTGTGGCTTGAAAATTATGGACACTGGGGTTTTCCTTCGGAATTTATGATGTACGGTGGACAATCTGATTTAATAGGTGGCGAATACTGGAACGAAGGAACGCTTGGGAACATAGAATGTAAAGCAGCTTCTTCCACAGCTCATTCTTATGGCAAAAAAACAGTTTCTGCTGAATGTTTTACTGCATCTCAACGAACGTATGTAAGACATCCGGCTATGCTGAAAAAACGAGGTGACTGGGCACTTACCGAAGGTATAAATCATCATGTGTTGCACGTTAATATTCATCAACCCGATGACGACCGGGTTCCCGGAGTTAATGCCTGGTTCAGCACAGAGTTTAACCGGCATAATACCTGGTTCAGGCAAGGGAAAGCATTTTTTGATTATTTAAGAAGAGCACAACATTTATTGCAACAAGGTAATTATGTGGCTGATGTGTGCTACTTTATTGGTGAAAATGCTCCTGTCATGACAGGAACTACCATCCCGGATTTACCCAAAGGTTATTCTTTTGATTACATCAATGCCGAAGTAATTTTGGACAGGTTGACAGTTACTGACGGCAAATTTGTATTACCCGATGGAATGAGTTACCGAATGATGGTATTGCCACCTCTTGAAACCATGCGTCCTGAATTATTGGCTAAACTTGAAGAGCTGGTTTCTCAGGGTGGAATTGTTTATGGTCAGGCCCCGAAAAAATCGCCGAGTCTGCAAAATTATCCGCAATGCGATGAGCAGGTGAAAATGCTGGCATCGAAATTATGGAGCGGAGAGGATGAGGTAAAATTGCATGGCAAAGGTGCAGTTGTGGATGGATTGTCCTTACAGGAAGCTCTGAGTCATTTCAATATTGAAAGAGATGTTGAGGTAGGTGAAGACGTATTATGGACCCACCGTTCAATGGAAGGAATGGATATTTATTTCCTGACCAACCAAAGTGGAAAAGCTATATCTGTTAATCCCTCATTCAGGGTTGATGGACTAAAACCGCAACTTTGGGATGCTGTTACAGGAGAAATTCGGACCATTAACGAATACAAAACAGCGAATGGTAGAACTACCATTCCTATGGACATGGAAACCGACAGAAGCTGGTTTGTTGTTTTTACCAACCAAACGAATGACCTGATTGATGAAGGCTACGAAAAAAATACTCCGGAATACAAAACCATACAAACCATTGAAAAGCCCTGGAACATTGAATTTGAAAATGGAAATATTGCTCCCAGAGGAATGAGTACTATAGAATTGACTGATTGGACAAAAAGTGATAATGAATTGCTTAAATATTATTCAGGAACAGCCGATTATAAAACAACATTTTCTTTCCGGAATACCGACACTAAAAATGTTTTTATTGATTTGGGAAAAGTAGGAGTGATGGCAACAGTGAAATTGAATGGAAAAGAAATAGGAACAACCTGGATGGCGCCTTACCGTTTAACGATTACCGATGCTTTGAAAGAAGGTGAGAATGTACTCGAAATAAAAGTGGTAAATGTATGGCGAAACAGGTTAACAGGAGATAAACTTCTACCTGAAGAAGAACGAACAACTTCTGTGTTGGTAGATAATATTACCCCGGAAGAAGAATTGATATCTTCTGGTCTGATTGGGCCCGTTAGTATTCAGGTGGTTGATATTTAATCCAACCTGAATGAAACTTTGGTAAATGGTATTTTTAATGTTTACAGACGATCAGGATCATAAACAGGTATTATCCGACTTGCAAAAAGCATTTGACGAGGAATGGTTTTCAAACCTGAAGTAAGGAAGGGAAGCTTTATTGGAAAGATATCTAAAATGTTAAGGAAGTTTTTATTCAATTAATTAAAATTGTAAAATTATTGCGATGAATAAAAATCAAATAAATCGGAGAAAATTTTTACACTATTCAGCAGCAGGTGTTGTAATTGCCGGATCTGCTGGTGTGGTGCATGGTTCCGATCATATTTCAATGAATCAGACTTCCGGCAATAAAGAAGTAAAAATTGTATCGGAAACCGATGTTTTGGTTGTTGGAGGTGGAACTGCCGGAACTACTGCTGCCATTCAGGCTGGAAGAGCAGGAGCTAAAACGCTTCTCGTTGAACGTGGAAGTCAGCTTGGTGGCACCACCACAACCAGCGGTGTTTCTTTCCCCGGACTTTTTTATGCATGGGGGAAGCAAATCATATCAGGTATTGGCTGGGAATTGGTAACAGATACTGTCTTTCTGGATGGGGGCACACTTCCCGATTTTTCCCTTGAAATCAATAACACCACAATTCGTCACTGGCGACATCAGGTGCATGTTAACCAGTTTTTATATGCCTTGCTTGCAGAAGAAAAATGCCGGGAAGCAGGCGTTGGAATTGCGTATTATGAATCTCCGCAATCGATTAAAAAAGATAAAAATGGCTGGCAGGTCGATTGTATTGGTTTTGGTACAAAAAGACGTGTTTTATGCAAACAGATAATCGACTGCACAGGAGGTGGCGAAGTTGCGGGAATGCTAAATCTTCCCAGACTAAGAGGAGAGGAGACACAACCAGGCTCCATGTTATTTATGCTGGATAAACCAAATAGTCCTGGACGACCAAACGGACCCGGAACAGGAACCCTGAATGCATTGTATGTTCATGGAGCAGATTCTTCAAATTCACGGACAGTTACTGCGGCCAATCTAACCGGACGAAAAGCCATACTTGAAAAAGTGCGCAAAGAGAAAAAGCGACTGATGCATTTACAGCCTGAGACTGGTTTCCGCGAAAGTTATCGTATTGAAGGTGAAACAATAATTACTGCAGATGACTATACATCGGGGCGCGTGTTTGATGATGCTATTTGTTATGCTTTCTATCCGGTTGATTTGCATACAAAAGATGGTGTTAAACCTGACCCATTGAAAAAAGGTACTGTACCTACTATTCCGCTTTCAGCCTTAATTCCAAAAGGAAGTGAAAATATTACAGTTGCAGGCAGGTGTGTTTCCAGCGACCGATTGGCGAACTCAGGTCTGCGTGTGCAGGCTCCGTGCATGGCAATGGGGCAGGCTGCAGGTGTTGCTGCTGCATTGGCAGCTCGCTTGAAAACCACACCGCTAAAGGTGCCATTTAATGAAATAAAGGAAATGCTGGTTGGTAACGGGGCAATTGTCCCCGGTGTTTGAAATCAACTAAAACTTAATGAGGAAAATTGTTAAACGAAAATAATATGAAAAGCAGAATTAACTTTCTTTTTATTAACCTTTTAATTTTGATATCCGGATGCGCTCTTTCGTCCGAAAAAAAGCAACCAAATGTTGTTTTTATTCTTGTGGATCAATGGAGTGCAAATGCGTTGGGATATTCAGGTGATCCAAATGTAATAACCCCGAGTCTGGATGCTTTTGCCGGAAAGGCGGTCAACTTTTCAAATACAGTGTCAGTTTGCCCGGTTTGCACCCCTTACAGGGCTTCTCTTTTAACAGGTCGCTATCCAACATCAACCGGTATGTTTTTAAACGATGCCTATTTACCAGATGAAGAATTATGTTTAGCTGAGATTTATAAAAATGAAGGTTACAGTACGGCTTATTTTGGCAAATGGCATCTCGATGGGCACGGACGTCTTGATTTTACTCCTCCCGAACGAAGACAAGGCTTTGATTACTGGATGGCTCTTGAATGTTCGCATGATTACAATAACATGCCTTATTACGACAATGATTCTCCCGAAATGAAAACATGGGAAGGGTATTCTCCTTTTGCCTTGTCAAAAGCTTCGCAGGAATACGTAACCCGTAATAATGAAAACGACCAACCTTTCTTTATGTTTGTCTCGTTTGCAACCCCTCATTTTCCGCATCACACGGCGCTTGAGGAATACAAAGCCCTTTATAAAAGTGATGAATTTAAATTGAATCCCAATGTGCCTGAGGAAATTCAGGAAAAGGTTAGGAAAGAACTTTTGGGTTATTATGCACACTGTACGGCTACCGATAAAGCCATTGGCGCTTTGTTAAGCAAGTTGGGTGAGTTAGATTTGATGGATAATACCATTGTCGTTTTTACATCTGACCATGGTGAAATAATGGGAGCTCATGGAATGAATGTCACACAAAAACAGGTTCCTTTTGTTGAATCTGTTAACGTTCCCTTTTTGATTTCGATGCCCGAAAATTCTTTGAAAGGAAAGAAAATAGAAATGCCCGTAACTACGCCTGATATCTCTGCAACATTATTGTCCTTGTCGGGGATAGATATTCCTGAATCATTCGAAGGCAGGGATTTTTCTGAAATTGCAGCAGGGAAAAAGAAAAGCAAAGATCAGGTTGCTTTGTACATGAGTGTATCATCGTTTGCAAGAGTTCAGGAACAATTTAAAAAAGAATACAGGGCAATTAAAACACAAAAATATACCTACGTAAAAGGGATTTCAGGAGCCTGGCTATTATTTGATGATGAACAGGATCCGTATCAAATGAATAATCTGGCTGGGAAGCCGGAGTTTGCGGAATTACAAAAGCAATTGGATGAACAATTGATGTCGGAGCTTGATCACATTAATGATGACTTCAGGCCAGGTAAATCATACATCGAAGAATGGGGTTTTGAAGTGGTGGAGAATGGTCACATCCCCTATAAAATGCATAATCAGAAAGTTCAACGTCCCAATAAAAATTAAAATATTTATACCAATGAAAAAGAGAATTACAAAACACCTATTCTTTATTGCACTAAGCATTTTAATAATTAGTTGTATTAGCAATAGTGAAAAAATAACGAATGACAAAGCGAGTATTTCAACAATAAAAACAAGCTTTCAAAATCCTGAACAGGAAACCGGTGTAAATTGCTGGTGGTGGTGGCTAAACGGCAATGTAAATAAGGCTGCTATCACAAAAGATTTGGAAGCCATGAAATCCCGTAATTTCCAGGGAGCAATGGTTTTTGATGCCGGAGGGCACAATCAAAGGGGAAATCATGATATCCCGGCAGGTCCTTTGTTTGGTTCGGATGAATGGAACGAA
>JAWLFL010000234.1:0-6052 GCA_041685605.1 Cyclobacterium sp. | reverse complement strand
TTTTTCCGATGACCATGCCTTTCAGGCCATTAGTGCCTATGAGGATCGCTTTTCCCAACTTGCTCCCACTCCCAATATTGATCGAATTGCCGACAGGGGGATGCGCTTTGACAGGGCCTATGTCACGAACTCCATCTGTGCGCCTTCCAGGGCTACGATTTTATCCGGGGCACATAGTCATGTAAACGGGCACCGGACCAATGGTGATATCTTTGACGGGGAGCAAATCACCTTCCCCAAGGTGCTGCGGGAAAATGGGTATACCACCGCACTGATTGGAAAATGGCATTTGCGCTCCAAACCTACGGGATTTGACCATTGGGAAATCCTTCCGGGGCAGGGCCATTATTACAATCCCGATTTTATTTCTGACTCCGACACGGGAGCGGTAGAAGGCTATGTCACCGACCTGATCACCGACAAATCCCTGGCATGGCTGGAGGCCAATAAAGACAATGGCAAACCTTTTATGCTGATGCTGCAGCACAAGGCACCCCACCGGGAGTGGGAAAAAGGACCGGATCATCTGGAACTGTACGAAGAGGTAGCATTTCCAGAGCCATCCAACCTTTTTGATGATTATGAGACCCGGGGAACCGCCGCAAAAGAGCAGGATATGACCATTCGGGAAACCATGCAGTTAGATTCCGACTTGAAGCTATGGACGGAAGAAAACAAGAATAAAGGCAGTTTCAACCGTACTTACGGTCGCATGAATGAGGAGCAGCGAGCTGCCTGGGATGCGGTTTACGATCCCATCATTCAGGAATTTCAGGAGAAGGATCTTGAGGGAGAAGCACTGGTCCGCTGGAAATACCAGCGATACATGCGTGATTACCTGGCCACCATTCGTTCCGTCGACGACAACGTGGGCAGGGTATTGGATTATTTGGAGGAAAACGGGCTGGATGAAAACACCCTGATTGTTTATACCTCAGACCAGGGTTTTTACCTGGGAGAGCATGGATGGTTTGACAAGCGCTTTATGTACGAAGAATCCTTTCGTACACCACTACTGATGCAATGGCAGGGCAAAATTCCAGCAGGAACGGTCAACGAAGACCTGGTTTCCAACCTGGATTTTGCACAGACCTTTTTGGATGTCGCTGACATTGAAGCTCCTGACCGGATGCAGGGCAGGAGTTTGCTTCCTTTAATGACCGGCAATACGCCAGAAAACTGGAGGGATTATCTATATTATCATTATTATGAATTCCCTGCTGTGCATAGCGTGAATAAACACGAAGGCATTACCGGAGAACGGTACAAACTCATGCATTTTTACGAACTGGACGAATGGGAGATGTACGATCTGCAGGATGATCCCATGGAGATGAACAATATTTACAACCATCCCGAGTACGATTCCATACAAAATCATCTGACGGACCGCTTTAAGCGAATAAAAAGGCAATATGGAGTCATCCATCCTAAAAGTGATTATTAACCAAACAAAACCCATGCGAAATAACCTTGTCCTTTTTCTCCTGCTGCTGGCCTTCGGATGTGGAGGAAGTAGAGAGGAAGAAGGCGCAGGTACCGCAAAAGGACCCGTTGATTTGAAAATTACCCGGAATGAATCCACCGGGCAGCTTCAGGTTTTCAGAAAGGACACGCCGGACGAGCCCCTCCTCGTCCAGGAAACGAAAAAAGGGTTCCGGCCCTACATTCATCCCATACGCTCCCCCGATGGACAAGGTCAGTTAACGGAATACAGCCCGGACCACCACCAGCACCAAACCGGGCTTTATTGGGGTTTTACCCGGGTAAACGGCCGAGATTATTTTCACAATCCGGACCAAAGCCATTGGCGAAAGGTAGCAGCCAATGTACTTCAGGAAGAAGGAGAACAGGTGGAATGGCAGACGGTGTACGAAATGCTGGACAGCTTGGGTAATCCCCTCCTTACCGAAACCCAAAACTGGTCGCTTCGAATGGAAGATCAAAAATATTTGCTGGACCTGGAATGGGTGGGGCAGGCGGAAGAGGCACTTACCATTGGTAAATACGATTACGGAGGTCTGTTTCTAAGGATGCCCTGGTCAGAAGGAATGGATGCCGGTGTTGTCAACACCGCCAGACAGCAAAACGAAATGGCTGAAGGTCAGCCTTCCATGTGGTTGAATATTGGCATGCAGGTGGTAGGTAGGGAAAACCGGGCCAACATTGCCCTATTTGATCACCCTGAAAATAAAGGCTATCCTCAAAAATGGCGGGTAGACAATCAATTTGGTGTGGGACCGGCCTACACCCGGGATGCGGATTGGAACCTGGCGGCGGGGGAAAAATTGGTTCTGAAGCATCGGCTGCTGTTTTATACGGATGAATTTGAAGACCTGGCCCTAACCGAAGCCTGGGGGGAGTATACCGGAAATACCGGCATGTATAATACCACTGCTCTATGGGGCATCGCCCGGGAAGAAGGTAGAAAAGCCAAATTCCTCTCTCCGGAAGAGGCCGTGGAAGAAATGACCATTAAAGAAGGCTTCCAGGTCAATGTCTTTGCTTCCGAGCCCATGATTACGCAGCCCATGGCCTTTTGCTGGGATGATAAGGGCCGATTGTGGGTTGCTGAAAACAGGGATTATGAATCCCGTGGAGATGGTTTTTCGAATGCCGGCGATAGTAGAATTCTGATTTTGGAAGATACCGATGGGGACGGGCAGGCCGATCAAAAAAAAGTATTTATGGAAGGCCTGGCATTTCCTGCGGCATTAGCGGTCGGGTTTGACGGGGTGTATGTGGGTGCCCCACCCAATCTACTGTTTATACCGGACCGGAATGGTGACGACCAGGCTGATATCGATGATATTGAAGTTTTACTGACCGGCTGGGGCATCCGGGACCGGCACGAAACCTTAAACAGCCTTCATTGGGGTCCTGACGGATGGCTGTATGGATTGCAGGGGTTTGCCACCCCGTCCAAGATCAGAAAACCCGTCGGGGACGAAAAAAGCAAACTGTACTACCACAAGGATCCTTTTCCGGAGGACTTATTGGAGGCTGATGGCGTGGACATCAATGGCGGTGTCTGGCGCTATCATCCCGTAAAACACGAATTTGAGGTCGTAGCCCATGGCTTTAGCAATCCCTGGGGAATCGATTATGACCCCAAAGGGCAATGGATCATGAGTGCCTGTGTGATCCCGCACCTGTGGCATGTGGTTCCCGGTGGAATTTATCACCGGCAGGGAGGGCAACATTTCAATCCCTATGTGTACGAAGACATCAAAACCATCACCGACCATAGTCATCGTTCTGCCCATGGTGGTGCTCGCATCTACCAATCCGATGCCTTTCCGGAAGAGGAATGGGGTCGGGTGTTTATGGCAAATATTCACGAGCACGCCGTATTGACAGATAAACTCATTCCAAACGGCTCCGGTTTCACCGGACAGCATGGGGACGACTTTTTAATGTCCAACAATGCCCAGTGGGTAGGATTCAGCATGGAAACCGGCCCGGAGGGAGGGGTATATGTATTGGACTGGCACGATGCCGATATATGCGGGCAGGAAGTGCTGCATGGAGAAACAGGCAGAATCTTCCGCATCATGCCCGAAACGTCCCGCGCTGAAGAATGGGAAGGCCGGTACGAGGACCTGAATACCCTATCCGATTCCGAACTGGTACGGCTCCAAACGAGTAAAAGTGACTGGCATTCCCGAAGGGCAAGGGGCATCCTTCAGAAAAGGGCTGCTAGCAATACGCTAAATGACGAAAGTATTTCCGAACTAAAAGATATCTTCAACAACGATAAAAATGGCGACTACCGCCTTCGCGCACTTTGGACCCTACACCAGGTAAACGGTTGGCAACAAGCAGATCTTTTGTCCTTGCTGGATGACCGGGATCCGAATGTCCGGGCCTGGGGTATTCAACTGCTTTGTGAAGACCGGAACCCACCTGTGGATGCCCGGGAAAGATTTACCCAACTAGCCAAAACGGATCCATCGGCAAGGGTTAGGCTTTACCTCGCGGCTGCCTTGCAACGCATCCCGGAAGCATGGAAATGGGATTTGGCAGCGGCATTGATGAGCCGGGAGGAGGACCGGAATGATCATAACCTGCCCAAGATGGTCTGGTTCGGGACCGAATACCTGATTGACAAAGACCCTGAGCGGTTTTTATCCCTTGCCAGCACATCAGAAATACCGCTTTTAGCACAATTTATGGCTCGCAGGGCGGTGGATGGGGATCATATGGACCCATTACTATCTGCGATCCGGCAAGCCGACCAAACCAAGCAAGTATTACTAAACGGAATGCTACAGGGAATGGAAGGCCGAACCGACCTTTCCATGCCGGATGCATGGCGGTCGTTAGCCGGGCAGATGAAAGGGAATGGAGAAATTGAGCAGCTTGCAGCGCAAATTACGGCTCAATTTGGGGATGCAGAGGCTACCCAAAAAGCAATCCGTACTTTAACGGCACCAACAGCAAATAAGGAAGATAAAGTCCAGGCACTGCAAATGCTTTCGGCGCAGCAAAAGCAAGAATTAATTCCCCTACTACCAAAACTACTGGAAGAAGAAGCGTTGAGATTGGAAGCCATAAAGGCTGTTGCCAGTTACAATCAAGCGGATTTGGGATCCAAGCTGCTTCGCCTCTATCCCCAGGCCTCGGCAGCGCAGAAAACGGCGATCCTGCAATCCCTGGCTTCCAGACCGGTTTACGGCAACCTCTTGATGGATGAAATTAAATCCGGAACCATTTCCAAAAAAGAGATTCCAGTGACCTTAGCCAGGCAGTTGCACCGGGTGATTGGTAGCGGTTTTATTGAAATTTGGGGCCCCATAGAGCATGTCCCCAATGATGAAGCGGCTTACCAACGATACAGGAGCCTGCTCACAGAAGAAGCATTGTCGGCGGCAAACCTTCAGGAAGGGAAACGGCTATTTATGCAATCCTGCGGAAGTTGTCATAAAATGTTTGCTGAGGGTGCAGAAATCGGACCCGATCTGACGGGCTCGAACCGGCAGGATCCCGATTACATATTGCTAAATGTATTGGAGCCAAGTGCGGAGATTCAAGAGGCTTACCGATTGGTGGTGATCACCACCATGGATGGTCGCACGTATACTGGAAATGTGGTGGCGGAGACACCCCGGCAACTTACCCTGAAAATAGCCGGACAAGATCCGGTCCTGATCAATAAATCCTCCATTCAAAACAAAGAGATTACCGATGTGTCCTTGATGCCACCGGGATTATTTGAGCCATTGTCCAACCAGGAAGTGGTTGATTTAATGGCCTATCTGCAAACCCAACAGCAACTCGATTGAGAATAGGCAATCTACCAAAACCTCACCCGAAGACCGGCGGTCTGCGTCACCAGGTGATTCCATTTGGAGGAAGGGTTGCCCCAGCTTGGTTGGGGTCCAAAATACTTACCTAAATCGTATTGCAATTTGTAGTAGAGGGCGATGTAACGATTTATTTCAAAGTTGATTCCCCCATTGGGAGCAATGATTCCCCTGGTAAAGAGTTGGGTAGAATTGGTTTCCGAGGACATCATTGGCTGGTCGCTTTGGAGTGTGGTAAAGGAAAACCCTGCGTCGGCTCCATAATAAAAGGAGAAATAATCATTGTAATAATAGTCGTACCGAAAAGTGGCTTTGGTTTCCACAATTTGTTGCGATTGACCAACACCTTCCGTATCCGAGCGATGCATTCTGAAAACGCCCACATTGGCTCCCCAGGCAATCATATCCGCTGAAAACGGTGCTTGTTCCTGCCGGGCGGCTCCCATTTCAAAGCCAAGAACGGGAGCATATAGCTGACGTTGTTTCCCCAATAAAGACTTGTAGGTCAGCCCGGCACTAAGCTCCAATTCCTGAGCATGACCCATTGATCCCGTCAGAAATACCAAAAGGAATGCGATTATTGAAAGTACCTTCATAGACAGATGTCGATTACACGTTAGTTCTGGATTTGGATTACTCACATTGCATGAATACTGATTTCCGCACTTACAATATTTATTCCAAAAAACACATACACCGGAGAAGGTTGAGGGGAAGTGATGGAAACGTCTAAAGAAGTACGCTGG
>JAWLFL010000041.1:15020-24657 GCA_041685605.1 Cyclobacterium sp. | reverse complement strand
GGAGTGGAGCAACAAATGGCATCCAATCCTTTTTCTTTTTCCAGCATTTCCCGAAAATCCAGGTACTCATTGAGTTTGTAATTTTCCGTTTTATCTTCGAAATGCCCTTCTACCAATCGCTTTACCGGCCCTCTGCCCGCAATGGAGCGGTAATAAAAATTCGCCAAATCCCAATATTCTCCGGGATCAGCAATGGAAGTAATCTGAACATCATCCAGTTTCATCAGGTCCAGCGCATTCTGGCGGCCTTTTCCCCCTACTCCGATCATTCCCACATTGACCTTATCACTGGGAGCCACATGTCCCTTCCCTCCAAGCACGAACCTTGGAACGATAAAAAAACCGGCTGCACTGAGAGAGGCTGCTTTAACAAATTGCCTCCGGGAATCATTCGTTTCGCTTTTATTCGGTTGTTTTCGCATCTTTAGCTATTTTTCTGTGGATTAAATTTAAAAAAACAATTCTTTTTGTCCTTATAATAAAACAGATTCCATCCCTCAATTTTCACCAAACCGACTACTCACCCTAAATGTGATAGACTTTTTCGGCATTTCGATGGTATAATTTTTCCTTTTCTTCCAGAGATAAGTGTTGAGACAGGGAATAAAAGGCTGCCATCCAATCGCTGTAGGTGCCCGCTCGGAGTACCACCGGCCAGTCGCCACCAAATACCACTCTATCCGGGCCAAAAACCTCAAGAACAGTATCAAAATAGGGTTGCAGGTCGCTCAATACCCAACCCGCTCCTGCCTTGGTGAGCATGCCGGAGATCTTGCAGTAAACCTGCTCCATGGAAGCGAAAGGTGCCAGGGCGCGGGCCCAGGCTTTCCAGTCTCCATTTGCAATATCAGGATTAGCAAGGTGATTTAAAATAAATGTCTGATTCTGGAAACCATTTACCAAAGCTACCGCCTCCTTTAATTGACTGGAATTTACATTCAGGTCGTAGGACCAATCAAAACGCTTCAAAAGTTCAAGACCTCTTAAAAAACCGGAATGTCCGAATATGGGGCTCCGTCGTATGCTACGAACAATTTTCCTTTTGGCCAACATTTCCATGGCCCCCAGCCCATTATCACCTTCTTCCAATGGAAAATAAGCAACCATTCCTGCAATTCGCGGATCTTTTTCAGATTGGTCGACCACCCAGTCTACCTCTTGCAAATACTGTTCGGGAATCCTGCCACATTCCACGAACACCATTTTCGAAATGGGAAAAGCGTTGCTTGCCTGCCGGAAGTCCGGCAATAAGAAATCTTTCGCTAACGGATTATCTGTCCCCTGTAACCAGGGATAATCCATCGCTGACAAATCCCAAAGGTGAAGGTGAGTATCCACCACCGGCATATCCGAAGGATTTTTGTATCCTTGGTCAATGGGAAAAAGGAATGTGGGATCCGCTACCAACGTACCGGATACTGCCATTCCTTTTTTGCAAAAACGCCTTCTATTCATAATCTTCCCGAAAGGATCATGCCGGGATGGTAGGCGTTCCTAATTTGGCAATGGAAGCGTCAATTTCCTCCTGGCTCAATTCGTGTTGCCGGATTTTTCCAGCAAAATAATCCTCATACGCTTTCATGTCAAAATTGCCATGACCGCAGAGATTAAATAAAATGGTTTTGGACACCCCTTCTTCTTTGCATTTTTTGGCTTCCTGAATGGCCGTTGCGATGCCATGGTTGGCCTCCGGTGCGGGTATAATTCCCTCAGCCCGGGAAAAAAGAACGCCGGCTTCGAAAATTTCCAGGTTATCATGAGCCCGGGCTTCGATCAGTTGATCTTTGAGCAATTGGCTGACAATGACGCCAGCACCATGGTAACGCAGGCCTCCCGCATGGATCGGTGCCGGAATAAAATCATGCCCCAGGGTGTACATGGGCAAAAGGGGAGTCATGCCAGCTGTATCCCCAAAATCATAGCGAAAGATCCCCCTGGTTAATTTAGGACAGGAAGAGGGTTCACTGGCAATACACCGAATTTTTTTACCCTCTTCCAGATTCAGTCGCAGAAACGGAAAGGATAATCCGGCAAAGTTTGATCCGCCGCCAAATGGCGCAATGACAATATCCGGCAGATCACTACCTGCTTTTTCCATTTGTTTGATCGCCTCCAGGCCGATGATCGTTTGATGCAACTTGACGTGGTTAAGCACACTACCCAATGCATATTTGGTGTCATCCCTGGTAGCTGCCATTTCTACCGCCTCCGAAATCGCAATCCCCAAACTTCCGGGAGAGTCTGGGTTTTCGGCGAGGATTTTTCTTCCTGCCTCCGTCCGGTCTGAAGGAGAGGGGAAAACATTGGCCCCCCAGGTATTCATCATCATCTTTCGGTAAGGCTTATCATTATAGGAGAGTTTTACCATGTACACATCGCAGGCAATACCGAAGTGCTGACAGGCAAAACTCAAGGCAGAACCCCACTGCCCCGCACCGGTTTCGGTTGTAATTCTTTTAATGCCTTCCTGCTTATTGTAATAGGCCTGAGGGATGGCCGTATTGGGCTTATGCGAACCGGAAGGACTTACACCTTCGTATTTATAGTAAATTTTGGCAGGAGTGTCGAGGGCCTTTTCCAGTCCATACGCCCGGTAAAGCGGAGTGGGTCTCCAAATCGAATACATGTTCCGCACCTCATCCGGAATAGGTACCCATTTGTCGGTGGTTACTTCCTGTTTGATTAGTGCTTCTGGAAACAAGGGTGCCAGGGCATCAGGACCAATAGGTTCCAGAGTACCCGGATGCAGCGGTGGCAGCGGCTTGTTAGGCATGTCCGCAATAATATTGTACCATTTTTCCGGAATCTCCTTTTCTTCTAAGTTAGTTTTTCTAATTTTCATTTAATAGCTAATAGTTATAGGATTTATTGATTTTGATTCGATAAACTGTTTAATGGTTTATTCTCCAGGGAGCGGTTTAGCAGGTAGGCCGAAACGCCTTGATTATTTATTCCTACCAGCAATATTTTCAAATAGCTCAGGTCGATTATTTCGAGTGATTTCACGTCGCCTGAAAAAGCAAGGCCGGAATCCGGAGAGGAAATAAAGGTAAAGCCCCCTGCTCCGTTTCCTTCGTAAAGTTGCCCGAAATTGGCATCCATCACACCTAGTCGCAATCGGGTCGTATTTTGATTACCGCCAAGCACAAAGTCCAGATTTCCATCCTCATTGTGATCCAAAACCCCGATGGCATAGACGGGTGCAAATTGCGCTTCCATGGGAAGTTCATGCACCTTAAACGAACCATTTTGGTTTTCCAGATAAACGGTCCGCAATTCATTGATCATTAACTTTTTAGCTTTTTCGAGCTGTCGCTTCGAGAGTATATCTTCCAGCCTGGCCTCTGCGAAAGATTCGTAGTCTGTAAACTTACTCCGCATGCCATACATTTGATCCAAAAGCTCATCCCTGCTCATGTAGGGGTACGGTTCTCCTTTGATGTAATGTACCAAAATCGGATCCACGGATCCATTCCCATCAAAATCATCGTATACCAATGTCAACGGCTCAGCATCGCTGGCTTTTAATTGACTATTCAAACCAAAGTTTCCTGCTATCAGGTCCAAATCCCCGTCTCCATCGAAGTCAGCTGCCCGAAGTGCAGACCACTTTCCGGAGAGTTGCCGGTCAAAATGATCCTCCGTGCGGTTTTCAAATCCCTCGCCCCGCCGGTTAATAAACACACTAATAGGCATCCAATCCCCAACTATCAACAAATCCTCCCAACCATCTCCATTCAGGTCCATAACCTGAGCGTCCGTAACCATTCCGAGCCTGCTCAATTCAGGGAAGAATTCTGCTGTGCCGTCTTCAAAATTCCCTTGCCCGTCGTTGACCAAAAGGAAGGAATCGGGTGCTTTGGGGTATTGGCCAGGCACCACTCTTCCTCCCACAAAAAGGTCCAAATCTCCATCCTTGTCAACGTCAATGGCTTTCACCACCGACCCGCTGCCAGCCATATCCGGTAATGCTGCGCCGGATTTCTTGAAATTGCCACCACCTTCGTTTAGGTAGAGTCGATCTTGCAATTCAGGGGAGTCGCGATTAAAATCGTGGTATCCACCACTTACTATATAAAGATCCGGCAATTCATCCCCGTTGGCATCAAAAAACAAGGCATCCGAATCTGCACTTTTGCTATCTCCGGACAAGTCCAATCCCTGGGACTCCAAGAATTTTCCGGTTGACACCTGAAAATACAATTTCCCCGGATTACCCTCGGCCCCTCCCACAAAAACATCTGAAAATCCATTATTGTTGACATCCCCTACCGCGATGACGGGCCCGCTTGGCGACAGCATGTGACTGAGCAGGGGCTGCCGTTTGAAATCATTGTAGCCAGGCTCCTGATGGGAGTAGGAAATGGGAGATACGATGGGACTAAAAACTGGTTGTGAATCTGCAGCCATCGGATCAAAATTCCCAAAGGATTCGTTTTCTTCCAGAACCAACAGTTGGTTTGGGACTATATTTTTTAACCATTGCTCTTTTCCCTGCGGCCAGACAAGGTGCAGGGAATCTACCACATCCAAGGATCCAAGTCCAAAATGAAGCCTGTGGCTAACCGAAGACTGAAATCCGCGTGTGGGTTGTTGCTCTATATACTGTGTCCCGGATTCAGTATAGAGGGTTACCCTCGCTCCTATACCAGAGGTGTTTTTGCCAGCACCCCGAAGCGACAGTTGCAGAAAATTCGCTTTGCCATCGCCATCGCTTGCTTTGTTTTGGAAAATACCGGCGGTTTCATTCAAGTGATTTACCACGAGGTCCAGGTTTCCGTCATTGTCCAGGTCGGAATAGGCTGCGCCATTGGAAAAAACCGGGGTTTCAAATCCCCATTCCTCGGATTTATCAATAAATTCGTTGCCAGACAGGTTTTTATAAACGTAGTCATGGACTGGGGTGGAGCTCATACTCGTAACGAGGTGCAAGGTATCTGCCACTTCTTTTTCCCTGGCTTTACTGAAATAATAATCGCCCTTGTATTTTAAA
This sequence comes from Cyclobacterium sp., assembly GCA_041685605.1. Lineage (GTDB taxonomy): Bacteria > Bacteroidota > Bacteroidia > Cytophagales > Cyclobacteriaceae > Cyclobacterium. The sequence continues at coordinate 19,664 of JAWLFL010000041.1, read as the reverse complement.
AAATCCCTATTGGTATAATCTCTGTAATAGCCGTTGCTTACAAAAAGATCTTTCCACCCGTCGTTGTCAAAATCCGCAAAAAAAGCAGCCCAACTCCAGTCGGTATTGGAAACGTTGGCTAATTGGCCAATTTCACTAAACAGCCCCCCGCCTTGATTGAGGTGCAACATGTTTCGCATGTTTTGATGGTAAAAGCCCTCCATAACCATCAGCGCATACTGCTCGTAATTTTCGGGCCCATAGAGGAGTTTTTGCCGTTTGTTGTCCTCAGGAAGCATGTCCAGGGTAAAGACATCCGGCAATCCGTCATTGTTGACATCACTGATATCGGAACCCATGGAGAAATAGGAAATGTGTTGTAAATAATCCGACAACCTTTCCGTAAAGGTACCGTCTCCATTGTTGATATACAGATAATCCGGCTCAATATAATCATTGGACACATAGATATCGGGATAGCCGTTTCCGGAAACATCAGACACAGCCACTCCTAATCCAAATCCCATGGAGTTTCCCTTTATCCCGGCTTCTTCACTCACATCCGTAAAAATCCCCCCATCATTCCGGAACAATTTATCACCGGCATGGGGGTTTCTATCCATTCTTTTGGCATCAAAATCAATTTCATTGATCACCTGGGTATTGTGATTGAGTAGGTACATATCCAAATCCCCGTCCAGGTCAAAATCAAAAAACAATGCCTGAATGCTATTGGCGGGGTCCGCAAGTCCATACTTCGCGGCTGCTTCTACAAAAGTCCCGTCTTTTTGATTGATGAAAAGCTGGTTTTTTCTTTCCTCGGGAGCCCCCTTACCGGAATAGCAAACGTAGATATCCAAAAAACCATCCCCGTCTATGTCTACCATGCTTGTACCTGTAGTCCAGGCATCCCTGCCCCCTACCCCTGCCGATTTGGTAATGTCTTTAAATTTAAAATCTCCCTCGTTCAGATAAAGGCGATTGGAACTCATGTTCCCAGTAAAAAAAATATCATCCAATCCATCATTATTGATGTCTCCTATCGCTACTCCTCCTCCATTATAAAAATATTCATAGGTGAGAATATTAGAGGAGCGATCTTCCTTGAGGGTATTCTGAAATTTTACGCCGGTCTTTCTTGCCGGTAATTTTTCAAACCCTTGTGCCAATACGCCACATAGGGGAAATGCCAGTAGTAATAATCCATGCACGCAACGGTATAAAAACCTGTCCATCTTTTTCCATTTATTTGCTAAGAATAGGAATGATTCCTACCCTTGGTTAGGAGAGTTAAATTACATTTTTTCGGATGATATCCCAACAAAATACAAACATTCCCCTGCCCATTTGCAGCAATAACTATTTGCGATGAATAAATTTTTTCAATAACCAATTTTTTGCCGATAATAAGTATATTGAGTGCTTCTAAAGAAGCAACTACACCTTAGATGAAAACAATCGACTTAATCTATTGTACCGCCAGGTATGCTTTCTGGAGTCTTGCTTTGATCATGCTTTCCTGCCAGAAAAAGGATAAAAGTGCGTTGATTTGGGATGCGAATTTTCCCGTAATCGGATCTCAATCTTCCCCCCGATCTGTAGACCTTAACCATGACGGAATAAAGGATTTAGTGATGGGGGCGGGAAAAAACGAGTTTGAGGAAAGTGCTTACGGTATTTTAGCTATAGACGGTAGCAACGGAGAAATTATATGGCATCATGCTGCTGAAGATCAGGTTTTTGGCTCCGCTTCTTTTCAAGATGTGACAGGAGATGGTACGCAGGATGTTTTTATAGGAGGACGTGGACCTTATCTCAAAGGTATCGATGGACATACGGGCGAACTTATTTGGAAATACGACACCCTTTATCATCAACACCACCCGGTACTCCGGTATGCGCGTTTTAATTTTACAAATAGCGTCTGGATTCCGGATCAGAATGGAGATGGACTCGATGAACTGTTAATTAGCAATGGGGGAAATTCGAAAGCGGCACCTTACGAAACGAAGGACCGGAATCCAGGTGTTTTAATGGTGATCAATCCTTTGGATGGGAAGGTGCTGGCTGCAGACAGCATGCCGGACGGGGGAGAAACCTACCTGTCTCCGGTGCTGATTCCCGGAAATGAAGAAGAAGACGACCGGATCGTTTTCGGTACGGGAGGTGAGACCATTTCGGGCGGTCTTTACCTGGCCCAGCTAAAGGACCTAATGAGAAACGACTTGTCAAAGGCTAAAAAGCTGGTGTCGGAATCGGGCCACGGATTTATTGCATCCCCGGCATTGGTCGATTTGGATCTGGACGGCTACTTGGATATCATTGCGATCTCTCATGGCAGCTCGATTTCCGCTATTTCAGGAAAAACCCTCGACATACTTTGGCAGCAAGGCATCCCCGACACCGAGTGCAGTAACAGCTTTGCCGTCGGCCAGTTCACTGATGATGAAATTCCAGACTTTTTCACCTTTGTTAGCAAGGGTATTTGGCCTGAAAATACAGGATCTGTTCAGGTATTGATAGATGGAGCAAATGGAAAAATAGTCCGACAGGAAGAACTGGGCTGTACCGGATTTTCCTCACCGGTTGCCTGCGACTTGAATAAAGATGGCATTGACGAGGTGCTATTCAGTATCAATACCTACGACTGTGAGCGAGCGATTGACGATGAATCCGCTTTTTTAATTGAAAACAGATTGATGCTTATGGATTTTGCCTCCGGTGCCTTGCATACCCTGGATCAATCAAAGGGATTTAAAAATATATTTTCTACTCCCTGGATAGGAGATTTGGATCAGGATGGGTATCTGGACCTGGTTCACTGCCAATATTTCAGTCATTCCGATATTTTGTCATTTTTAGGAATGCGCGTAAAGCGAATCGACCTTCCCATCAAGGTCCGGGAAGCACCCTTATGGGGGAGTCTGATGGGATCAAATGGAGATGGTATCTATCAAAAATAAGAGGCCGCCAAGGCAGCCTCTTAATTAATGTCATCAATTTATCTTTCTCAATCAGCAGTGTCCCACCAAACCCGAGTAGTGAAAACATCCGGCAAGGTAGCCCCTGCCTGAAAATTTTCATTGGTGGCGACTTCCGCAGCTGGGTATCTCAATTTTCGCATGATCTGTCCCTGAGTGACATTCCCCGGATAGTTAGTAGGGGTCAACACCGGATATCCAGTTCTTCTCCAATCAGACCAGGCTTCCCACCAATTAAAGAATTTGCTCACCCACATTTGCTCGCCGATCATCTCCAGTGCTGGTTTTTCTACCCCATAGGGATGTCGGTCTAAATAGGCACTCACCTCGGCATCCGAAATAGCTAGGGATTCGTCAAAGGGAGTATACATCTGCATGGCCCCTTTCACACCCTCGTTATAATGCTCCTCTGCCATTCCAGGAATTCCGGACCCAATTCCTCTTTCTAAAGCTTCGGCTTGAAGGAATGCAGATTCCGCAAAATTCATCAATATATAAGGGCTATCTCGCTGCAACATCAGGTAGTTAATCCTGGAGTAAGTAGATACCTGATCTACAGGGCCTCCTTCAATCTCCTCCAATCCGGCAGCATCATAGCCGTTCGGCATCCCCTTCTGTTCCAAGGGGTTGGTGTTGATAGGAGTCCAACCGACCGCAGACCAATCGGCGATACCACCGCTTATTACCATTAGCCGCGGATCTACCTCATCGGCTGAGGTAGCATCCCCCTTTAACCAATCAACCAGCGTTTCGCTCAGGTAGGCGGGTTGTCCCCCATCTCCTGGATAAAACGCTCTGGAGATTCCATTTTGGTTAATCCATAGGCTAGGTCCCTCAGACATGGGAACCCATGCATCGTCCTCATTGCTCTGCATGACTCCACCTGCAATGGCTTTGGTCACGTATTCGTCGGCTAATTGTGGTGCGACATCGGAAACCCGCATGGCTAATCGCAGCATTAAAGAATAGCCAAAGCGCTTCCACTTGGTTATATCTCCATCAAAGATGATGTCTGCTTTTGCAAAGCCATCGTCCGGATTGGAAGTACTGATGGCCGCAGTGGCTTCCTCCAATTCCTGTAATAAATGGGGATAAATCTCTGATTGCGGATCGTATTCCGGAAAAAACACCCCATCCATGCCCTGAAGCGCACTGAAATAGGGGATGTTTCCATAAAAGTCCGTTAGCCGGTGAAAATTTAAAACCCGCATGATCCGGGCCGCATTTCGCGTATTGATCTTATTTCCTTCGTCGTATCCGCCGGGACCGGTCTGCCGGATTACTTCCGAAATATTCTTCAAGGCATCTCCATAAAAGAATTCAAACGGAGCATTGTTGGACTCGAAATTTTCCGTGTATTTATCTCCGGGAGCGATCCCCCCGCCAGCATTTGCCAGTTGTTGGATCAAATAGGCTGTCATGCCAATATTCGTCCGCCAATCTATATACCGGTTATCACCAGCAGACCCTCCAGATGCAGAACCAAGTTGAGCGGCCGTGAACATGAAGTTGAGATCAATTTCATTAACTGCCTGCGGGTTGATATTCAGGTCGTGTAACTCTTCCGTATCACAACCAAACAGAGAAAAACACCCTGCCAGTACGATTAAGAGAAACTTATTTATATTTTTCATAGTATTCTTTCCTTTAGTCATTAAAACGTTGCCCTTACATTGAATCCAAA
>JAWLFL010000041.1:0-14920 GCA_041685605.1 Cyclobacterium sp. | reverse complement strand
ACCTTTAAACGTGATGCTATTATTAATTCCTCCCGTCCAATCGGGAATACCGTTTCCGATCACTTCCATTTGATCGGATTGTACGGGTGCACCGTTTTCCTCAAATACCGGTTGCCCGTCGGGAGATTTTTTCTGAACCCAACCCGCCAGCACGCCGAATGGATATCCGGTTCTGTGTTGCACAAATACCGTTCTGGTTCGTGGCTCTTCCACATTCAGAATATCGCTGCCTTCTATCAGAGAAATTACTTTATTTCTGTTTCGGGCCACGTTGAAGGAGATATCCCAATTGAAATTGTTGGTTCGAATTGGTGATCCGGTCAGTAAGATCTCAACTCCTTTGTTTTCCATTTCCCCGAGATTCACCAAAGTAGAGCCAAATCCTGAAGATCTGGAGACCTGAGCGTTCAACTGGTCATCCGTACTCTTTTGTTGATAATAAGTAAAGTCCAGCCCCAGTCTGTTCTGAAAGAATCGTACATCAAATCCAACTTCCACCTCGGTGGACAATAAGGGCTTTAGGAATCGGTTTGGAATGGTTCCTGCATTGCCACCCGCGGTAGCAAATGAAGCCATGGCCACCTGATTGCCGCTATGATCTACGGCAGGAGCTCCTAGTAAAGAATACACATTTTGAATCTGGTAAGGTCCCACCGTGGAATTTCCAACCCTAGCCCAGGATCCCCTGATTTTACCGAAACTTAACCAGTTAGGCAGCTCGGTCAAGGCATCGGAAAAGACAAAGCTAGTTCCAAGAGAAGGATAGGTTATGTCATTGAATTGCGGATCCAAAACCGAGAACCAGTCTGTTCTGCCGGTAGCAGTCAGGAAAATAAAGTTTTTGTAACTTACTTCGGCAGATCCGAAGACGGAATTGATCCCCCAGCCCGAATAGCCATAGCCAAAGTTTCTGGTCACCGTATTATTAATGGCATGAAAGAAAGGCACATTGAATCCCTGACCGTTCGCAGAAATGGTTTCATCTTCCCTTCGCATTCTGTTCGCTCCTACAAAAGCATTTACTCCGAAATTTCCAAATTCCCGATTGTACCCCAGCATGGCTTCCAGGTTGATTTCGTTAACCCTTCGCTCACTTTCGTTCATACTCCCATTTCTTTGGTAACCGGTACCCTGCGGCGTAAGCGTCGTGCCCCTCCGGGTATACCAATCCATTCCTGCTCGTCCGGAAAGGTAAAGGTGTTCGGTAATGGAATATTTCAAGGAACCAGAGGTGATGATCCGGTCGCGGACATCATTAATCGACAACTGGTAAGTAGAAAAATACGGGTTCTGTCCCCAAGGGTTGTTGGTCATCAGGTATTCTTCTTGCTCAGCAAAGCCCCAGGTACTCAGCAATGCCGGGTCTGTACCTATTGGTATGGTGCCCAACCGATTAGGATCTCCTTTTCCCCATTCTACATTCACATTCGGAGGAAGCGCAAAAATCGACTGAAAGGCGTTACCGGGAGAGTCCGAAAGCCGGGGTCGGTTTTGAGTCCGCTCTTTGGAGTAAAGTACTTTCGCATCAAAGGTCAGTTTTTTTCCAAATTTACCGCTCGTAGCAATGGACATGTTCAGACGGTCAAACCCGGCGTTTGGAACTACAGAAGAACTTCTCATATCCGTTGCATTAAAACGAAAAGTCTGCGTTTCGCTGCCTCCTGAGAGGGATAGGCTGTTAGTAAAAGCCGTACCCGTTTCATAAAACCGATTCCAATTGTCACCTGCGTACACATACGGACGCTCCACGCCATCAAAGTGCATGGCGGTGCCCGAACCTAGTCTTTCTCCCCAGGCTTGCGTACCCCAGTCGTATCCTTGACGGACAGTAGTAGGCCTTACCGCCGCACCTGTGATCTGATCTCCCTGAAACCTGCCAGACCCAAACTGAGTTTGTAAATCAGTTTGATTGTTAATTCTTTCAAATACTACATTTGAATTGACTTCGACACCAATTCCCCTTCTGGCCGTTCCTCTTTTAGTAGTTATCAGAATTACTCCATTGGCAGCTCGTGAACCATAAAGGGCTGCAGCACTGGCACCCTTAAGTACCGACATGGATTCGATGTCATCCGGGTTCACGCTAGTCATTCCATCTCCCTGGTCAGCACCTCCCCATACACCTGCCTGTCCGAAATTGGTATTATCCATCGGGATACCGTCGATCACATAGAGAGGCTGATTGCCGCCTTGAAGGGAAGTATTCCCTCGGATAATCACCCGGGAAGATCCTGCCGGTCCGGAAGCCACGTTGCTTACGTTTACCCCGGCAACACGACCTGCCAACTGGTTGGCGATGTTATTTTCCCGGGCTTGGGTAAATTCTTCTCCTCCCACTTCGGTAATGGAGTACTGAAGTGCCCGGACATCTCTTTCAATACCAAGTGCCGTAACGATTACTTCCGACAACTCGGCCGCATCTTCTGCCAGGTTAACGTTAATGGTACTCCGGTTGCCTACGGTCTCTTCTTCTGTCTGAAAACCCAGAAAGGAAAACACGAGAACCGTCTCTTCACCCGGTACATTTAAACTGTAATTACCATCCACATCTGTTGCCGTACCTGTGGAGGTTCCTTTGATTAATACCGAAACTCCTGGCAGCGGCATCCCATCTGACTGGTCAGTCACCTGCCCCGAAACGGTTTGCGCCAGGGTATCATAGCCCATTGCGGACGATAGTACCAGGCATACAATAAGTAATAGGTTTTTCATAAATTGATAATTTTGGATTTAAAATTGTTTTTATTCAAGCTTTTGCTAATCACCCGCATTTTTATATTAATGGAAAACTCATCCGATTAAAGGCCTGCTTCATCCCATTTAATATTAATGGCCTTTTTCAGATCTATGTCCAATTTTATTAATAAAAAAACTGGCTAGTAGTAATAAGATCTTGAATTTGATAGAAATGTAGAATTTAATTGAGATAAAAACAAAAGTGATCAAAGGTTTTTTAAGGACTAAACAGGCGATTTTATTCCACAGACGGTCACCATGAAATTCAAAAAACAATTTTTTTACAGGAACTAATGAATTAAATAAAAAAAATTATTAAAAAATTGAAATTGAATAATTAAAAAATGAAATGCTTAAATAAACTAACATTTTATGCTGAACATATAATTTTTTACAGATGATTGTTCTAAAAGAATATCTAAACAGCCATTGCTAATAATAACAATATTACTTTTCTCTGATTCTTTTTAAAACGTTACTTTTAGACCCAGCCCCGATGCGCTAAGATTCACATTTTTTACCCAGGGCTCGAATTTTTTTCCGTTTTTGGTTTGCAATGCGTACAAGATCCCATCAAAAACCATCAAAAATGCCCCTTGAAGAATAACGGAATTGCCAAACCCACGTAACTGTTGGTTTTGCATGCGTTTACCCCTTTCTTTTAAATACATTCCCGTTGCCATGTATCCTAAATCCAAAGCTGCATTGACCAAAAGAATTTTTTCTGTCTTTTGCTGAGCCCTCAAACTCTCCCACAAGCCAGCCTTCTTCCGGGATTTTTTGGCATTGAAATAACCCAGGCCAGCAATCGCTAGGTTCACCGAATTCCAATAGAGGTTCATTTGATGAAAAGCCTTTGTTTTTCCTTCCTGACGGGAAGCTTCGATCCCTCCCCATACCATGTTTCCGACTGCCCAGGTTCCCAATACCATCATCCCCCTACTTTCGAGTACCCTGCGGTCCTGATCTATTTCGTTAATGGATGCATTCTCCTGTCCTTTACAATAGCCACCGGACAAGATGCCTCCTAGTAAAAGCAATACTTTCCATTTCATACGTTTCAAGTTTAGTTCAAAATTGCTCATAATTAAGTTATTGATTTTCGGATCCTGGTATTCTAACTCACAAGTCGGTAAAAAGTGTGTTTTTATCAATATACCCATATCTTTGTTTCCGAACAAAATAGGAAAGCGTAGCTTATGGAAAAACCGACCATCACCACTAACATCTCGGCCATTACCCGTTCGTTTGTTAACCCCGCCTGCAGGCTCGTAGCCGTCAGTAAAACCAAGCCCAGCTCGGCCATTAAAGAGGCCTATGATGCCGGAGTGCGGGACTTTGGGGAAAACAAAGTGCAGGAATTGACCGAAAAAGCGGAAGCATTGCCTAAAGACATCCATTGGCACATGATTGGCCATTTGCAGCGAAATAAAGTAAAATACATCGCTCCTTTTGTTCACCTGATTCACAGCGTAGATTCCCTGCGCTTACTTAAACAAATAAATAAGGAGGGACAGAAAGTGGATCGGCTGATACCTTGCCTGCTGCAAGTACACATCGCAACTGAAGAAAGCAAATATGGTTGGGATGAAGAGGAATTAACTGCTTTTCTAAACGGAGACGAAATAAAGGGGCTGCAAAATATCCGCATACTGGGCTTAATGGGCATGGCCACCAATACGGAAAATACCGAAAAGGTTAGATCTGAGTTCCGGGGCCTTAAAGCCCTCTTTGAGCAGCTTAAAAGCATGGACTTACCCGATCAGGTTCAGATGAGGGAGCTTTCCATGGGCATGAGCGGAGACTACCGGATTGCACAGGAAGAAGGAAGTACCATGGTACGAATCGGTAGTGCCGTTTTTGGCGAAAGAAATTACCATTAAATAAGTAGGAAATGAATGCAAAATCCATGCTGCAACTGGCAGCCATTTTCGGGGCCTTGGCCGTTATTTTTGGGGCATTCGGAGCACATGCTCTGGAGCCCTTATTGGTCAAAACAGGAAGGATTGATACTTACCAAACTGCCGTTGATTATCACTTCTACCATAGCCTTGCCTTGTTGATGGTGGGAATTCTTTATCAACAAAATCCTCAGCTAAAAGGTCTCCGGCTGAGTGCCTGGTTTTTCTTAGGAGGTTTGATTGTTTTTTCCGGGAGCCTTTACCTGCTCTGCTTGAGTCAGGTCACCTGGCTGGGAGCCATCACCCCACTTGGCGGCATTGGGTTTATTTTAGGGTGGATAACGTTATTCGTCAGTATTAGCAAAAAAAATCAGTAATCACCTATGCGTATAAGAAGCCTTCTGGGGATTTTTATTCTTTGTCTATTCTTCCATTCCTCCCCTGCCCAGGAAGCCAAAGCTAACTTTTTGGGTCTGGACAAGTTATTGGGTGATGGTTCTTTTTTTGATAATCACCTGACCGGATTTATGCTATACGATCTGAACAGCCAAATGGTGAGGTATGATAAAAATAGTCATCTGTATTTTATCCCAGCTTCCACCACTAAATTATTCACTTTTTTTGGTTCATTGATGGTGTTGGGAGACAGCACTACCTTCCTGCGGTTTATTAACAAGGAAGAAAAACTTATCCTATGGGGAACGGGTGACCCTTCCTGGAAATATCCGCCGCTCCCTTCTCCAGACCTAAAAGAATTTTTGTCTGACTACGATACCGTGTATTTTTCGCATAGCAACTGGAAAGACGAACCTTTTGGCTATGGCTGGCAATGGGACGATTACTACCATTCCTATTCTCCGGAAAAATCCCCCACTCCCCTGTTTGGTAACTTGATTCGCTCCCGAAACATCAATAACCGACCCGTCATAAGCCCCACCTACTTTTCAGTAGAAACTTCAGAAAAGACTTTAAAGAACGTCCAAAGGGACTGGCACAGCAATCGGTTCTTTTACAACCCCAGAACCTACAATGGTAGGGAGATGCGCCTGCCTTTCATTACTTCTCGCGAAACATTTGCCAGCCTGGCATCCGATGACTGGGGGGTAAAGGTGATTCTTTCTGATGAAAAACTTCCTCCGGATCACTTCATTTTAAAAGGGATTCCCACGCTGTCGCTTTACAAAGAAATGTTGCTGGAAAGCGATAATTTTATCGCCGAACAGCTGCTCCTTCAAATTTCAGATGAAGTCCATCGGGAACTAAACAGTGAGAAAGCGATCGAATACATAAAAGAAACTTATTTGTACGATCTGCCCGATGAGCCACAGTGGGTAGACGGATCAGGATTGTCCAGGCACAACCTCTTTACCCCCCGAACCATGGTGACCCTGGCGGAAAAGATATACCGGTTATTTCCGGACGAAGACCTCTTCCGTCTACTACCTACCGGCGGCCGGACAGGCACCTTGAAATACAATTACCAGGCTCCTGTTCCTTATGTAATGGCCAAAACAGGCACGATCAGCAATAACCATAGCATGGTTGGATTTCTTAAATCCAAGAAAAACAAAGTGTATGCATTTGCTTTTATGAATAACCATTACCCATACAAAGCTTCTCTGGTGCGTAATGAAATGGAAAAAGTATTGCTTTATATCCGGGATAATTTCTAAATTCTGCCATGAAAAAAAGAACCTTTATCAAAACCCTGGGGATGGGAATGGGATTCGGTTCGATTGCAGGCATTCCTGCCTTCGCCAAGGATCAGCCTGTCCCTAAAAACCTACTTCCCCATAGACTGCAACCCGGTGACCGGGTTGGCTTGATCAGTCCCTCGGCAGCAACCGGGGACATCATGGAATTTACCTTCGCCAGGGAAGCGTTGGAAGCCCTGGGACTACAGGTGCAAGAAGGGAAGTACCTCAGCAGCAGACGAGGCCATCTGGCTGGCACGGACGCAGAAAGGGCGGCTGATCTGAATGAAATGTTCGGGAATAAGGCCATCAAAGCGATCGTTTGTATCAGAGGTGGATCCGGTGCCGCCCGAATACTACCCCTGATAAACTATCAGGTGATCCAAAACAATCCAAAGCCCCTTCTCGGCTACAGTGATATTACTGCCCTGCACAATGCCATTCATGCTCAAACCGGATTGGTTACCTTCCATGGTCCCAATGGGTCGGGAAGCTGGAATCCATTTAATGCCGATCAGTTTCGAACCGTCTTTTTTGGCGAACAGAATAAAATCACCTATCAGAATGAGCAGGAGGATACCGATGATCTGGTAATCAAGAAAAACCGCATCCGGACCATTTACCCCGGCAAAGCGAGCGGAGAACTTGTGGGCGGAAACCTGACCGTTCTCACTGCATTGGCCGGATCGCCCTATCTGCCTGATTTTAAAGACAAAATCTTATTTTTGGAGGATATCGGGGAAGAGCCCTACCGAATCGACCGAATGATGAGTACCTTGATGCTAATGGGGGTTTTTGATGAAATAAAAGGCTTTGTGTTTGGGCAATGTACCGATTGTGATCCCAGCGGCGGCTATGGCAACCTCACCATAGACCAAATTCTGGACGATTACCTCCTTCACCTGAAAATTCCCGCCTACCGGGGAGCCATGATCGGACACGTTCCCAAACAGTTTTTGCTACCCTTCGGAGCAAAGATGGCCATGGATGCAGAAACGGGAATACTGGAAACCAATGAACCAATTTTCCAATAAACATATTGATGAATTTTGCTAAGTTCAGCAGCCGAATTGGTTCCGTTCCACGCTGGCTGATAGCTTACCTTTGCCTACTAAATTCCTGTATCAATCAAGACTCCATGCAGCCATTACCCCCAAAAAACGAAACTTCCGGGCCGCCCCAAGAAATCAGGTATCTTGCGCTGGGAGACAGCTATACCATAGGAGAGGGAGAAAAGCGGGAATATACCTACCCGGAACAGGTGAAAAGGATATTGGAAGCCGAGGGCTGGGCATTTTCCAACACTCAGATAGTAGCGAAAACAGGTTGGACCAGCAGTGAATTGCTGGAAGCCGCCCTAAACCAGGGATTGAAAAAGGAGCGGTTTGACTTCGTTAGCTTGCTCATAGGGGTTAATAATCAATATCGGGGTGAATCTCCGCAAACGTTTCATACTGAATTACAGGATCTATTGGATTTGTGCCGCACATTAGTCGACGGTAATACCAACCGGGTGGCCGTACTATCCATTCCGGATTGGGGGGTGACTCCATTTGGTCAAAGCGGGCCGCAGGAGGTGGGTCGCATTGCTGCGGAGATCGATGGGTTTAATCAGATCATTGAAAGAGAAACGTCAAAGAGGGGAATGGCCTTCCTGGATATTACGGAAAGCTACCGAAGTAAAGGAGGCCTGTCGGCGCACCTGGTAGCAGATGGACTGCATCCCAACAAATACATTTACTCGGATTGGGCCAGGGCCCTTGCCCCCATCATGAAAACGGGAATCCTTAACGATCCGGACAAAAAAAAACCTGACGATAAGTAATCGCCAGGCCGTTTTATCAAAAGAAATACTTGTTTACCTGCTGCTCTTTGGAAGTACATTGGAGATCATAGACACTTTTTCTATGGGCTCACTAGCGTTGGAGTAAATGCGTACCACGCTATTTTGCTTTCCCATTTTGCCAGCCGAGTTAAAGGATACTTTAATTTCTCCTTTTTTCCCAGGTGCAATGGGTTCCTTTGGCCAGCTGGGTACCGTACATCCGCAGGTAGCTGCCACGTTGGATATAATCAGGGGCGCATTTCCTGTGTTTTCAAATTTAAACACGTTTTCTACCTTATCTCCCTGGGTGATGTCTCCAAAATCCTTCGAGGATTCTTCAAAAGAAATGACGGGCCCGTCGACTGCCTTTTCCTGTGCCAAGACGAATCCAGTGCCAATGACCATTGCCAATACGAGTGTTACTAACCTTTTCATAGCTGTTTATTAGATTTAATTAATTCATTCATTTTCAAAACCTGTTATTAAAGGAAGAAATTTGGATGAAAGTTCACCAGATACAATTCTTTCTTTGCCCTGGTCACCGCCGTGTATAGCCATCGGAGATATGTGCTATCTATTTGATCCTCCTTTAGGAAGCCCTGATCCACAAATACGGCATCCCATTGCCCTCCTTGTGATTTATGACAAGTCAGTGTATAGGCGAATTTCACTTGTAGCGCATTCAGGTAGGGGTCCTTCCTTAAAGCCTCCCTGATTTTGGACCTGCTGGATAAATCCAGGTAATCCTCGGTCACCAAATTGTATAATTTTTTCCATTGCTCATAACCCAATGACGGCGTGTCCGTGTGAAGGGTATCTAAAATCACCTTCGCTTCAAAAGGCAACTCTTCCGGGTAATCTATGAGCCTAAGTTCCAGTGTAGCAAACCTCAGGCCATATAATTCCTCAAATGAACGAATTTTTAGTATTTCCACAAAATCTCCATTCGCCAAAAAGCTGACCTTTTTAGACGATTCCATGTAGGTATAGTTGTTTTTAACAATCATTAATCGATCTCCGGCACTTAATTCATCTTCGTAAAAAAACAGTGAATTCCGAATGTAACGGTTGTATTGGACCGCTGCTTTATTGGATCGGGTGATGATCATGGTATGGTCCAGTCCAAATTTATCGTAAGCATACCGCAGTCCATCCTCCAATCTTTCGCCGGTCATTCTAAAAAAATCCCCAAATCCTTTCGTACGAAAAGAGATTTTCGGAAGCTTTTCCTGAATTTGCTCCCGCAGTGCAGTAGCATTTACCAGGATACCCGAATCCAATTGCTGCCGGGTAACTTCTTTTAATTCCACCTCATTGGCTTCCAGGTTAAAGCGTCGCACCAGGTAGTCCTTATCCAATGCCGGGCTGGCTTCACTTCCTACCGGAGGAAGCTGGGCAAGGTCCCCGACTAATATCAGTTGGTTATCCGGGTTTTGAAAAACAAAATGGATCAGATCTGACAGCAGTGAATTACCCGTAGATCTATCATCCGACAGCATGGATGCCTCATCAACGATAAAAACCGATTGTTGGTAATAATTTTTTTGAACTTCAAACCCATACAGCCCATCGCCGGATTTCTCTTGCGGTCTGTAAATGATTTTATGAATGGTATACCCTGTCTTCTCCGCATAGGAGCTCATGACTTTGGCCGCCCTACCAGTAGGTGCCAGCATCACAGGCCTCAGTCCCATTCCGGGTAACGCACGAACCAGGGCCGCAAGGACGGAGGTTTTACCGGTACCGGCATAGCCTTTCAGAATAAAGGATTTGCCCGCACCTTTTTCCGAGAGAAAATCATCCATTGCTTCAAAAAAACAATGCTGATCAGGGGTAGGCTCGTGGGGGAAAAATTTCTTTATGGATTCAGAGGGCTTTGGTACCACTTGGTTATCTTTACAGATGGAGGACGAAGCTAAATGATAAATGGCGAACATAAAAAAAGATATCGCGGATAATTTCGGAAACCGGTTAAGGACCCGGGTGAATGGAATATTAATTCAAAATGACAAGCTGCTCATGATAAAACACCGAATGGACGAAAACCTCTCTTTTTGGAACGTCCCGGGTGGAGGAATGATCTATGGCCGGGATGCCAGGGAAAATCTTCGCAGGGAATTTCTGGAAGAAACAGGATTGGAAATCGAAGTCGGGTCCTATCTTTTTGTACACGAGTTGCTCGCTCCTCCCCTTCATGCCATCGAACTATTTTTTGAAGTGCAGCTACTGGGAGGGAGGTTGGTTCTGGGAAAGGATCCGGAGTTGAGGGATGAACAGCAATTGATTGAGGAAATCCGCTTTTTAGATCTGGATGAAATCAAAAATATTCCCTATTCTGAAAAACATGCCGTGTTCCGGGGAATAAATTCACTCAATGATGTAAGAATATGGAAAGGATATTTTAATTTTGAAAATAATTCCATAAAATAGCGTTCTGGAAAAAACCATCTAACCTTCATAAATTTAATCAAGCTTTAAAAATATTGACATGACATTGAGTAAAATTTTATCGATTGTGTTTCTCCTTGCGGCTCTGGGCCTTGGATATAGACTGTATTTGGGAGTGGACGAAGTAGTGGAAGAAGAGAAAATGCTTGAGAGAACCGAAGCCAGGATCATTGAGAAATTGGAAATGCTGCGGGATGCCCAGATTGCTTATCAGGGTTCCAATGGTGAATATGCATCCAACTGGAACGAGCTCAGGGAGTTTATTGAAGACGGGCGGATTTACATCGTTCAAAGAACAGAAACGACCGAGCTTCTGGACTATGGCGAAGAGGTAACTACCGTTTCAGTGGATACATTGGGTTCTGTCAATGTTCAGGACTCCCTCTTTAATGAGAAGAAATATCCTGATTTTAATCTGGACTTATTGAACGTTGTTCCTGGTTCCGGAGGAAAAACATTCGAGTTTTTTGCCGATAAAATTGAACGAAGCAATCGGGAAATCGCTGTGTTTGAAATCAGAGACCCCGCACCCATAAATCCCGAGCGAAGAAGGAATAACAATGAGAAGGCGTTGAGGGTAGGATCAAGAACCGATTCTTCTACCTCAGGAAACTGGGAATAAGATTGGATAAGGATACTGCTCATACCCAACGAAAGTTTATTAGCGATAAATTTGATAGCGAAAACCTATCAAGTTTATCGCTTTTCTTATATGAAAGCCTCCTGGTCGTCATAGCCCATAGCAAGTCGGGTAATGCCATATCTGCCGCTAATCTGTACACCCTTTCCAGTCAGGACGATTTGGAACAATCCCTTGCTTCCGATGAACTAATCAATGCTCCCAATACTGCCGGAAAACTATATCACCACCATCAGGGATTCACCCTGGTGCCGGGAATGGTTTTTAATCCGGCGCATAGTAGTCTTTACCTGGGCTTTTCTACCGCAGTGGACCTGGAAAAGGACGAAGTTACCTATACAGGTATTCAAAATAACAGCATTCAGGTCCTGGGAACCAGTCCAAAACTCCTGCTCCAGCAATTGGACGGAAAGCTACCCGAGTTAGAACTAGCGCACGGGGCAGCCCATGTGTTGGATTTTTTTCTGAGCCATTCCAAAGATTTACTCGATCAGGAACTATTTATCCATGCGGCACCAAATAGCATCTATATCGCCGGATTCAAAGCAGGTGAATTAATGGTATTTAACCGATTTGTCGTGCACGAAGAGTCGGCATTCCTGCGCTATGTTTTCGTCGCGCTTAAGCAACTCGCTTTTGACCAGGCTCACTGCCGAATCAATCTTTATGGCAACCTGGAATGGGTCCATACCTCCCTGGAAAACCTGCGCAACTATTTTAAAAATATCCACCAACCAATTCCAGCCCAACAAGTGAGTTACGAAAAGGGAGCAGAAAATTTTAAGAACACACAGCTTTTGGAAGCTTTTTGGCATCAACATTAGGCCTTATGAAAAAAACAGCCCTTTTCCCGGGTTCATTTGATCCCTTTACCAAAGGACACCATGATATCGTCATGAGAGGGTTAAATCTCTTTGACGAGATCATCATAAGTATCGGGCACAATACGACCAAAAAGAATCGGTATTTTGATATTGATTTGATGGTAAGCAAAATTAAATCCCTGTATACAGGTGTTTCTGGTGTAAAAGTAGTGGTATATAATGAGCTGACCTCATCACTGGCAAAGGCCCATAGTGCTCAATACTTACTAAGAGGACTTCGAAATACCACGGATTTTGAGTATGAGAACACCATCAGCCAAATGAACCGTTACCTGAATGAAGAATTAGAAACCGTCTTTTTAATCACCAGCCCGGAATTTGCTGCCATAAGCTCAACGATCATCCGGGAGGTCCACCGCTATGGAGGCAATGTAGATAAATTTCTTCCTTATAACGTCTGATAAATCCCCGGATGCAGTCGTAAAAACTGCTGATACAAATACCGCATGGACGGGTATGAATTAATTAAGGCCACTTTGGCTTCCTGGTGATTCATCCACTTGGTGTCTACGATTCCCTCGTCTAGTTGGGGTTTCATCTTCGAATCATCGACACATTCCATACTGTACCAATAGGTTTTTTTCAAAATGCTTTTTCTGTTTTGCGTATAGGTGTGCCAGGTTTTGCAAATAGGACCAGCTAGCTTTACCTGAACGTTGCATTCCTCCTCCACCTCCCTAAGGGCGCAGGCTTTGGGAGATTCCTTTTTTTCAAATTTACCTTTCGGCAAATCCCATTTTCCCAATCGGTGTATAAAAAGTACTTTTTCCCCTTTGGTTACAATCCCCCCAGCCGCCTTTATAATCATAAACCTACTTTTAATAAACGTTTTCAACGCCTTTTTTTCCTTCGTCACCAGCGTGATGCTATCCAGGTTCTTCAGCTTTCGATTGCGCATCAGATATAATAAGCGTACAATAATATCCCGGGAGGGATCTATAATCAAGACATCATCGTGAAAATCCGCCGTGGCCGGTAATTCGGAGGGATTTTCATAAACACATTCAAATGTTTTCTTTGGAAGGAAATCGGAAGCGGCTACCAAATCCAGAGGCTTATCATTGATGAAAATTTTCATAATCAACGCTTATTTTTTCAAAAATGCATTTTTTTTCAAGGCCTCACAACCATGAGTATGCATTTATTGGTTAATTTTAACTTATGGAAATTTATGATAAAGGCACTGCCCCCCTTATTGCTAAAAAGCTTTTGGAAATAAAAGCCATTAAGCTTTCTCCTAATAAACCTTTTTCCTGGGCATCTGGATGGAAATCACCCATTTACTGCGACAACCGATTGTCGTTATCCTATCCGGAAGTTCGTACGCTTATTCAGGAAAAATTAACGAAAGCCATTCAGACTCACTTTTTGAATGTAGAAGCCGTTGCCGGTGTTGCCACTGCCGGTATTCCACAGGGTGTTTTGATTGCAGACAAACTGAACCTTCCCTTTGTTTACGTGCGTTCCAAACCAAAAGGTCATGGCATGGAAAACATGATCGAAGGAAAAATTACCCCCGGGCAAAAAGTAGTCGTTGTGGAAGACTTGGTATCCACCGGAGGAAGTTCGCTAAAAGCGGTACAGGATCTGCGAAACGCAGGATTTGAAGTATTGGGAATGGTGGCGATTTTTACCTACGGCTTTGATATAGCAGCCCAAAACTTTGCTAAAGAAAAGGTGAAATTGGTATGCCTTTCCGACTATGCCTCCATGTTGCCGCAAGCATTGGAACAAGGATACGTCTCCACCGAAGACATGTCCGCCCTGGACAGTTGGCGAAACGAACCGGATACCTGGCCGAAAAAAAACTGATGATTACTCATTAAAGGGGGTAAATCTAAAGAAATCGTTGCCTATTTTTCAGCAATCAGCTGCAGCGGGAATTCTCCCTGGTGCTAAGGAAGCCTTCCCCAACGAACCGGTTGCCTACAATTGTTTAAGGCTGATTAGGTTCCCTTCTTATTGGTATCTTTTTCCATAACCCCCATTCCAAAGAGGGCGAAATCATATTTAACCGGGTCTTCCGGGTCAAATTTTCTCAAATTACGTGTCAACTCCAGGGCCGTTTGCCAATCGGTTGCTTTCCTATGGATCAGCCCGAGGGAACGTCCTACCCTGTCTACGTGGAGATCACAGGGGCAAACAAGCTGTGCGGGTGAGAGGCGGTTCCAAATGCCAAAATCCACTCCGTGGTCATCCTTTCTCACCATCCACCTTAAGAACATGTTTATCCGCTTGCAGGCGGCCTTTCGCTTAGGCGTTGCCACATGTTTCCGGGTTCGGTGAGGAGCGTGAGCGGCATCAAAGAATAATTCATGAAAGTTTCCTAAAAGCCGCTCCATAATATCCACCTCCCCTGTCCACCCCTGGGTAAAGGCGGTTTCCAGACTTTCGTGCTCCCGGTAGTGCCGGGACAAAAAATCAATAAAATACAGGGTATCCAGGTCATTAAACGTTCGGTGCTTGAATTTCAAAAATGGCTTCAGATCACTAAGCGTATGGTGACAGAGAAAGTCGTGGGGGCAATTATCCATCATCGCCATGAGTTCCAGGCTTTTGTTGATGATGGTTTTTCGTTGTCCCCAAGCCAGTGTGGCGGCAAAAAAACCAGAAATTTCGATATCTTGTTTTTTTGCAAACCGGTGGGGTACCGATATGGGGTCGTTTTCAATAAAATCGGGGCGGTTATACAGGCTTACCTTTTCTTCCAGAAATCGTTTCAGCTCTTTCATCAGGTCAGTGCCACTTCCATCTCGCCACCCTGGGTTCCATCAAACCATTTTAAGTAGACA
>JAWLFL010000233.1:0-6058 GCA_041685605.1 Cyclobacterium sp. | reverse complement strand
GCCCAACAATCACCGGGCTCCACCTCGTCGTAATTCTGCTGGATCGTCTCCAGGGTTTCCCGGCCAAAGGCAATTTCAAATTTGCCGGGATTTAGCTTGTCAAAAACATCCTTGGGGATGTTGGTGATTAGGTTTCCATAATGATCTACCCGTAATACATAGCCGACGATTTGTTTTTTGCTGGCTTTAAATTGCCTGCTCATCATTTTTTTGATGTTTTGAAGCGGCCCTCCAAAATCATGAATGGCCGCCCCGCTGGCTACTTTGGCCGCAATGGGCGCCAGGATGTCTTTAGCGGGAAAGCTGCTGTTACGGATATGAATATCCGAGAATTTGACTACTATTCCCGGGTCATGATCCGCCAGCATGCTCAAAACACCATTGTTCGGGCCCACAAAAATATGTTCGTTTAGTTTAATACCGATGTAGCCATCCGTGATGTCACTGGTGGAATTTAGGGCCACCAGGTGAACAGTACCTTTCGGAAATTCGTTATAGCTAGCACGAAGTACGAAGGCCGCATGCGCAATATCGTAAAGCGCGATATCATGACTGATGTCGACGATGGATAATTGGGGGTTTATGGATAACATTTTCGCTTTTACTACCGGAACGTAGTAGTCAGCGTTTCCAAAATCTGATATGAATGTTACCAAAGCCATAGAAGCAAGTCAATTAAAAATTCGTACTTTTGTTTTAATGATAAGATAAACAAAAATAGGGATTTTAAATTAGTTTTTTGAATAGGATAAACAGAAGACAGTATATTGGTAGAAAAAGTCATCACATTGGAAAACATTTCCCTCCTGGATTTCCTGGGATCGGAAAATGAAAATATCAGGCAGATATCGGCTGCCTTTCCCCAAAGCAAAATTGTATCCCGGGGAAATGAAATACGGATCAAAGGGCAAGCCCCCGAAATCCTGAAAATCAATGATATTCTAAACATGCTTTTGGAGCATTTCAGTCGTTTTGGCCAGGTGACTCCGGATAATGTCAAGGAATACATTGCCCTCGAAGGCAACCCGCCCGGACAGGCGGAAACAAAAAGCGACATCATACTTTATGGAAACAAGGGCCTGGTGGTAAAGCCAAAATCCCCTAATCAGAAAAAATTGGTTGACTCTTCCTATGCAAACGACCTGGTGTTTGCCCTGGGACCGGCCGGAACCGGAAAAACCTATATTGCCGTGGCCTTGGCGGTTAGAGCGCTTAAAAACAGGGAAGTAAAGCGGATCATCATTACCCGCCCGGCGGTAGAGGCAGGTGAAAACCTCGGCTTTTTGCCAGGAGATCTCCAGGAAAAACTGGATCCCTACCTCAGACCCATTTACGATGCCCTGGGAGACATGGTCCCTTCCGAGAAATTACGTTTTTATCAGGAAAACAGGGTGATCGAAATAGCTCCGCTGGCTTACATGAGGGGAAGAACGCTTCACGATGCATTCGTCTTACTCGACGAAGCCCAAAATACCACCAGTGAGCAAATTAAGATGTTTTTGACCCGAATGGGGCCCAACTCAAGAGTGATCATTACAGGAGATCAGTCTCAGGTAGATCTTCCTTCCAAACAGAAATCGGGGCTTAGAGAATCGCTCCGGATTCTGAAAGACGTAAAAGGGATCGGCGTGGTGCACCTTTCCGGCAAGGATGTGGTACGGCACCGATTGGTAAAATCCATCATCGAGGCCTATGAAAAAAATGAAGTGGAGGTAAAACAACCGCGATGAAATTTTCAGTACATAAAATCAGGGATGAAATCACCCTGAAAAAGGCCTTTAGAATCAGGGAAGAGGTCTTCGTTCAGGAACAATGCGTCGATCCGGAGGAGGAATACGACCGCTTTGAAAACGAATCCGCTCAGTTTTTAGCCTATCAGGGCCAGCAGGAAGTGGGTACTGCCCGATGGCGGTTTACCGAAAACGGCATCAAATTGGAACGGTTCGCTGTTTTGAAGCCATTTCGGGGAAAAGGAGTAGGACAGGCACTGGTAAAAGCGGTCCTGGCCGATATTCTATCCCATCCGGAAAGTGTCGGCAAAACCGTTTATTTACACGGACAGCTGACCGCCATGGGGTTATACGAAAAATTTGGTTTCCAAAAAGTCGGCGATTTGTTTGTAGAATGTGGTATTGAACACTACCAAATGGAACTTTCGAATGATAAGGGCGTTAAAACCACCTAGTTTACTATGTTTAATTAATTGTTTATAAGAAATGAGAAAATTACCACATTTCCTGATTTTTAGTATCTTTTTTGGGTTTTTGGGAGCTTCCGCTTATGCGCAGCGTCCCATGGATCCCATCTCCCCTGCCAATGAGGTAAAGATTAACATCGTCAATACCATCGTCATTGGTTCCCTGGAGTTGGGCTACGAGCGTTTGCTGGATCAAAATCAAGCGATTGGAGTAGAGGTGATGTTTATGGACCGGTTTTCCTACGTTTCGGACAGCGGGGAAGGGCAAGACTTTAAGGCGACCAGCCTGATGCTTTCCTACAATTACTATTTTGTAACGGCCACGGATCCTTCCGGTTTTTATGTGCATCCCTTTATGAAATACAGAGGGGGTACGTTTTCGGAAGTTGGCGAAAACAATACGGTACAAGAGATTGATTTGAATAGTTTTATGATTGGTTTTGGTGCGGGTTATAAGTGGGTGCATAATGAAAAATTCGCCCTCGGCCCCTACGTCAATATCGCACGGGGATTTAATGAGGAGGTTAGTGATCGCTTTGACCCGGTAGAATTTAATGCCGGCTTTAGCATTGGCTTCCGATTTTAGGGAGGAAATGCCGCTAATTAGTTGAAATTCAGACTAATTCATTGCGCTTTTTGAAAAAAATCACTAATTTCTTTCTTCGTTTGTGGTAAAGGGCTTCCGTTTAAATTAACGCGGAAGAAAAAGTAAAAAACAGGAAAAGATTTTAGTCCATTTTTTCTTTTTTTATGAAGTTCAGTGAATTTCCTTTCGTCAGGTACACGATTTTTTTTGTGATCGGGGTATTGCTGTATCCCTATTCCAACCACATGCCGCCCGGTCGGCTGCTGCTCATATTGAGTATTCTTTTGGTTTTGTATATTGGCTTGGTAGGAACCTACACTCCTAAAGCCAGGAAGTCTCTTTATTTTCTTGTTCCGACCATCGCCTATTCCAATCTGGTAGTGATGGGGATGTTTGTTGCCTCTATTCGTGATGTGCACCATGATCCGGATCATTTGGTCCATTTTTCCGGTATATCGGAATACCTGGCTGAAGTAAAAGAATTGGATCAACAAAAGCCCAAAAGCATCGCTAATCTGGTGGAGGTGTATGCCGTTCGCACCCCATCCGGATGGCAAGCAGCCAGCGGGAAAGTGCAGATTTACCACCGATCGGCCAGTCACCTGCTGCCGGGATCCCTATTGCTGATAGCCGGAACGCCTGAACGAATCCCCTCTTCCAAAAATCCGGAAGCCTTTGATTACGCCTCCTTTATGGCTCAAAAGCGTATTTATTTTAGCGATTTCATAGCCGCTGATTTTAAACTACTACATCTGGGGGAATTACCTCCCTGGCAATCCGGAATATTAGCATTACGGCAATATTTGGAGGGAAAGGTATTGAAGTATGTGGAAGACGATGCTTCGGCCCAGATTGCCAAAGCCTTACTGCTTGGGCAAAAAAAAGACCTGGACGAGGAAATCGGAGAGGCCTATGCCACCGCCGGGGCCATGCATATTCTGGCGGTTTCCGGATTGCATGTCGGCATTATTTACGGGTTTTTCTTTTTGTTTTTCAAACCCCAAAAGGCCAAAAAGATTCAACGGGTACTTTATCTGAGCCTGGTGGTGCTACTGATTTGGTTGTATGCGGCGATTACCGGTTTTTCTCCCTCGGTCCTCCGGGCAGCCACCATGTTTACCTTTATCTCCATCGCCCAAATGAAATCCAGAAACCCTTCGATTTTTAACCCCCTGGCCTTATCTGCTATGGTATTGTTGGTTTATGATCCTTTTTTAGTGTATGCGGTCGGGTTTCAGTTGAGTTATACAGCCCTATTGGGTATCCTGCTTTTTCAACCGCTGATTGCTTCCTTATGGAATCCCGATAGCCGCTGGCTGCGGTACCTATGGGACATAAGCAGCGTGGGATTGGCAGCGCAGTTGGCCACGTTTCCATTGGCCATCCACTATTTTCACGTTTTCCCTACCTATTTTTTCTTGTCCAATTTGCTGGCCATACCGGGTGCTTTTATCATTATGTCCCTGGGATTGCCTTTTTTATTGCTGTCCTACTGGTCGGTACCGGCATCCTTCTTAGGAAGTTTGGTCAACGAGGCGATAGGTCTATTGAATGAAGGGATTTTTGGTTTTCAGAAATTGCCCTTTGCTAAACTTGAATTTCTCTATTTTCGCCTTCCGGAGATGATCTTAATATGGTTCCTTTTATTCTGTACCTACCAATTGCTCATTCAAAAACGGAAGCGGCAGGTTTTATGGGTGGTTTCGGTGCTGGTATTGTTGGGCGTTTACCGGGTTTTTGAAACCTGGGAAAGAGCCAGGCAGCATTACGTGCTGATCTACCAGGTTGATCAGGGCTTGGCCATTGACTACGTTTACGGAGCGCAGGTATTTGAAGCGATGGTGGAAGTAGATCCGCAAGACTTTCGCTATCAGGTGCTCCCTCACCGAATCAAACAAGCCGGAACAAATGTACGGAAACTGCTGATCCGTGATGAAGAGCGGTTTATCCGGTTGGATCTTCCCGGTGGCAGGGTCTTGCAATTGGAAAAAGGGACTTTCAGGCCAAGGCCGGATGAAGCCCTAACCATGCATTTTTGGTCAGAAGGGAAGTGGCAGGAGTACCGACCTGCTGCCAATACGCCCAGCCCTCCCAAAGCTGCGTTAAAAATAACGTTTAACAATCAGCTCACATCCTTGTGATTGGCCGGTAGGCGGTTTACTTTGTATAAAAATAGCCTTTCGGTAGGAATAATATCGTAGCAGTTCGGAATGGATGAATTAAAAACAGCGGCCCTTGCCACCTTAAAACAGCACTTCGGATACCTTGATTTCCGCCCCTTGCAGGAAGAAATTGTATTGTCGGCTGCACAAGGTACCGATACCCTGGCGTTGATGCCGACCGGGGGAGGGAAGTCGATTTGTTTTCAGGTTCCGGCCTTGATGAAACCTGGCATTTGCCTGGTAGTAAGTCCTTTGATCGCATTAATGAAAGACCAGGTGGACCAGCTCAAGAAGCGGGGGATAAAGGCCCTGGCCATTCACTCGGGCATGCAAAAGCGAGAGATAGACACCCTTTTGGACAATTGCGTCTATGGAGATTATAAATTTTTGTACGTATCTCCCGAGCGATTGAAAACCGAGCTATTTCTGGAACGGTTTAAAAAAATGAATGTGAACCTGCTGGCAGTGGACGAAGCCCATTGTATTTCTCAGTGGGGCTATGATTTCCGTCCGGCCTATCTGGAGATTGTGAAAATCCGGGAACTGGTACCGGAAGTGCCTGTGCTGGCCCTGACGGCTTCGGCGACCTTAACGGTTCGAGAGGACATTATCGAAAAACTCGAGATGAAGCCCCTTGCTGTTTTCGTACAGTCTTTTGCCCGGTCCAATTTGTCTTATGCGGTTCGTTGGGCGGAAAATAAGATCGAAAAGGCGGTGGAGATTCTTCAGAAAGTACCGGGCAGTGCCATTATCTACCTGAGAAGCCGGAAAGGAACGAAGGAAACCGCACAGCACCTGATTCAGTTGGGCATTTCGGCTACTTTTTACCATGCGGGTCTGGAGCAAAAAGACCGGAATCAGCGGCAAATGGATTGGATACAGGGCAAAGTCCGGGTAATGGTAGCGACCAATGCTTTTGGCATGGGGATCGACAAACCGGACGTACGATTGGTTTTGCACCTGGACCTACCGGAAAACCTCGAAAATTATTACCAGGAGGCCGGGAGAGCCGGCAGGGATGGAATCAAGGCCTTTGCCGTGTTGATGGTTCGTGAGCAGGATTGTCTGGCGCTAACCGAAATGGCAGAGAAGGCCTACCCTCCAGAAGATCAA
>JAWLFL010000232.1:0-6193 GCA_041685605.1 Cyclobacterium sp. | reverse complement strand
TTTACTTTACCGCTGACCAAAGAAATTTCCAGCTGGTCCTCCACTATGGCATTAATAGCAAAGGAGGTGCCTAAGGCCTCGGTGACTATTTTTTCCGTTTCCACACGAAACGGCCGATGGCGATCAGGTATCACTTCAAAAAAGCCCTCTCCGCGGAGAATGACCCTCCGTTCCAAAGAGTCAAATTTTTCCGGAAATTCCAGTTCACTACCCGAATTCAACCAGACTGAAGATCCATCAGGAAGTTTAATATTCAATTTTTCCCCGAATTGAGTAACTTTGGTAACAAGTTTCGGTACCGGAATCACCTCTTCTTCCTGAGCGGACGGTGAAATGGTCATTTTGTTAAAAAAAACCGTAGAAAATAACGTCAGGAATAAGATGGCGGCTACTTTAGTCCATTGATCAAGGGCAAACCAGAAAAAGGTTTTGGTGCGATCAATAGATTTCTCTGAAAATTGCTGATCCGATATCGTTTCACTCACTAAAATAGTTTGCAGAACCCTACTTTTGGCATCAGCATCTGGTCTAAAAGATGGTTGCCGCAAACCTGCCACCATTTCCCTCGCCCTTTTTACCGCTCCTAGACTTTCAGGATGAGCCAGCATCCAGTTTTTCCAATAGGTCTCTAGCTCTGAACTCGGCTTCTTTACCCAGCGGACGAACTCCGGATTGGTTAATAAGAATAAGAAAATATCATCTTGCTTCTGCATGTGCTCTATACGCTTACATCCCTATAAGGCAGCACTACATCAAATGACATGGGAATTCATTAAAAAAAGTTTCCTTTTTTTTAAACCTTACCGTTTAAGTTAAAATTAGCACGTGGGGAACCCTTGCTAGGACCGGATTATTTCGGCTCACCTTCAACGACTTTTTTAAGCGACGAAATCGCTTGATATACCAGGTTTCTGGCCGATTTCACCTGAGAAAGCCCCATCAATTCACGAATATGCAAGTAGCTTAGTCCTTCAAAATAAAAATAGTACGGGGCCTCCTTTTTCCTAACCGATAGGTGTTTCAATGCGGCGTTGAGCAATAAGGCTTGTTCTTCATGGATTTGCCGGTCAATCAGCGTTTTTTCGTGCGAATAAGTAATCAGAAATTGGTCGGAATAGTTAAACTCCGTGGTATTTTTGTCTTTTTTCATCTCCCGAATCAACTTCCTCTTTAGGCATTTCATCAGGTAGAAATGGATGGAGTTGGTATCTCCCAACCCTTCTCGCTTTTGCCTGATTTGAATAAAAATATCCTGAATACAGTCCTCTGTTAATGCTGGCTTGCCAGACAGTTGATTGCCATATTGAAACAGTTTATCGAAGTAGCGGTTATAAATAGTAATGAAAGCCGACTCACTTCCTTTTCTAAACTGATTCCATAATTCCGCTTCATTCTTCCTTAAACCGGGTAACCGGGTATAAGAGTAGGTTTATCCGGTACTAACGGAAGGGAGTATATTATTTTGGGTTCGTGCATGATGAGCCTAAATGTAACTCAATTCTGTTAGAAATAAAAGAATAGGTAAATGGCCGGTAAAAAAGAGGGTTATCTCCGTTCGATTAGATGAATTTTATCACCTTTCGTAAAAAATATTCCAAGCGATGAAATAGGAACGAAATTTGGGGTTAATTTTACGCTTCACATTAAATTTTAACAACAGTGATCTTAATAATTTTATTCTTACTTCATTGGTATTTTTCCCTGTTTTGCCAGAGTTTTTTCCTGCATCGGTATGCAGCACATCAGATGTTTGTCATGAGTAAATTCTGGGAAAAGTTTTTCTACCTATTTACCTGGATTGCGCAAGGAAGTTCGTACCTATCTCCGCGGGCTTATGCCATTTTACACCGGATGCACCATGCTTACAGCGATACCCCCAAAGATCCACATAGCCCACATCACACGGAAAATTTGTTTACCATGATGTGGAAAACTAAAAAAATTTACAACGAACATTTCACCTTCAAAGTGCAGGCAGAGGACAGGTTTTCAAAAGATGTTCCTGATTGGAATCGTTTTGATCGATTCGCTGATACCATGATTATTCGCATTGGTTGGGTTCTGGTGTATGTACTTATTTATGTTTTGAGCATCAGCGTATTTGAGTTGGCCGGAACACATTGGTGGATGTACTTTCTACTCCCTATTCATTTCATGATGGGCCCGGTACACGGAGCCATCGTCAACTGGAGTGGTCATAAATATGGCTATGCCAATTTTGATAATAACGACCATTCTAAAAATTCCTTGTTTCTGGACTTTTTGATGCTAGGAGAACTATTCCAAAACAATCATCACCGATTACCCATGAGGGTAAATTTTGCTGTGAAATGGTTTGAATTCGACCCTACTTACCCTATCGTGAAATTACTCCATGCTACAGGGATCATTAAATTAAAACAAGCGGGCTAGGCTTAACGAAACAGCTTTTGACACCTACCGTTCCGTTTTTCTGAAAGGTCAGTTAATTTTGGCCATTCTGTTTCATTTTTAAAAGTATTTTTTGAATAATTCCTTTTAAAGGGTATTTTTTTTAAAAAAGCTTTGCAATTAAAAAACTAAATGGTTAAGTTCATGCAAAATCACCTACTTTAGTAAAAATTATGAGAGAATTAACAAGAGCAGAAGAGCAGATCATGCAGATTCTATGGGACATTGAGAAAGGATTTGTCAAAGATGTCCTGGAAAAAATGAAAGCACCGAAACCAGCGTATAATACGGTATCTACCATTATCCGCATACTGGAAAGAAAGGGTTTTGTCAAACATCGTGCGTATGGAAAATCACACGAGTATTACCCCATTGTTTCGAAAGATGAATACCGAAGTTTCACTATAAAAAACCTACTTTCCGGTTATTTCAGCGGTTCATTTGCTAAATTGGCTTCTTTTTTCGCAAAGGATGAACAGCTTGATGTCAAGGCTCTGGAAAAGATCATGAATGAGGTAAAAGACGATGTAAAGAAGTAATCGGTACGCTATTAAATAAAAAAAGGGTGCGTTTGTCGTCACCCTTTTTTTATTTAGACGTTCCATTATCAAAAAGATTCCATTTTTCAATCAGCGGTACCGATGGAATGAACCTGAAATCCAATTGTTTTTAAGGCTTCTTTATTCAATAAATTCCTGCCATCAAACACGTGCGCTGGTTTGAGCATGCTATCATAAATTCGTTGCCAATCATAGGATTTAAATTCATCCCACTCGGTCAATATGGCTACGGCATGTGCTCCTTCACAAATTTTATAGGGATCGGTGCCCACGGAAAGGTTTGCCCGGTTTTCTTCAGGCGATCTTGATCCTAAATAGTCCAGATCGGTATATATTTGTTCCTTCTTTACTTTTGGATCAAAAATTTCAATGGCCGATTGTTCGTTCAAAAGGTGGTCTGCTACATAAATCGCAGCTGATTCCCGGGTATCGTTGGTGTCTTTTTTAAACGCCCAACCCAAAAAAGCGATCTTTTTCCCACTCACCGTGTTGTAAAGGCTTTTTATAATTTTCTTGGCAAACCTTCTTTTCTGGTGGTCATTCATAATGATCACTTGTTCCCAGTAATCCGCCACTTCCTGTAAACCGTAGGTTCTGGAAATATATACCAGGTTCAAGATGTCCTTTTGAAAACAAGAGCCCCCAAAACCTACAGAAGATTTTAAAAATTTTGGTCCAATCCGTGAGTCCGTTCCAATCGCCCTGGCCACTTCATTGATATCCGCCTCGGTATGCTCGCACAGTTCTGAGAGGGAGTTGATGGAAGAAACCCGCTGTGCAAGAAAAGCATTGGCAGTCAGTTTAGAAAGCTCCGAGGACCAAACGTTTGTCGTAAGTATTTTTTCATTCGGAACCCAATGAGCATAAACATCCACCAGAGCCTGTATGGCCTCCAACCCCTCTTCTGTCTGATCTCCACCAATCAACACCCGGTCCGGTTTCATTAAATCGTCAACAGCTGTACCTTCTGCCAAAAACTCAGGGTTGGACAGAATCTGAAAACTCAATCCATTACCCGTATGGGTCAAAATATCTTTGAGCGTACTGGCGGTTCGGACGGGTAACGTGGACTTTTCGACAACAATTTTATCTCCTTTTGCCACCCGAGCTATCTGACGAGCACATAATTCAATCCATTTCAGGTCAGCGGCCTGCCCTTTGCCCTCTCCGTAGGTCTTGGTAGGGGTATTCACTGAAATAAAAATCATTTCAGCCTCGTCAATGGCCTTGTCCACATCGTTCGAAAAAAACAGATTTCTTCCCCTCGCCTCGGCCACTACTTCAGGCAGACCCGGTTCATAAACGGGGATATTCTCCACATTTTGATCGTTCCAGGCTGCAATTCGTGCCTCGTTGATATCCACTACGGTAACCTTAATATTGGGACATTTTTTAGCGATTACGGCCATGGTAGGACCTCCTACGTATCCTGCCCCAATACAACAAATATTTTGTATTTTCATTATCTATGGTTTAAAAACTACACGAGCATGCTGCTCCTATAAAATTGATTATCTTCTCCCTAAATAAAAATTAATTCTGGGTTTCAGAAAGCAAAATTTCTTTCTGAATCCAAAAATAGAGCATTCCCTGAATTATCAAAAATAAAGCATTCATTTTCATTAAAGAAAGATTTGCAAATAGCTTCATGCCCCCCATCTGCAATCATTTGAGTCCTGTTTAATAATTATTCTTTAACGGTCCCAACTTGTCCCCTATCAGAATGTCGGGGTAGCCTGATCTGAAACCAATTCAAGAGATCCCCACATTTTCTTCCAAAATGACCGGGACCTTCCTCCGTGTGAAGCTTGCCTCAGGCCTGTCTTCAGGTAGGCTGGATTCCCTAAGTATAAATGCAGCGTCGTATAAATGCAGCGTCGCTACCTTGTCAATTTTCTAATCTAAGAAATCAGGGTTACTTGTTTTTATTTCAATCTACGATTCCTAATACAAATAGGAAATAAATGCGTTAGAGCGATGAACCAGACGAAACATCGTTAAAAGAACACCAGATGATTCAAATCAAAAAAAGGGAGCCCGAAATCGGACTCCCTTTCATTAACTCCTTACTCACCTTTTAGCGGACTACAATTAATCGCTGCATGTCCCGGTGACCTGAATGGGTGATGGTACTCACAAAGTACACCCCTGCTGGCAGGTCATTTACGGAGATTTCGTAAGACTTGCTCAAGTGGTCGTCACCTGGCACAAAGGTATTAACCAACCTGCCTCTGAGATCAAATATTCTGACTTCCGCAATCTGCTCCGTCTCATGATCCAAGGTAAGGTTCAGGAAGGTAGATGCCGGATTCGGATACATCTCTATAGTTACTCGACTAGCCACTGCTGGATCGTTTTCCTGAGTTGCATCATCCTCAAAAACCGTAATCTGTAGCGTTTCGGTATAAATTGGCACACCGTATTTGCTGATGCGGGCCTTGACTTCATACACCCCCGCTTCGGTAAAGATAGATACCGGGTTCTTTTCCTTCGAAGCATTTCCATTTCCAAAATCCCAATAGTAGCTCAATTCCGGATCTGCAGTTCCCAGTAGATCTCCTGAGAATTTCACCATCAATGGTCCCGATCCTTCCATAGGACTGGCTACCAACATGGGTGCGTTTTCCTGTTGGGTACGCAACCCAATTTCGGAGGTAATGGATTCACCGCTAACACTGACTATCTCAAAAGCCGACAGTTTCGGCTGATTCACGCCACCTAACGAGGTGAAGTTCATGTTCAACTCACCATCGGTCACCGTCACCTCAAAAGACTCGGTCAACACCGTCTGCGCGCCTACTTCTGCATTGATATCCAGGTCATCCAGCACCAGATTTCCTTCCAGGCTCACATCAAACACCCGCTTACCTGTTCCACCGGTGCTGCCGCCATTAGCTCCCCAGTAAATCTCAGCAAAGTGTAGCATTACCTGGTAAGTACCATTCGGAACCGGCACCGCATAGTCAAAGACTTTCGGGTCAGAACTCCTTTCCGTCTGGTAAAGTGCCGGTACCGTTGCACTACTATTGGTATAGCTCTTTCCGCCGATAAAGTAATTATCTGCTTCAAAGGCCTTGCCATCGTGGTTCAGTGCCGGACCACCTGCATTGATGCGCAGCTCGAAGGAAGGATCATCCGGTATCACTACCGCTTCTTCCACGGCTATCTGAATGCTGGCATTATCCGTTGCGCCCTGAGCATCC
>JAWLFL010000231.1:0-6210 GCA_041685605.1 Cyclobacterium sp. | reverse complement strand
CTTTGGGGTAGCGGAGAAAAAGGCGATTTCATCATCAAGACCTGTGAAAACAGGGTAGGCCTCAATGCCTTCGCCTGTGGTTTTCCATTCAAAAGATCCTGTAGTCAACTCCACGGTAGCCAAATGCCTTCTGTCCAGATCATCCGGGAGCGTTCCCCCATTAGCAGCAAAAACCAGGCTTTGTCCGTCGGGATGCAAGGAGAGCTGCTCCACCATAAATTCCCCGGGAGTAAGCAAGGTGGATGAATTGTTTCGAAGATCTCTGGAATAAAGGTGCGGCCAGCCGTCCTCATAGGATAAATAAACCAACTGATCCTGAATTGGCCAATGAAGGTTAAAGCCGCCATGAGTAGAGGGCACCGATCCTCGTAGCGTCTCGGGAGCTTTCCACTGCATTTCCGCTTCTCCGGTTTGCATATCTGCTGTCCAGATCTCCCAGGGCTGGTGTCTTTTTTCCATTAAAGGCAATGCAGCTCCCGAACCGCCCAGGGTCCGTACAAAAGCGAGGGATTTACCATCCGGAGACCACCTTGGGGATTGGTCTCTTTGAAAAGAGGGAGCCAGCCATTTTATGGGTGTGGTCGGATCAGTGTATATGCCTATCAGGCTATGGGTTCCTCTATTGGCCACAAAAGCCAATTGGCTCCCATCCGGGGAAAAATGAAGCTCCCCCAGCCTTCCCCTGTTCTGAATAATGGAATGTGGCGCCTTATCCGAATCCAGGTCTTTCATCCAAATTTCTCCATTTTTAATAAACGCCAACTGATGTCGGGCCCCCCAAACGGGATCATCACCTTCGATCAACGATTCGGTCTTTCCGGTACCCAGATCGATGGTCCAAATGGCTACATTCGTCATTAGGGGCAAATTACGGGTATTTACCGGCCGGGAAGCATTGCCTCCTCCATGATCCCCTCCACGGACAAATACTAGGTAAGCCCCATCCCTACTGAACTGCAAACTGCTGATCTCTTGTCCCTCGTCTTCCAGAAAATCGGTTACCCGCCTGGGCTGGTAACCAGGTGCCTGGGCAACATATACGTTTCGCTTACCTTGCTCATTCATGGCCCAGGCGATGCTGGATTGGTTGGCATTGGCCGTAAGTTCAGAAGGGAAGGAAAATTTGGAAACAGCTGCCATGCTGAAATCCTGGCCAAAGCCAGAAAGTACCGGAATCAGCGTGCAAAATAATAGGGCAAGTGAAGGGAGAAACCGTAGTTTAGGCATGGCAGGATCGTGTTCAATAATTGGAATGAATGAAATACAGCACTTTTTGAAGCTCCTCTTTTTGTACGCCGGAACTGCCGGTGTAATTATTAAAAAACGTGCTAAAAATTAGCGTTTTGCCGCTTTTGGTGATCAGGTATCCGCTCAAAGCCGAACTCATACTCAAGGTGCCGGTTTTAGCATAGATATAGGCCGGTTCGCCCGGGTCTGCCGGATACCAATTCCGAATCGTACCGGATTCCCCGCCGGCAGGGAAGTAAGCCTTGATTTTTTCCATGGGCACTTCCTCCTTTATCTTTTCCAGTAGTCTTACCACAGACCGGGGAGTAAACATGTTTTGCGGGGAAAGGCCGGATCCATCCACCCATTGGGGTTCGTCCGGAAGGTCCTGCAGCAGGCTGTCTTTGGTATATTGGATGGCGGCTGATAGGTCTAGCGAGTCAAAGAGTTCGTCCGATACCATCACCATTAACTGTTCCGCCAAAAAATTATCGCTTATTTTCATCATTTGTGCATAGATGGAATCCGCTTTTGCGGTTGGCAATTTTTGATGAGTGAGGTTGGAATAGCCCAGGTCATCGATCAGGGTTATTTCCCTTCCAACCGCTTCCTGCAGCAGGTTTTTGGTCAGATTGGCAGAGGTAATAAAGGGTTTATCCGTTTCAAAAGTCAGCTCCCCGGCTTCCGGATTAAGTGCATAACTGAAAATGTTACTTTCAAAGTCCCTTCGGATAACGTAGCTATCCGGGGTGTTGTCTATTTGTTTGCTCAAAGGCAATAAGGCCGTGTAGGGATAAGCTTTGGCCACTGGAGCATCGGCTTCCTTGGAATAGCGCAACACGTTCCCGTAAACAGGCATGCTGGAGCGCTCGGCGGCAAAGTAATAGGGATACCAGTTCCAGGTCCATCCTCGCCCATACCGGGAAATCTGATCAAAATTATCGACCATATACAAGTCCTCCGGCCGTTTTTGTAAAAAATGAATGACTGTGCTGTCCTGAAGGTCCGGATGCAGCAGGGAAGGGTCGCCGGTTCCCCAGAATAGGAGGGAATCTCCTTTTTCGATGTAGTTCAGGCCATTGACCCGATCATCTCCCAGCACCTTGTAACTGCTGTAAAAGGTGAATATTTTGGTATTGGAGGCAGGAATGAAATACTTCTTTTGATTCAGGCTGACCAGGGTCTTTTCCTTTACCGGGTCATAGAGCATAAAGCCCATATGTCCTTTTTCAAAGACTTCGGAGTCGTAGACGGATTTTTTTACTTTTTGGACGGTGCAGTTACAGAACAGCAGGAGCAATAGCCAGTAGATGTGCTTCATGGTTTAAATTTAAGCCTGCTTGGGCAATAAAAAATAAAAAACTAGAAAAATACCGATTAATAAGCTGTTTTTATTTTGAAAATGGGGATGGATTTCATTTTTCCCCCTGATTTTTAAACCGAGAAAGGCTGCCAATGGGGAGTGCCATCGCTGAGATGAATGTACATATCAAAATTGGAGCTTCGGGATTGGGTGTTCCATCTGCCTTTTCTTGAATTGATTCAGCGAAAGGGGCATGACTAAAATTCGACTAAAATCAGGTCTAGTTCCTCAATTTTTACCAACCCTTTGTCCGCACTTACCAATGGAAGATGGTAGGCAATAGCTGTGGAAGCAATAATAGCGTCCGGTAATTTGAGGTTATATTTTCTTTTTAGATTTATGGCAGTTTCTTTTAGTTTTGAATCCCAGGAAAACTCAAAACAATCGTTAATAAGGGACTTCAGCTTGCTTTCCTCATCATCTGTAATATGCTGGTAGCCTAGTAACTCTATTTCGGAGATAAAAGAGATCCCAAAATTGTACGCTAAGAATGGCTCAATTGTTTTGTTGCCTTCGTGTACATAAATTAAAATATTGGTGTCTGCAATTAGATCAATCCTCATTTTCCCTGATCGCTGTTTGGTAGCTCATGCCATCGATATTTCGTTTCAGTTTTCCAAAATGAGCATTTAAATTTCCTTTTTTCCGGGGTTTTTTTAGCTTTTCAGAAAGAATTTTGGGGATGTTTTTAGCGTTTTTTTTGTCAATAACCACTGCCATTTTTTGCTGGATTTAATTTTTTAAATTTAATCATTTATTTCCATTTACGTAAATGGATACCCCTACGGTTATGGATAGCAAGGTCTGCCCGGGACTTCCTTCCGATAAGCCATTCGCTTTAACCCGGACTATGCATTAGGAATCGTAATAGATAGGCTAATGCATATTTCGGGTTTAATCAGCTTTTTCTCGGTGTCGTAATAAAAAGTATCGTTCATGTTCCGGTCGGAAAACCTATTAAAAACTCTTCCCCAAACTTATTCCTCCCCAAAGCGGAATAAATTTTCGGAATCCTTCATTATTGAAATCAAGCGAAATAAAAGGGGTATAGCCTACCCTGAAAAAGAAGCCGCCCTCAGGTTTTTGGTACCTGTAGCCTACTCTCAGGGGTACCACCGCATCCAGCGTAATTTTATCTCTGAATTGTGAAGTATTCTGATCTTGTTCACCGATTACCGTTAAATAGGTCATAATGCCAGTACCTATTTCCAAATGATGGGAGGACCTGCCAAATAGGGCGGAAATTTCTAATGGTAGTGTGGGAAGCCAATGGACCGCGTTGGATGTATTGTAAGGCAGCTCCGATCGGTCGTCTCGCCACATCGAAAAACCAGCACTAGCTGACAACTTAAATTTTCCTTTTTGGTGAAAGATACGGGCATAACTGGCCGCATACCTTCCCGCATTTCCTCCTACCTCGAGATAAACCGCATTTTTGGCGGTAAAGGCCTTGGAATCGGCTTGGGAGAAGCCTTCAACGACAAAGGCAAGTGTTAGCAATAGGAGAAAAAGTCGCATTTTGAATTTAACAAGAAGAAAATTATCCCCCCCCATAGCCTTGGGCTTCTTTTGGGTTCACCGTGTAAACGTGCTTCATAATGAGTCTATTAGTCAAATTGAAACGTTAATCCTAAAGTAAAACTAAAAACACCGTAAAACAAATGAATTGACTAAGTTTTCAATCATATTTTAAGAATACTAAAGATATGTATTATTATTTCATCCAAAATAGGATTGTTATGCTTTTTAATTTAGGGAAAATGTATTCATTCCAATAATTTCAATTTTCTGACATGGACCTGTTTTACAACTGATTATTGTGGTTCGATATAAGTTTTAGGCCCTTGCAAATGCCTTGCGGAAAGTATCGCCAGGATGGCATCATCGAAAACACCGGGGTGAGGAGGCATACTCATCCAGAAGGGGGCTTGCGAGCATTGGGCAGTAAGCGAATAAAATAAAATTTAGCACATTGAATAAAGTTTGGAAAGCTGGGAAAAAAAGTGCATAGAAAGCGCTCACCGCACGCAAGCCTGGACCTTGGCAACATGCTGAAAGAAAAAATATAATTACCAAATTGGTAACCTTTTATTATATTTGTGGCAAACTAGTATAGTGTGAGGGTAATTGCGAAACGAACGTTACGGAATTTTTGGGAAAAGCACGCCGACTGTGAGGAACAATTAAAATCTTGGTATCGGGAAACCGAAAAATCCGAATGGAAGAATATTAATGAATTAAAAAATGATTATCCAAGTGCAAGTATTTTAAAAGAAAACCGAATTATTTACGGCATTAAAGGGAATAATTACCGACTAATTGTAAAATTCAACTTTGAATACCAAATATGCTGGATAAGGTTCATCGGAACTCACGCAGAATACGATAAAATAGATGCAAATACGATCTGATTATGAAAATAGCACCCATTAGAAACGAAAAAGACTATCAAAAAGCCCTCGACAGACTTGAGGAGATTTTTGACTCAAAAAAAGGAACGGACGAAGGAGATGAATTGGAGATTCTTTCAATCTTAATTGACAGATATGAAAACGAAAGCTTTCCTATTGGAATGCCTGACCCAATTGAGGCAATCAAATTTCGAATGGAACAAATGGGAATGAAGCAAAAGGATTTAGCAAAAGTTGTTGGATTCAAAAGTAGAGTAAGTGAAATTTTAAGCAAAAAACGAAAACTGACTCTAGGAATGATAAGAAAAATAAACGCAACACTTCATATTCCGACGGATGTTTTAGTACAAGATTATTAATAAAAAGACAGTTGCCAAAAATAGCTAATAAAACATAGGGCAGACAAGGCTTTCAGAAAGGTTGGTTCATTTAGCAAATTATAGTTTCGGTGGACCGGTAATCGCTTAGAAAGTTCTACGATTCTTTGCCGGGACCGTTACACAACTGATTATTGTGGTTCGATATAAGTTTTAGGGCTTTGCAAATGCCTTACGGAAGGTACCGTCAGGATGGCATCATCGAAAACACAGGGGTGAGGATGCATACTAACCAGGAGGGGTAGCGAAAGCCTTATGCTGTAAGTTTTTTCAAAAACCCCTGTATGCCAATTACCTGCGCCTTCGAATCATACGCATACTTGTCCACACCAGGTGTGATGATATACAACTGATCGATTTCCAAGTCTTTCATTGCGATATAGGTACCTTTGGTTAATTTTGGAGAGAGGCTTAATTTTATTTCTGCTGCGGCAAACCAGCGATTTTCCCTTCTGATAAGTAAGTCAATTTCCGCGCCATCCTGAGTGCGGTAATAATATATCCCATCATCCGGAAGAAGTGCTGACTTGACCTGATGAATCACAAAGGCCTCCCAGGAATTTCCAACTGAAATGTTGCCATATAGCCCCTCCATAGTTTTTATACCCAAGAGGTAATGAAGCATTCCTGTATCGCGAAAATAGATTTTGGGGGATTTAACCAAGCGCTTTTTAACATTTACGTGCCAGGGGGACAATTCGGTAACCAAAAAAGCATTGACAAAATATCCCAGATAGGTTTTGACAGTCGGCATACTTATCCCAAGTGACTTTGCCAACATGCTGTAATTTAGCGTGGCCCCATTAAGGGATGCCAACATCATTAGTAGCTG
>JAWLFL010000230.1:0-6219 GCA_041685605.1 Cyclobacterium sp. | reverse complement strand
GTAATCTTCCAGGGCAGATGCAGTCGGAATTGCTTCCGGTCGGATATTGATGAAATAGAAGGTATTGTCGTTCCAATCACAGTTGGCCGATCCGGCACCACATCCATTCTGTACAAAGTCCTGAAGAACAATGTACTCGTTAGGAATGATGTTGCCATCCTGATCAATTGCCTTATAGATCCTCAATCCAAGTAAATCAGGACGATCCCCATTGATATTGTTTCCACCACTGGAAAGGTAACTGGAAACCGAGATACGGAAGGCCTGCGAGATGCTATTAGATACATCGAAATTGATGGTCTCATTGTCTCCTCCTTTTGGAAGCAACGTTTGGTACCAATTAGCCTGATGGCTAAAACTCATACCACCTACCGTGCCAGTGCCATTTACTTCTACAAATCGGGATCCATTGCTGGAAGGTCCTCCATGAAGCGCTGATAATTGAATACCAATCACTGGTTTGGTAGGATCTGCCTGCACGAAGTTGTCCGATAAGATCATGTCACCTTCGTATCCAGCATCAATATTTGCCGGATCCGGGTAATTCGAACTCGGTCTGAATGTAATGTTATTTGGTGGATCAATGGTGCCCTCGTCATTCACGATACTCAGCATGCTGGTTTTGAAACCGAAGGCATCAAATACCTGCTGCGCATCAATCTCCTTTCCACCTTCCGGTACCGGTACATATCCGCCATGAAGCGTTGCCAGAGCATTGGCTCCATTGTCGGCATTGCTAATGATTTCTATGGTCTCTTTCATCATGGTGGTATTGTTTCCATTTACACCTATGAATGTGATCGAAAGATCCCTGGAAGCACCTGGCTGTATGGTCAACGGCAACTCAGTAGATTCAATACCCTGCGGTACGATGTTGTATATAAACCGATTTTCATCGGAAATATTAATTTCATCGATAACCAACGGTTCGGTACCCGAATTAGTCAACCTCATGACATTGTTATCATGGAACCTCGCCCCGGTAGATCCAGTGTTGTTGATTCTGTAAAAGGTAAAGTAATCCTCTGCCGGGAATCCCCTATCCGTGCCTGGAACTTTTGTCATGTTTTCCATATCCAACAATGCGTTGGAGGGTTCCTCTATACTGAAGGAGTAATTTCTGGAAGTGGTATTGCCGTTGGCATCTTCCGCTTCTACCAGCAATTCGTAATCACCGGTTTCATCCAGAACGAAAGGCCCATCAAAGCTAGCGAATGCACCGCC
The DNA here is from genome assembly GCA_041685605.1 of Cyclobacterium sp. Taxonomy (GTDB): domain Bacteria; phylum Bacteroidota; class Bacteroidia; order Cytophagales; family Cyclobacteriaceae; genus Cyclobacterium. Next base: position 4,995 of record JAWLFL010000230.1, on the reverse strand, counting down.
GTTGATGCTATACTCCAATCGCTCTATCGCTCCGCTCTCACTTTGATCTTCTGCTTGCAGACTGATAGAAACTGGTCCTCTGTAAACGCCCTCCGTTGCCTGCAGACCTTCAAATTCAACACTAAGTGTTGGCGGAAGAGCAGCTGTATTGATAGGCGCAATCCGGATGTAATTTGGCTTGGCATTTACACCTTCTGCAGCCAGACTCAATCGTAATTTTCCGTCGGTAACCTCCACCAACTCGGTATTTTCAGCAAAAATCAGATTTTCCGGATTGTTGCCCTCCTGATTAAAGTCTATTACACGTACACCATTCACATCCAATGCATGGTAACTATCTGTGAAATCCGGATCTCCCACGCTGATATTTACATTGTATAACCCGTTTGGTAGTTCCACCAACCAATCTCTTTGGGGATAGGTGGCTGTTGTGCGGTGACCGATAATGGTAAAGGTATTCAACAAAGGATCCTCATCGGCACCCGTGTTACGGTTTCGCCCGTTAACGCTGGCATCGGCCGGTGTTTCACTACCTGGAAGTACCCACCCAAAATTCAACTGGCCCAAATCCGTGGTTTGCAAACCATAAGGCGCACCCAAGTCATCAATATACCCTTCAGGAGATGCGGATACTTGTTCCGGTGTCTGGAAATTGAACTGGTACACGTAGACCGCTTCCTGGGTAATATTTACCCTCACCTCCAGCGTTGCTGGCTCGTAGTTTGGCGCGTCTGCGGTAAGCGTGGTGGTATAGTTACCGATAGCCAACCCGGCCTTGTCAAAACTGATCTCAAATGGGGTACCCAATTCGAAGCTCGCAGGCAGACTGAGCCTGGTGTCCGAACTGCTCAAGCTTACTTCACCTGCGGTCAATCCCCCATTCGCTGAAAGGGTTACTTCCTGTACGACAGGATCCGAATCGTTTATGGTTCCGTTCAATGCCAGTACCTCCGGATCAAACTCCAATCGCAGGGTACCGTCTTCAAACGGAATCACATTTTCAATAACAAACATGTAATCCTGGTAGTCTCCGTTCGTTGCATCCTCAAAATTGATGATGTAACTGTTTTCTACCAGATTACCTTCCCTGTCCTTTACAGGATAGGTTCTTACCCTTCTGGCTACTTCTGTGTTCAGATCGTCTTCCGTATAATTGGTTCGGTTAAATACCTGAGAAGTGACATAGACCCCAAAAACAGCTCCCTGAGGATCAAATGTATCCGTGCCTTCCGAAATTTCGGGATAAAGGGTTTGATGCTGTCCAAATTCTCCGGACATCACGCCTACTTCATTAAGCGTTACCGATTCGTTCCGGGTATACCAGCCAAAAGGAATTTCTTCATTTGGCGAATACCTACCGACCGGCGTAATTTTCACGTCCTCAGCACCCGCTTTCACCCACTGCTGTACCAGCACTTCCTCGCCTTTCAATACTGGCTGCGTGCCATCCGAAAGGGAAGTCCAGCCTACATTGATACCAATGCCAAGGGCATCTACCACATCTTGCAACGGAGGCTCGTTTCCACCTTCATATCCGGTTTTCTTCAAGGCATGCAGCCCTACTTCCAGCACTGACTGGTCCGGATTATCGGTGGCAATTTCCAATACCGCTTCCTGATATCCAAGGTTGCTGGTATTCAAGTCGGGTGCATAGGTCACCGAATAGCTGATCGATTCTCCTGGTGCCAGGGTTGCCGTACCGGCAGGACTTACCGGATCGTACTGATCCGCAAAAGGTCCGGATACCGAAACACCCGTAATGGTCACGCCTTCGTTTCCTTCGTTGGTAATCTCTACTACTTTGGTCTGAGACTGATCTCCCGCAGTATTGTTGGTCGTTTCAAACAACAATTCCTCAGGCGCAGCTACCAGTTCTGGCTTCAATGTCGCCGGGATGGCGGCACGCAACAGGGTCAGTCTGGCGATGCCATTGTTGTCCCTGTCATATTCTGACACATAGATGTTTCCTGTTTTGGGATCTTCCACCAAATCCAGCGGATCATCAAATCCTCCCAGACCAGGTATCTGATTGTATACTTCGCCAATGTTACCATTGTTGTTCGGCTCCATGACGAAGATATCGTCCTGTCCACTGAACCTTACTACCATCAACAGTCCCTGAAGCCTGCCTTCAAAGGCATCACTTTTATATTCAATCACGCCGTTTGGAGACTTGTTTTTTCCAAAGTCATAGGCAGGGGTTCGGTAGTTTGGATCAGGGCCCAAAGTAGTTGAGTACTTCGCTACATCCCTGTAAGGTTCGGTTTCCTGGCCTGGCACACCACTATACGGCATCCCTCCATGGTTCAGGATAAACTCTCCTCTATATGGATTGGGATGTCCGTGATAACTGCCACCCTGGGTTTTGAACAACCAGTCCTTTTGTGTTTCTCCTCCTGTGAGTGCAGGAGCAAAAGGAATACTGGTCAGCCCATCAATTCTTCTGGCCAATGAGTAGTTATTCGTTGACGGAGAATTTGGAGAATCGTTATTGTTACCGGCCGTTCCATTCGTCGGCACATATAGCCAACCATTGGAGTGCCAGATCAAATCGTAAGCATTCCGGATACCGGTGGCAAATATAGTCACCGGAGAATCTGCCGAATAGGGGTTATAGGTCGTTCCATCCCCCATCAATAGCCCATTTGCAGGAGCTGCATTGATCACTCCGATATCGTCCGTGGTATGCACGCTCAGCGGAAGATTTGCTGGCAATTTATCCATATCTACCCTCAATACTGAAGCGGCAAGCAATCGCTCGGCCCGGTTGCCCCAAGCCGGATCGGGAGCTCCACCCGCAGAATTACTTCCCTGAGCAATATACATTAGCCCCTCCTCGTCAAAGGCCAGGCTATTGGTCAGGTGATCTTTGGTAGAGCGTGGCAAGTGAATCACCAAATCCTGCACGGTATTCAGATCGGGACCTGTCAATTTGGTCAGTTTTCCGTCCCATGCCGGTCCGTTAGTTAACGAGGCTGCGCTGTGTGTTATATAGGCGATCAGGTTATCCGCAGTAGATGCAGGGTCAAATACCAAACCGATTATCAGGCGATTGTTTCCAGCCATCACTCCAGACTCCGGATGCGGAGAGCCATTTAACTCCGGACTCAATACTTCCAGGTTACTCAAGGTTCCATCGGCCTCCATATCCCAACGGAAAATCTTCCCGTCAGACTGGAAATCTCCAATCGTACTGGCGTATAGCTTTCCGTCAGGTCCGACTACCAAACTAGAGAATCGTTCGTTGACCGTACCTTCTCCCAGATCCGTTCCACCAGCAACGGCCGTAAAGGCTACCCCTTCCAGATCCCTGATCGGAACCGGCAGGTCGTCTTCTGTACCTGTTGTAAACCTGGATTCAAAGGTGGCAAAGGTTAACCGATCCGATAAATCACCGGCGCGATTCGCTTCCACTCCCGAAATACGGAACAAGTAGGTGGTATTCTCTTTTAATTGCTCGATGGGGGTAAGCGTAATGGCATCTCCTCCACCAGTATCGTTGGAGTTACTCGGGACAAGTACTTCGCCATCCTCGGCCAACTCGTACAAGTTGATGTTTCCAGCTAGTGTACCATTATCCAACTCGTATCCCTCCGGAGTCAGGATTTCCACGTTTACCTGAAGGTCATTCAGGGAAACGTTTGTAGCATTATTCGCCGGTGTCACGTTGGTAAACAGCGGTACATTGGAATCCGTTTTCTGAACGATCTCCAACGAATGCACCTTCGTGTTAAATCCGCCATTGGCATCTATGGTCAATCGCCCATCAAGCACGGTTGCCATTACTGAAACAGAAGTCATTCGGCTTAGCGCTCCATCAGGCCCTGTTGGAACAAAGCCATCCACGGCATTGACCCCTTCTACGTTGATCGTATGGGAAGGAGTCGTACCTTCCTGCCCGTCTACTTCAGGGTCTCCTACCCCAATGGTTACTTCATAGGTACCATTAGGAACATCCATTTCCCATATTCCTTCAGTTGTGACACCATTGGTGCCTCCTGCATCCCCATACTGCATGTGTATGAGGGTATTTTGGATTAAATTCACACCGGCCAAATCCCTGTTTCGGGTATTGTCCGTCAGGTTAAGTCCCGTCTGACCATTGGTGGTCAACCAGCCATAGGTCCTTCCTTCTCCCCGGTCCCCGTAAGGAGCACCGCTATCCCTGATATACCCTGCTGGAATATCATCGATTGGTCTGGAGAAGTTAATCTTGATTGGATCAAAGTCCGTGTCTGGCAACTGATCAGGAGTAACAGAGAATTCGGTAAAAGTGTACACTACCTCGGATACCGCTTCCCGTCGCTTGCTGGCAAAAATACCGGCAAAAGTCAGGTCCTGGTGAGCAGGGTTACCATTGAGATATACCGCAGGAAGTGCTACTGAACCCAATTCAACTTCTGCTCCTCCATTGAGGCTGTAGTAACCGGTGAGCAGGTTGTTTTCTACATCGACATACAATCGTAAGGTGACCGCACTGCTATGAATGGCCGAAACACCGTTTGCCTGTATATTATTCGCAACGTCAGCAGGTGCCAATCCATTGATCTCTCTCAGAATCTCCACTTTTCCACCATTGGCAACAACCAGTTTTACAAAGTTGTCTTCATTCAATCCAAACCAAATTCCTGCTTGCTCGGCATTATCGGACCCATCGCTGTAAGGGTTTAAAATGGTAGTACTAATACTGAAATTACCTTGTGCATCGGCATCCATTCCCACACCAAGTGTATTGATTTGGGAATTAACCTCGGTACTGGTAGTATTCGTGCTGCCGTTGGTTCTGTACGCGATTCCGTTTGCGGCATTTACCTCCAGATTTCCTCCTGTCAGGTTGAGTCTTCCAGGTTCGTATCCAGGTACATTCGAATAAGCCACCGGTCCATCTATTTCCAGACGGGCAGAAGGGTTGTCTGCCATGGTAAAGCCGGTACTGCCCAATCCACCTTCGTCTCCGCTAAACTGCAGACTAAATGGTAAGCCAACTTCCAGCTC
>JAWLFL010000229.1:0-6230 GCA_041685605.1 Cyclobacterium sp. | reverse complement strand
CGTAAATCGGAATGAAAATGAGTAATGACCTGTAGGAAAGGCTGTAATTCGATTTCCAGTTTTTCCTTTTTAATCACTTTACCGTACCATCACTGCGGATACCGCGTTCCAACCAGGACGATTTTAGGAAACAGCACAGTCCGCAAACAATTAACGAGCATCAGCTTTGGATAACCTTTCCCGACGACTTTCCCTCTACATTCTCCAAAAACTCCATTCTGTTTTTTTGCCAAACTCTTTTTTTATTTCCAGACAAAATCACCCGTTTCCACACCCCAGTCATTACCAAAAAAACCGGAACCCACCACTGCCTCGTATTCGTTTGCAAATACCTCCGTTCCAATTACCGTCAGATCGGGAAAAGCGGTACCAGCCATAAAATACTGGTTGGCATGAACCGCCTTAAAGCCCTTTAGCCCGGTTCCTGCTACTACACCTACCGAGGCAATATCGCTGTCCGGTCGTGGTTGAATAAAATAACACCCCCAGCCATCGCCGGTCAGTACCCGATCCCCTACCTTCATTGCTCCATTGGAAACCTGAACCGGGCTTTGCCCCAGCAAGGCTTTCCAGGCCCGGTTGGTATCCGAATTTCCGTAAAGAATCACTCCCCTGTCGGCATATTTTTCCGCTGAAAACTGCTTGTCGGACACCATTTCTATGGACCCATTCCCCCGATAGCTGAATGTTTCGGCATCGTGACGGGCTTTGTAAAAATTCCAGTCGTTTTCCTCTCTGTTGCCCTGAGTACCGTACACAAAAACCACCTGGTGACGAAACGCATCTTTGAAGTTTCCATACCTGTGCGGGCCTTTTTCCTCCAGCCCGGGTAGGTCACCGGACTCCCATGCTCCGCTGTCCTTGCGAACCAGGACTATTTCAGAAACTGACTGCTCCAGGACTAGCTTACTATCATCCAATTGAATGGACAGCGGAAAGGCCAGGCCCGCCCTACTTACATCCAATTGCAGGACGGCAACATTCTCCGTTACACCTGAAACGGATACGGAATCCTCTCCAATATCCAGCTCCACATGGCTGAGTTGGTAGGGGTGCGTTTGCTGGTAGATTGTCAGCCAGTTGGTGCTGGAGGAAACCCCCGGACTGGCGGTATAAAATTCCAGGCTGCGCACTTCTTCCGGTTTGGGGAGCGCATGACTTTTTAAAAAGTCAAACAGGGGCGGCCAATCGGCCGAGTGATTTCCGTACCAATGTCCCCCGTCCGGGTATTCGTAGTACGCAAAGTCCGGATGAAAATCCGCCAGAAGCTGCTTCATCTGCCGGGCATGACGCACCGGAACCACCTGGTCTGCATTGCCATGGTTGATATAAACGCCAAAATGTAGGTAATTTCGACTCAGAAGACGGGTACGCTGCGTATTGCCAGCCCTTTCAAACATTCGCTCCGTGGCCGTGCCTACTTTTCGTGTATGTTCTATCCAGTCATGAAGTTCCGCATAGCCGGCACAGGGTCCGATGGCCGCCCAATGGTCCGGGTAAGTCGCTCCCAGGTACCAACTGGCATGCCCTCCCATGGAATGGCCGGTGAGGTATATTTTTTGAGGATCGGGCTGAAAGAGTTCCTTCCCAATGTCCAATACCTCCAAGGCATCCAACCGACCCCAGTCCTCCCAGGCAAAGCCAAATGGCCCGCGGTTGGTGGGAGCTATTATATGTCCCCAATCCTTGGGAGTGTATACCGCCGCCTGACCTCTGGCCTCTACTCCCGCCCCATGGGTAGAAAAGATGAGCGCAGGCTTCATTTCTTCCGGCACCTTGCCTGGCTGGACGGAATAATACTGGACACTACCGTCAATTCCGCTAATAAAGGTCCGGTCATGCAGGCTATCAAAAGGCCGGTTTTTCAGCGTCAATGTCAGCGAACTCAATTTTTTCCCGGATGCTGAAAGGAGATTTACCTGTAAATCCACTTGCTCCTCCTGTACACCCTGCAACTCAGGTATCCGGAATGGAATGCTCCTGGAAGTCAGCTTTTCAATGGTCGGTACTGGGGTACTCATTTTTTCCGTACCCTTAACGATACTCTCTACCCGATAGCCGGAAGCCGCTTTTTCGGTAGTATTAATGACTTCTATACCCGCCCATTTAAATCCATTTTCCTCACAAACCAGATCCGGTAGGGTTAGCTGATCGGTGCTCAACTGTAAGGGCGATTTCGGAGCGTAAAGAGAGGCCCTTATTTCCGGATTTCTGCCGCTTGTCAAATAAAACGAATTCAGTCCCTTTTTAAGCTTTACAGGATGCTTGGTAGTACCAAAGCCAAAGTGGTCCCCTTCCCGGGGCACCCCATTGATATAGGCTTTACCATGGCCGGAAGCATCAAATATTACAATCTTCTGGGAAGGGCTATTGTATTCCAGGTAAAGGCCTCCGGAAGCAAGTAGGTCGTGCTTGAAAAGGCCGTTCTCATCCGCTGAAATGGCTTCCCAATTGACTCCAGAATCACCTTTTTGATCCGCTGGCTGAATCGATTGGTATGCCAGCAGCAGCGGAATGACCGGATCGGTGGGGAATTCGCTGCGGGCATAGCGGGGGTATTTCACCGGAGCTCCAAAGCCCGTCACCCATCCTTCTGTAAATACAATTTGATCAGTATTGGTTTGTGCCTGGATTCCGGAAAATAGTCCGGATAGCAGGGCCAGGAGCAGTAGTAAGCCGCATGTTTGTTTACACATGTTTATAGTGGTTGAAGTGGTAAGGCAACTGGAATTAGATTCCTCAAATGCCTGCTTTAATTTTGATTGTTCAAAGAAAAGGGTTTTATCCCCTATTTTTTAAATATATTTTCTCTATGCCATATTAAATTCTTTTTCAAAGGCCAATAGTCCTCCCTAAGAGGTAGACTAATCTGTTTGTTTTCAAAAGCTTTGATCCCATAGCTTGATTGATGTTCGCTAAAGCGTTTTGAAACCAGCACCTGAAAATTTTCATCGATTGAAATCAAACCCCTGTCAAACGCTCGATGAAGATTTGGACATAAAGCAATGCCATTCTTAATGGTATCATCAAAACTTTTGCTAAATGGCTTAATGTGACAAGCATCAATCATGGATAAGGTAAGTGTTGCATCTATGCGCATCCCGGAAACGGCACAGGTATTATTATAAATTTTTGGAACTTCCCTTTTAAATAGGTCCCCTCTAATGAATATTTCTTCCTCATTCTGTTCTTGGATCAGGCTTTGAATTTCAGACCTATACTGTTCTGGTGATTCATTTAAAATTTTACTTTCAATTTCATCAAAAAACTTTACCTGATTTTCTGAGGAAAAAATGAAATCTCTACTCCTCGAAGGAAAGTATTCATCCAATAAAAACTGTTGCATTACCATGTTACTTTTTGGATCTTTCATCAATGAAAATAAATCTTGATCTAAGAGCGCATAATCAACTGCTACATTTAAATTTGCAAAACTTCGCATGGAAGTCGACAAACGAATGATTTTTTCAAACCCCAATTTTGGAACGAGCTTCCAGAATTTTTCGCTTTTTAAATGAAAGAAAGGTAAAGCAAATAGGCAATGGTGATTTGTGGTAACTAATAATGTCCAGTTCGTCTTGAAGAACGCAACCAATTCAGGAGTTATACGAATATTATTGCAATCATTAATACCCGTTTGAAAGGTTTGTAACAAAGAAATTAATAAAACAGGCTTATGAGGAGCGATACCATGTGCCTTGTCAATTCTTAGTTTCCGAAAGGCATGTAGATATTTCTGAAGCTTTTTTTCCACTTTTTAGCGGCTGATTGGATTAAAAAAAATTAAAAGTTTACCAGAAGGGAAAGTTTTTGTCACCAAGTTTTTTTATTCCTCTCGTTTTTTAAATCATCTACCTGGAAAAGATACGCTTAACTAAAATGACATGTATTAACTTCAAATAATTCTGATTCGTACTCATTTTTAACTAAACTTTAATGATCCGAGGAATACCTTAATTTAATAAATGACAATTCTACTACTTGAAACGTCGCAGGTCCGCTCACCCGAGAGATCAAGATTTCACCTAATTATCAAGTAACAAACACCTGAAATCTCTCCTACTACTCTTTCGGTGGATTGATCATGATATGGGCGCGGTGGGTGCCGGGGTCCATGATCCAGGGCATGCCGGGGGCTTCGGGCTTTAATGCCAGACCGGTGCTTTCCTGGGTAGCCCAGGGAATGTAGACCACATAGCGCAGGTAGGTGTTTTTGACTTCTCCCTTCAGAGCATCGTAATCCTCGGCAGCCGCTGAAAGCGAATACAGAGTGGCACCCTCTTTGGGCATCCGGAGCGTACCAGCCTTGGCTTCCGCCTCCCGAGTATCGAAGATTTCCTTAAAACTTTTACCTTCTTTTTTCAATTCCCTACCCCTTTCCATAAATGGCTCCAACTGCTTGTGGTAGCAGGCCACACTAAAACCTTCAGCGGTGGGATCATCCGCTATGCAAACCATTTCATTACTGCCTTCCCGCAAGACGGTCCAGTTTCCCCGGCTGTCATAGCCATAAACCATGCTTCCTTCTCTCAGCGTTTCGGGAGCTGCCAGGACGGCCGTCTTGATCTGCATGGCTTTAGAGGGGAGTTGCTGCGCTTCGGCTTGAAAAAAAAGCAACAGGGCGAAAAGGCTTAGACAAAGTTTTTTCATGGTAGGAAGGTATCTATTTTAGTCATTTTATTACGTCTATTAATATAGCGGCTATTTTTATAAAAACAAAAAGCCGCCGGACATTATCCAGCGGCTAATCAAAAACCATTCCTGAAAGGATTACCTGGCCAAGCGGGTATTGGTCCCATCCACCGGCGTGCGGTGTTCCCGGTTGGCCAAATCCCAGGCGGTATGAAAGATCAGCCGGGCGCGTTTCTCCATCAGGTCAAACTCGATCTTGTCTACCGTGTCCGTGGGCTGATGGTAGTCGTCGTGCACCCCGTTGAAAAAGAAAATCACGGGAATGTTGTGCTTGGCGAAATTGTAATGATCGGAGCGGTAGTAAAACCGATTGGGGTCATCCTCCGCATCGTAGCGGTAATCCAGGATCAGGTTGGTATAGGTAATATTGTTGTACTCGTTAATGATTTTGAGCTGTGAGGAAAGCATCTCGGAGCCAATCACATACACGTAATCCTGGTTTTCGGCATTTTGGTATTCGTAGTCAATGCGTCCTACCATATCGATATTCAGGTTATTAACCGTATTTTCCAACGGAAATATCGGATTATCCGCGTAATACTCCGAACCCAACAGGCCTTTTTCCTCGCCAGTGACGTTCAGAAAAAGAATACTTCTGCGGGGACGGAATCCGTCTGCTGCTGCTTCCGAAAATGCTTCTGCTATTTCCATCACCGACACGGTTCCGGAACCGTCGTCATCCGCACCGTTGTTAATTTCTCCGTCGCTGTTAATGCCCACATGATCGTAATGAGAGGAAATAACCAACACCTCCTCCTTTTTATCAGTGCCTTCCAGATACGCCAGCACGTTTTCAGTGCCCACCATTAATTTATCCTTTTGAACCTGGTAGCGGACCGTTTGAGAAGGGATGGATTCAGGGTTGTTTTTGGCAGCCTCCTTAAGTTGGTCCACGGGAGTTTCAAACAATTTTCCCATCATCTCCGAACTGACCATAAAAACGGGTTTGTGTTCGGTAGCCTTGTCAAAGCCCAAGCGGCCCCTTCCGGAGAGCGTTTTGTACCGGTTAGCTACCCGATCAAAATTAGCCTGTCCTTCCATGGTTACCAGCACCACACCTTCCGCACCGGCTTCAAAAATCCGATCCACCACTTCCGGGGATCGGGACCCGATGGCCCAGAGTCCGACCAGCTTGCCTTCCACATCTACTTTTGTCAGGTTTTCTTCTGAGGACAATCCCAAAAACACCAAATCGGTGCGGGACCTTCTTTTCATATCGGCATCGCCAATAAAGACAAAATCTTCATTTAGCTCCAGCTTCGTACGGCCTACTCTTAACTCCACTTCTTCCCAACGTACGCTGGAGAGTTCGAATGGCTGCAGAAAGCTCCCTTTGACGGGTCCGGCCAAGCCCTTTTCCTGGTAGAAGTTGACCAGATACTCGGCCGCCAACTTCTGGCCCTTCTCTCCGGTATCCCTGCCTTCCAACTCATCGGATGCCAGGTAGCTGAGGTGCTTTTCCAGATCTTCCGCCTCAATGGTAGCGGCGTATTTTAAAGATAGGTCTTCCTGCCCCATTACAGGCACGGCAAAAAGGA
>JAWLFL010000228.1:0-6247 GCA_041685605.1 Cyclobacterium sp. | reverse complement strand
GCTTAAATTCATGTAGGTGGTGGGTTTGATCAGGTGAATTTGCCTTCCCTTGTATTGGAAAAGGCAGGTAAAGGCAAGCCGGTCACTGCTCCAGGAGAGTTTTTCTTTGTCTGCCAGCCTGTCTAAAATCAGAAAGCCTACGTTATGCCGGGTCAGTTCATATTCCATCCCGATATTACCCAGGCCTACAATTAGGTATTTCATGTTTTCCTTATGCGGTTTTATGTGTCATCATTTTTTTTAAACCAATGCGGGAACAAGCTAAATTGGGTTTGCATAAAAAAATCCTGCTCCGTAAAGATACAGAACAGGATTTGAATGACGATGCATTAAGAGAAGCAGATTATATTTCTTCCTCTTCCTCGCCCGCTTTCTTGCCTCTAAGGGCTCTTGGAATACCCACGGTAGCGATGGTAACATGGGGGCTGTTAAGTAATTCAAAATTTTCCACATTCAACTCCCCCACTTTGACAGATTTACCCAATTCCAGACTGGATATATCGACCGGAATCTCATCCGGAAGGTTCTGCGCCAAGCCTTTAACCAGCAAGGTTCTGGTCTTGATTTCCAGTTTACCACCTTTGATAATACCAGGTGAAGATCCGAATGGCCTCACAGGGATTTCCATCTTAATGGCTTTCTTTTCGCTGAAGGCCAAAAAGTCAGCGTGTAATAAGATCTCACTTACGGGGTGAAACTGACCTTCCCGCAAGATCGCTTTGATTTTGGTGCCTTCAATGTTCAGGTCCACCATGTGTACTTCCGGGGTATAGATCAGGTCCCGAAACAAAATGGCAGGGGCATAAAAATGGATCTGCTCTTTAATCCCCGGACCGTATACCACACAGGGTACATTACCTTCCTCACGTAGCGCATCCAGGGATTTCTTGTCGAGATTTGCTCTTTTAAACCCTATAATCTCAATTGATTTCATAACTATATTTGTTTAAATTAAAATTCTTTAAATGAACAGGGAGCTTATAGACGTATTCCCTTCCACGGCATGAATTGCTTTTGCAAATAAATCGGCCACGGTTAATACCTTTATTTTGGAGGATTCCTGTTTGACGGGAATGGTATCGGTGATTACCAGTTCAGACAGACTGGAATTTTCGATGTTCTCATATGCTTTTCCAGAAAGCACGCCATGCGTCGCAATGGCCCTTACCGAGGATGCCCCTTTATCCAAAATAATGTTGGCAGCCTTGCAAATGGTCCCGGCTGTGTCGACCAGGTCGTCTATCATCACCACATCTTTCCCTTCTACATCTCCAATCAACTGCATTGATGCCACCTCGTTGGCTCTTTTTCTATGCTTATCACAGACCACCATGTCTACCTCAAAATGCTTGGCATAGGCCCTGGTTCTACCCACTCCACCGACATCCGGGGAAGCAAATATCAGGTTGCCTAAGTCCAGGCTTTTTAAATAGGGCACAAAGATAGCGGAACCGTTTAAATGATCCAAAGGAATATCAAAAAATCCCTGAATCTGTCCGGCATGCAGGTCGCAAGTCATGATTCGGTCTGCTCCTGCGGAGGTGAGCATATTGGCAATCAATTTGGCGGCGATGCTTACCCTTGGCCGGTCTTTTCGGTCCTGCCTGGCATAACCGAAATAAGGAATTACAGCACAAACTTTATAGGCACTTGCCCGTTTGGCGGCATCGATCATCAGGCATAGCTCCAGCAGGTTATCAGCCGAAGGATTGGTGGATTGGATAAGAAATACATTACATCCCCGAATGGATTCGTTATAACTCGGGGACAATTCGCCATCACTAAATTTGGCAAGGGTCAGGTCTCCGAGCGATTGACCATATGCTTTTGCGATACTTTCTGCCAAGAAGGGTGTATTCGAACCTGAGAAAATCTTGGTCTCTGGCATGGTTGGTTTTTTAGGTGGTATGAATTCAAAAGAAAAACAAATGTAGTAAATTTTAGCGGTTTTGTTTTTCTCAAAAAATGGGTGGTGAGGTTTTTCTGAGACTCCCTGTCGAAAAGGATTATAGTTTAAATTGGTCAAAGTTCGTTAATAGGTAATCCAATTCCTGTTGAATATTCTTGCCAATTTCAAAAAGTTGGCTGTCATTATTGTTCTCGGCCTTGCTTTCCAGCCGATCTGTTAGGGGTAGTAATACGAAAAAACCGGCAGTGGCAGCAGATCCTTTCAGTTTGTGCCCCAGCTCAATCAGGGAGGCTTTATTTCGCTCCTCAAGTGCTACCTTAAGTTTGCTCCGGCATTCTTGCAGGGTAGCCCTGGCAATTTTTAGCAACTCTTTGCCGATGGCCTTGTCCCCATCAAAAAGGCTTAACAAATGAATCTTGTCAAAATGGTGTTTTCCTGTATCTTTTTTCGCTACCGTGTCCGGAATCGGTATTCCAGCCTGTTGTTGGGTAGGGATTAGCCATTTGATAATCATTTGGTTAAGACTTTCCTGTACCAGGGGCTTGCTCATGTAGTCGTTCATGCCAGCCTCCAGGCAGCGTTCTCGTTCCCCTTTTACCGTACCTGCAGTCAATGCTATGATGGGCAAGTTGTTTCCGTTTTCAATAGATCGAATGGCCTTGGAAGTTTCATAGCCATTCATGATGGGCATTTGTACGTCCATTAAAATTAAGTCCGGTTTTTTCCTCAGCACATACTCGTAGGCTTTTAATCCATTGTCTGCCTCTACAATCTGAATGGTAGGGCTTATTTTGGACAGAATAATTTTCGATAGTTTCATATTGATCGGATTATCTTCCGCAATAAGCACGGTATAGGTGGCATTGGCAAGGACGTTTTTGCTGAAGGAGATGTCCTGTTGCGTGGAAGACGCGTCCGGTTCTCCGGGTTTAGTGATTTTCCGGATGATTTGAGCGACCTGATTTATTTTTACCGGTTTCAAAATTCGATGATGAATTTTTAGTATGTCCATTTTACCCCGATCCAGCGCATCGTCACTGGAGCTACTTAACAATACCACCGGGACTTGGGCAATTTCCGGATCTCCAAGTTTCCGGATCTTTTCAGTGGTTTCCAGGCCGTCCAGAAAAGGCATGCGCAGATCCATAAAAACCAATTGAACTTTCCCTTTTTCCTCCAATATCTGAAGGGCTTCCATGCCATTGGCTGCCTGGAAGCAGGTAATGTCCCGGGATTCCATAATCTCCCGGATTAGGTTCCGGTTGGTTTCATTATCATCCACCACCAAAACCTGCTCCATCCCATGATCTTCAGGCCATTCTTCCACCTCTCCCTGCTCGGCCATCAATTGTATATCGAAATAGAAGAGGCTGCCATTTCCAGGCTCACTTTCGAGTTGAAGCCGGCTTCCCATTAATCCCAGCAGTTTATTGGAAATCGTCAATCCCAATCCGGTACCGCCGAATTTCCGGGTAGTACTGGCATCTTCCTGGGAGAAGGCATCAAATATTTTTTGCTGTTTGGCAAGGGATATGCCCATTCCCGTATCTTTTACGGAAAAGCGAAATAGTACAGGCAGGTCCTTTTGGATATCCTTGTCCAACTTCTCTACTTTCAGTTCTACTTCTCCTTTTTCGGTAAACTTAATCGCGTTGGTCAGTAGGTTCACCAGAATCTGTCGCAGCCGCACATCATCCGCATAAATAAATCGGGGCAGGCTGGGAGAAAGGTTAACCAATAATTCCAAGCCCTTGGAATGCGCCTGGTATTTGGTGATGTCTGCAACCTGGGTTCCCAGTTCGAAAATATCTGTTTTTTCTACAGATAAATCCATCTTCCCTGCTTCAATTTTGGAGAAATCTAGTATGTCATTTATCAAATCCAAAAGGGAATGCGCCGATTGGTACACGGTCTTCATGTATTGAAGCTGCGTATCTGAAAGGGGCGTTTTCATCAGTAAATCCGTAAAGCCGATTACGCCATTGAGTGGGGTTCGAATCTCATGGCTCATGTTGGCTAAGAATTCGGATTTGGCTTTGTTGGCGTTTTCCGCACTTTCCTTGGCCTCCTTAAGCTGATGCTCTATTTCCTTTCGCCGGCTAATATCCTGATGGGTGCCGTACATGATTTCAGGCTTGCCGGATTGATCTCTTGAAAAAACTTTTCCACGGTCCTGGATCCATACATAATGCCCCTCTTTATGCTTCAGTCTAATTTCGTACTGGTAAAAGTCCGTTTTTTTGTCAAAATGCTTTTGCAGGACGTGATTTCGGTGAAGCAGGTCTTCGGGATGACAAAAGGCATTCCACTTCTGGGAAGAAAAGTCGCTCATTTCATCTGCCGTAAATCCCAGGATTTCGGCAAAACGGTCGTTGATCAGGATCCTACCGCTGGAAATATTCCATTCCCAGGTTCCCGTATTGGTTCCCCGGATAATGGCATCGAGTCTTTTGCCTTTCTCCAGCAGGGCCAGCTCTGCTTTTTTCCGCTCGGTGATATCATTGGTGATGCCCACCATGCCCGTGATTTTGCCCGAGGCATCTTTCAGAGGTATTTTGGATATCAGACAATAGCGCTTTCTACCATTTTTCTGCTCTTGGATGACTTCCTTATTGATGATGATTTCCCCATCCAAAATAACCGATTGGTCCTCTTCAAGTGCTTCGTTGGCTGTTTCCGCATCAAAAAGCAGCTCGTCAGTTTTTCCCAAAACTTCTTGCTCATCGTCGATTTCCAGGTAGTTTAGTTCCGCACGGTTCACCAGCGTTTTTTCAAAACGGCTGTTTTTTGCGTAGATGTTTATGGGGATGTTGTCAATGATCGTCTTTAGCAATACCCGCTCTTTGTTGATGGAAGCAGCGGCAGTTTCCAATTCCTGAAGGGAGTGGAGGGATTCAGTCATATCCATACCGTTTCCCAATATGAAGGAGTCACCCAGTTGCGACTCAAAAAGCACGTTATTGAAATGGAAGGTGACCGTCCTGCCTGCGCGGGAAACCAACCTGCCTTTGCCATTAAAGGTTTTCTCCTTTTTGATGGTTTCCAGGTAGTCGGTAAAAAGCGTTTTGTCCAGGGCCATACTTTTCATGTTTACCCCGATAAGTTCTTCCTGCGTGTAACCGAGAATTTCGGCACCATCCCGGTTGATATGAATGATTTTACCGTTCAGATCGTGCTTAAACATCAATCCATGTACGTGCTCGAAGAAATCGCTAAATTCCTTTTCCTGCTCTTTTAATCTTAGTTCTTTTTTCTTTTGCTGACTGGTGTGATTGATAATGCATACCACCTCCGAATTATCCGAGGTCATTTTTTCACCTATTAACTCAAACCATTCTTTTTTCCCGTTGATGGTAAGGAAATATTCCAGACGTTGCTTTTGACCGGTTTTAAAAACATCCCGGATCAGCTCCTCGAAGAGTGTCGCCTGTTCTTTGGGAAAACCAACTTCATCTATTTTTTTGTGCAGGAAATCGTGATGCGGCACCATCAATAACTCCTCTTTGGAAGTAAAAAAATCAGCAATCACTAAATTGCTGTTGATCAAAAATACCAGATCCCCAACCTTACCCAGGAACCTTTCTAATTTTTGATTCAACGCATCGAGCTTTAATTTCTCCACCCGGAGTTGAATCAGTTTTTCTACCTCCTTGGAAAGGATCTCCAGTGCCCGCACTTGTTTGGGGCTTAATTTACCGGGTTGATTATCCAATACGCATAGGGTACCCAAGGGGTATCCCTGTTCGGTTTTGATCGGAAAGCCGGCATAAAACCGCACGCTTTCTTTACCGGTCACATAGCGATTGGAGCTAAACCGTGCGTCCTTACTAGCATCGGGTACTTCCAGAATCCCCTCTTTAAGGATGGTGTATTGACAAAATGAATCTTCCCGCCGGGTTTCGTGAAAATCAAGCCCGACCTTTGACTTAAACCATTGCCGGTCCCGATCTAATAACGTAACCAGGGCGATCGGCGTTTGGCAAATTTCCGCTGCAAGTTCGGTCAGGTTGTCAAAGGAAGCCTCCGGTAAGGTGTCCAATAGTTGGGTGGCAAATAACGCTTCCAATCTAGCGGGTTCGTTTTCCGGTAACGGCGCATCGACTTGTTTCATTGCGGACATGCTATCTTTATCAAGGGGTGATTTTACTTAAAAATCCAAGGATATCCTAAGATTAATCGTTCAATTTTCCTTGTTCAAACTTTGAAAAATCCATTAAATTATATAAAAAACAAAATATAATATTTGTACAACATTTTAAGGATGATAAAAAAGCATTTTCGGAGTTTGTCACCTCAGATTTCTTCCAGGATAGATGCTCCGGAAGTTCGGTCTCCGGA
>JAWLFL010000227.1:0-6263 GCA_041685605.1 Cyclobacterium sp. | reverse complement strand
AACTTATCCCGGTAGAAGGTCCCTGGACGCTAACCTTTACATCGGGTGGCCCGATGCTTCCGGAACCGCAGCAATTGGAGGAAATTCAGCCCTGGACCAGTTTGGAAAATGAAAATGTCCTGCATTTTTCGGGACAGGCTTTATACGAAACAAAATTAGACCTCAACCTAAGTCAAGGCGCAAAATACGTATTGAATTTGGGTGAGGTATTGGAAAGCGCGCGGGTGTGGATCAATGGAAAGGAAGTTGGCTTTGCTTTTGGCATACCCTTTAAGCTGGATGTAAGCGATTACCTTCAAAATGGGACGAATGAAATTGAAATAGAGGTGGCCAATCTTATGGCTAACCGCATCCGTTACCTGGACCAGCAGGGAGTTACCTGGCGAAATTACCATGAAATCAATTTTGTGAACATTGATTACGGGCCTTTTGATGCTTCTGACTGGGACATCATGCCTTCCGGTCTCGCAGGTCCGGTCAACATCGAAATTCACCCTTGATAGAAATAGTAGTTGTACGGATTGCCAAATTCAATTAAATAAGGTGAAATGTTACTATTGAGGAATATTTAATTAATTTTAAATGTACTTCGTTTGAGAAGTGTAGGACTGTAGCTGCTTAAAATAACCTGAATCCCATGATTGAAGTAAAGACCCTCATCCGCCTGGATGAAAATTCGCGAATTCCTAAATACCAGCAAATTGTCAATTCCATTATTGAAGATATTGAAGGTTGCCAGTTGCAGGTGGGGGATAAGATTCCTTCCATCAACGAAATAAGCGAAGAACATTACCTTTCCAGGGATACGGTAGAGAAGGCCTACAATCAATTAAAAGGAAAAAAAATTATTCTTTCTGTAAAAGGGAAGGGCTATTATGTAGCTAAGAACATTTCCACTTCCAAAGTGAGTATCTTGTTTTTGCTCAATAAGCTCAGCAACTACAAGCTAAAAACCTATAATTCTTTCATTAACAGCATGGGTGCTGACGCGCAGGTGGATTTAAATATTTACCATTGCGATCCTAAATTGCTAATGAATATTCTCAATGAAAACCGGGGAGGCTATGATTATTACGTACTGATGCCCCATTTCAAAGACGAAAACCAGGGTCATTACAATTTGGATACCGAGGTAATGAAGTGTCTGAGAAAGATTCCTGCGGATAAATTGATTGTGATGGACAATCAAATACCGGAACTAGGAGATGAGGTTTCGGCCATCTACCAGGATTTTAAAAATGATATTTACAATGCCCTTTGTGAGGGAATATTTCAGTTGCAGCATTACGAAAAGTTGATGTTGGTATATCCAAATGATACCGTTTACCCCTACCCCAGAGAAATCATGGAGGGTTTTAAAAAGTTTTGCCGTGATTTTGATTTTGATTTTGAGATCCTGGAAACCGTATATGCCGAAATGGAATTGAGGCATAAGGATGCGTTCATCGTCATTGAGGAAAACGATTTGGTGAACCTGGTAAAACAGGTACGTGAACAGGATTTTGAATTAGGAGTCGATATTGGGATTATTTCCTACAATGATACTCCTTTGAAGGAGCTTTTGGGTATTACCGTCATATCAACCGATTTTAGGTTGATGGGCGAGACGGCTGCCTATATGATCAAAAAAAATAAAAAAGAATCGGTTAAAAATGTTTTCAAATTTATAAACAGGGGGTCAGTTTAAAAATCAACGGGCAATCCCAATTTAGTTTATGGGTTTATTTATAGATGTATATGTCTTACACCGGTTCACTTATCCCTGGCCGAATTTCATTTTTAATCATCATCCAAACAAAGTAAGCAAAACAAGCTTTTGATTCTCTCAGTAACCAAATTCTATGGAAAAAAATAAAAGTCTGGTAGCGCGCTTGAATTCCGTAAATGAATACGAGCAGGAAGCCATACCCGCCAATAAACTAAAAGGTTGGAGGAGCTTTCTGGGAACCTATGCCGGAGAGCATACGGCGGGTACCGAATTTGTAATCGGTCCTTTATTTGTGGCACATGGTGCCAGTGCCATTGATTTGGTTACGGGGTTGATTCTGGGAAATATCCTGGCCGTCTTAAGCTGGGCGTTTTTGACAGCGAAAATAGCCGTAAAAACCAGGGTCACCCTTTATTACCTACTGGAAAAAATTGCCGGGAAAAGGTTTACCCTCATTTATAATCTGGTAAATGCGGGATTGTTTTGCTTTTTAGCCGGATCCATGATTGCTGTAGCGGCGACAGCCGTGGGAATTCCATTCGATATGGCCATGCCGCAGTTGACCGATGTCTATCCTAATAATCTGGGATGGGTGCTTACGGTTTTTGCTGTGGGAACCATCACGACCATTATTGCGATGTTTGGCTTTGATCAGGTGTCTAAATTTGCCATGGTAGCGGCTCCCTGGATGATCATGGTATTCATTGCTGCTGCCCTGGCTGTATTGCCCCGTTTGGGAGTGACTGATGCGGGTTCTTTCTGGTCCGTCGCAGAGAGCACCATATGGACCGGGGTTCCGCTGGAAGGCCAAAGTAAGTTTGGATTCTGGCATATTTTGTTTTTTGCCTGGTTTTGTAACATGGCCATGCACATAGGCATGGCAGACCTTTCCTTGCTACGCTACGCCAAAAAATGGCAGTATGGCTTCTCGTCTGCTACCGGAGTATTTCTAGGACATTTTATCGCCTGGATAGCCTCCGGGATATTGTATTCCTTGTTTTTGATTGAATCCGAGGGGAGTCTTACCTTTGCTCCAGGACCCATTGCCTACAGTGCAGTGGGAGTTGCGGGAGCCATTTGTGTCGTGGTTGCGGGTTGGACTACAGCCAATCCCACGCTATACCGAGCCGGACTCGCCATTCAATCCATCAATCCCCGTTGGAAAACCTGGAAAGTTACCCTGTTTGTAGGGTTATTTACCACTATTGCTGCCTGTTTTCCGGCATTGGTGATGATGCTTCTGGAATTTGTCGCCCTTTACGGATTGATCCTAATGCCTGTCGGGGCCGTTATATTTATTGACGTGTACCTGCTTGAAAAAATGGGACTTACATCCAATTATGCCCAGGTGAGTGGTAAACGTCTGAACAGCGCGGTGGCCGTCACCTGGCTGGTCACCCTGGCCTTTTGTTTGCTACTCAACCTGATGGTAGGGGTGGAAATCTTCTTCCTTGGACTGCCTGGATGGTTTGTGGCTGTTTTGGTATATGTCATTGCCAGTAAAATCACCCAACGAAAATGAAAAAACTTCTGATAAAACTACTTTCCTTTATAGGCCTGGGGCTGAATATTGTCCCGGCAATGTTGGTGTTTTCCGCTGAGATGACACCCGATACCTGTAAACAGCTCATGTTGGCGGGCACGATTCTCTGGTTTGTGACCGCTCCTTCCTGGATGAATAAAGGACAGGAGGATGCCAGCCGGGAATAAATGCAGTGTATAAAACAGCCTTATTGATGTTTTTAGTAGGTAGGCCTGATAAACCAAGATCAGAACTTCCTGTTTTTTTTCGAATCCGAAATAAAAATTTTTATTGTACGTCGATTTCCTTAACTTGGTTTTGTACCTAAAATAGGGTTTCATTACCATGAAATTCAAGGATTTACGTATCTGGATTTTAATATTTGGCGGAATGTTGTTGATTGGTGCCTACCTTTACCAACATTCGAAAACGAACCAAAAGCAACTGGAATCCCAGGGTATCAAGGCTATTTTTTTGGCCAAGCAGAATTTTGTGGACGCTTTTTACAATTACCACATTCAGTTGGAAGGCTATTTTAAACGAAATTTCTACACATGGGCTGGTGAAGAGGCCGAAAATGCAGCTTCCCGAATGGTAGAAATGATCGACCGCACTCCGAGATTCGGCATTAAATCCATTAAAGGCTTTGAAGCTGGTCCCTCCTTTGATCAATCCGTCCTGGATCAACAAGGGATCTCTTTGAGAAAAAAGGATTCCCTTTATTTGATCGAGGTCAACGGGTTCCGCTTTTCTTTGAATGATACGACCAAGTCAGGAAAGCTTCCGGAATTAAATCAAAGCGAACTGGTTCAGAAGGTTCGTGAAAACCTGGGGATTACCCTTGGATCGGCCCCCGGGACTGGACGGGCATTTGAGGTAGATCACGTGGTACCTATCCATACCTTAATGGAAAATAACATCCAAAGTATGTTTTTTGATCGCCTCTTTGTTTTGGATAGCTCGGGTACGGCCATTTACCCCAGGGATATGGCGGGGTTGCCGTTCATTCCTGCCGATACACTGGGAGGGCTGCATTCGGTAGGGGAACGAAAGCTAGACCTGCAGCTATCAGGAACGGATTTCCAGGGATTTTTGTCTCCGGCATTGATAGGGAATAAGGGGTTTTATTTATTGGGAATTAAGGAGAAATCGCAATTTGAACGGGTTGCGCTGCGGATAGACTTCCGACTCCTCAGTACCTTCCTCACCTTGTTGATATTAATTTTCGTATCCATCCCCATCATCAGCATATTTAATCTGGGTAATGGGGATATCCTCACCAAAAAGCGAGTGCTCGGCTTAGGTCTTTCTTTAATTCTGGTAATGCTGATTTTGGGTTTTTTTTCCTTTTCCCTGGTTCAGAATTACCGAAGTATTTCTCCGGGAGATCAATACGTGCATGACTTGAAAGCGGCTTTTTCCAGGCAGATTGATCGGCTGACGTTTAGTGTGGATCGTTTTAGCAATGATTTAAAGCAAGGGAAACTAAAATCCAGTACGGAAAGGAATTCCCTCAACCCGGATAATAACGTCAACGAATTTTTAGAATTCGACCCTGATGGAAATATTCTGACCATGCTTATTCCGGGGACCAATTCTATGGATGGCCCGATTGATTTTGGGGATTTTCCCTTCGTGTCCATTGCCAACCGGGACTATGTAAAAGAGTTGCCAGTGGATACCAGCAAGCATTTTATCAGTGCTCATTTTTCCAAATCTACCGGAAATCTGGAAGGAGTGATCAGTAAAAGGGCAGTAGGATCCGGTTTCGCATTGACCTTTCGGTTGGATTCCCTGGCCCCTAAAATCAGTAAGAACCAACGCTTCTTTGTTTTCAAACCCGATGGTAAAGTCCTCTTGAAAAGCCAAAAGGTAAATATTCCCATCAATTACCTTCAAGAGGGGATAGGCGAAGAAAAATGGGATGAAATCAAAACCCTTATCGCAAACAACCAACATGCGGATGAAAAGCAGGTCTGGAAAACCCCTATCTATGTAAATGGCCATGAATATGAAGCACTCTTGAGCCGAATATCCTCAGGGGAATTTGTTTCAGAAAACTGGGTGCTGTACCTCGAGAATCAAAACCTGCAGCATGCCCTGCACTCCCTGTCTTCTTTAGAGGCATCCACCGTTTTTGTTCCCTATTTAATGGTTTTAGTATTGCTGGCATTGTTGACGCTGCTGACAAGCAAATCCAGTATTTACCTGGCCTACAAACCTTTTTCCTTTGAATGGTACAGCCCTTCTTCGGCTAAGCGAAACCGGTTTCTCTGGTTAAATGGCGTTTTGTTTTTGGACCTTTTACTATTTGTCGCTGTCTATATGTTTTTACCTTTAGGTATTTTTAAAATCTACCTTTGGTCAGCCCTTTTCGCCATTCAATCAGGCACCTGTAATTTCCTACTGCTCTCTACCACTGAAAAGGACCGGCAATTAAAAAACAGTACGGCCTTCCTCGTTATTTCGGTTTCGTTATGGCTTGTGGCCGCTTATGGGTTAATTCATTTATCCTGGATGCAGGCCGATGCCATTTACACCTTTCTGACCCTGTTTTTTCTGGTGGTGTTGGGATTGCTTCAGGTACTGTGCTGGTATTTGTCCAAGGTCAATCATTTGCCCTCACTTTCACCGGATAGCTGGACCCAACATACCGGGCTACAGCGTATGCATAAGAGGCTTAGTGATTTCTGGAATAAACTTACCGGGGTGCAGGTAGACAAAAGGGTTTTTGCCCTGAATTTTTTACTATGGCTGATGATTATTGGCTTTTTGCCGGGTTATTTCATTCATCGGCAGATTTTTAATCAGGAAAAATTCATTTGGGATAATTTGGAACGAAAAGATCTGGTTGAAAAAGAATATATCGATGATTTAAGTGAGTTTTATGTAGGACTGATAGAAATCCATGAAGAATTTAGAAGGACTTACTTTGGCAGGTTTTCAAATCATGAGGATGAATTGATTCGGAATTTTGTAGCACCACCTTACGAAGTAATGATTGCCGCTTTTAATTTGCCTCCCAATTTCGAC
>JAWLFL010000040.1:0-25534 GCA_041685605.1 Cyclobacterium sp. | reverse complement strand
TTCAGGCCATTCACATTTTGCAAGGGGCTACCGGAAAGAACGAGTTCGATTCCGTTGTTTTGAATTTCTCCGGCATTGATAATCCGGCTGGCGTAACCTGTAGAAATATCCAATTCTATCGGAATAATCTGGTTACGGGTACGATTGTCGTAATAAGTAAAATCAAGACCCAACCTTCCTTTTAGCAAGCGAATATCCGCTCCTACTTCAACCGATCCTGTTCTTTCGGGTTTCAGATCAGCATTTGCCAATCGGTTGGATTCTGTCTTGCTTTGAATGGAACCCCACGGTGTAGCCGGGTTGAATACATTCGTCAGGCTGTACGGATTGGTATCATTACCCACTTCGGCATAGGCGGCTCTTACCTTGACAAATGAAAAAGCATCCGGCAGTGTAACCATATCCGAAATAATCGCACTCATGGTAGCTGAAGGATAGAAATAACTATTGTTTGTCACCGGCAAGGTGCTGGACCAGTCATTTCTTCCCGTAATATCAAGAAAAAGGATGTTCTTGTAGCCAATTTGGCCAAATCCGTACAAGGAATTGATTCGTTTCTCCGAAACCATGTGTTCCACCTGCAGGTTAACTGCCGTGTTAGTGAAATTATAGATTTCCGGTATCAGCAACTGTGGTGCCATGGTCCGGGTAAACCGGTTTTCCTGGATCATTTGGTTTCCTCCCAGGGATATCGAATACGACCAATTGGGATTTTCGGATTCTGAATACGTGAGCAAGAAATCGGTATTCCGCTCGTTAAAAGAAACGGCATCCTCGCGGTAACTTCCAAATGGAAAACGCTGGGTACTAAAGGCTCGCTTTCTGTCTCGAAGGTCATTGTACAGGTCAAGCCCTGTGCGAACCATCAGGTTAAGTTTATCGGTGAATTTATAGTTGACGACCACATTTCCGAAAATACGATCTTTGGATTGTCCATTGGTATTTTCGTACACGTTGAAATAGGGATTGTCGTGGTAATTGTAATTATAATTAAACTGCTGTCTTCCTTCCAGTCCGGGCATCCAGTAATCCTGCAAATTTCTTGTATTGATCTGCCTTCCGTACCAAATCCAGAGGTACATCAAACTTTCGGTACCATAGCTGATACTTGGACGATTGCCGCTTATTGAATTTTGATAATTGATGGCCGTGGTGATGGAAAGTTTATCAGTGATTTGGCTCATCCCGTTAAAGGCCAGCGTATTTCGTTTTAAATCCGTGTTTGGAATCGTACCCTTTTGATCCAGATTGGTCCAGGAAAAACGAAAATTTGAGCGGTCGTTTCCAGACGCAATGGAAATGTTATTGGAAAGGGTAACGCCCGTTTGGAAAAAATCATTGATATTGTTGGGCTGCGATACCCAGGGTGTAGGGGTAATGGTGCTGCCCTCCGGGGCATTCAAATCGCCTCCCCGGTATCCGGGAACATCCCTCGGTGAATCAAATTGGGGAATCGTGCTTCCCTGATCCATCAGAGGCCCCCAACTTTCATCCACTCCATCCGCAATACCTGCCCCGGCTCCGTTTACGAAGGTGAACTGCCCATTATTTCCCTGTCCGTACCGGTCTTGCCAGTCAGGAAGCCTCAAGGGCGTATCAAATGTGGTGTTGGAGTTGATACTAACGCCCAATCCACGCCTATTTTTACCGGATTTGGTGGTAATCAAAATCGCACCATTCGCCGCTCGCGAGCCATACAAAGCGGCGGCAGCCGGACCTTTCAATATACTCATCGAAGCGATGTCATCAGGGTTAATTTCCCCTGCCGGGTTACCATAGTCTACTGGCTGGTTACCGGAACCGGATGAACCCACGATATTATTGCTAATGGGAACGCCATCTACAACGAATAAGGGTTGATTGGCATTAATATTCAGCGAAGATTCACCCCGAATGGTTACCCGGGAAGATCCGCCTACCCCGCTGGAAGAATTCGTAATCTGTACACCCGCCACTCTTCCACTGAGGGAATTGATCACATTGGTTTCCCTGGCTTCTGTAAATTTGTCTCCATCGACCGCCTGCACCGAATATCCCAGGGCTTTGGTTTCCCGTTCCACTCCCAGCGCGGTAACCACCACTTCATTCAATTCTTCGGAGGAATATTCTAATACCACATCTAAATTGGATTGGTCTCCTACCGCAATTTCCTGGGACTGGAAGCCAATATAAGAAAATACCAAAATGGACTCATCTGAGGGAACTTCGAGCTCGTAGTTTCCTTCCAGATCGGTAACGGTTCCCATGGTGGTACCCTTTATTAAAATAGAAGCCCCTAGAATCGGCTCGGAACTCGAACTTTCAGTCACCTGTCCACGGACCGAGCGCGACTGGGCTCGAAGTACTTCGGTACTGCCCAACAGCAATACCAGGATCAGCATTCCCAGGCCCTTATAAGAACTGAAAAATCGACCCTCCAAACAAAGTAATGATTTCTTCATAAAGATTGATGGTTTAAGAAATGGTGTAGAATGAATGTAGGGGAATTAAAAACTTCCCGAAAATAAACGTAGGTTTAATAGGGTACCTGAGATTAGCATTTACTTCTTTGAGGAAAATTTAGAAAGAATGATCTATCTCCTTCTTTATATTTTCCAAAAAAGCATTCTAGTCTCAATAATTTTAAATATAAATAGTTTTTATAAAATATTTTATTCTTCGCTACAAAATTATAAAAATGATATTTCCCTGGAAAAACATCTCGTTTACCAATTTATAAACAAAATTCGAAAAACTTAATAATTCTATAAAGTCTGCCGGTTGGCTTTTCCTTGTCTCCAATTAACGTTTCAAATGATAGGCCTTTGGTTGGGTAAAGGCCCGAATCCCCTGATAAGATAGGGTGACCCCTAATCCGGAATTCTTACGACCTGTCCAGGGAAGGTTTGGACTGACCCGGTCGCAGCAGTTCCAGTAGGCCGTACCCGTGGACAATTGGTCCAACACTCGCATAGCCCGCTCCTTGTCGGCCGAAAAAACGGCTGCCGTCAACCCATAATGGGTATCGTTCATCAGTGAAACAGCTTCGGCATCGTTTTTCACCGATTGGATTCCAATAACGGGACCAAACGATTCCTCCTGCATCAGCTTCATGCGATGCGTTACGTTCGTCAACACCGTAGGCTCCCAGTAGTACCCCTTTTCCTCTTTTCGTTTCCCACCTGTCTGAAGCTCGGCACCCAGTGCGATGGCATCCTGCACCTGATCCTGGAGAACCGCGAGCTGCTCTTTTCTGGTAACCGGACCTATATAAGTGCCTTTCAGCAAAGGGTCACCCATGTGGTAGGAGGCAACTTCCGAAACGAAAGCTCCGACAAAAGCATCGTAAATATTTTCGTGAACGTAAACACGCTCCACTGCGCAACAACTTTGGCCATTGTTATAAAAGGCGCCTTCTGCTGCATTGATGGCCGCTTGCTTTACATCCGCTACGTCCTCCATTACGTAAAGTGGATCTTTACCACCTAATTCCAATTGGACCGGTACCAGTTTGGGCGCAACTTTTTGAGCAATGTATTTGCCCGTCCGATACGATCCGGTAAAAAAATACCCATCCAGGTCCGCTTCCAGAAGCATCTCTCCCACCTCAGCACCTCCCACAAAACATTCGAAAACATCCTTTGGAACGCCTGCTTCCCAAAGCAATTCCCTGAATTTCAGTCCTGTTAAGCTGGCAAATTCGGATGGTTTGTACGCTACGGCATTTCCAGCCAGCAGGGCATACAGGAAGACATTGTAACCCACGTTGTACGGAAAATTCCAGGCCGAAATATTGGCGATAACACCTAACGGTTCGTAAACGATCTCCTCTGTTACCGCTCCCTCGGACGAAATGCTTTCCTTACGCAGCCAGTGCAATCCATTTTCTTTGATGTGTACAATCCGATTATGCGCTCCGGTTACCTCGTTTCTGGCCTGCTCCAACGGCTTTCCTGTTTCTGAGGTAAGGACTTCAGCAAGCATTTCCACATGCTCCTCTACCAATTCTCCAAAGCGAAGAAGAATTTTTATCCTTTGTTCTACTGAGATCTTGCTCCAGGCTTGCTGCCCGGTTTTTAGTTTTTGTACCTTCTCGTTTACCGAAAAACGATCGTCAGTGGAAAGCGATTGAAATACATGCTCGTTGGCCGGGTTGATAATATCCATCATTACAGTTGATTTTTTACTTTTTCTACAAAATAGCGGTATAGACGTAGGGGATCCAAATGAGGAGGCATTTTCCCTACAGAGAATTCCGGGTGCCATTGCACTGCAATGACATTCAGATTCGGAACCCCAATAGCCTGCACGGCTTCCACCATCCCATCTTCCCGGCAACTAGCCAAGACTTCTAGTCCCTCGCCCAGCTTTTTTATTCCCTGATGGTGTACAGAATTAACCGCATCCATTTCTTTCTCCGGGTAGATTTTTTTCAGGGTTTTGCCGGGTGCCAGATTGATTTTATGAGTCACCTGATCGTATAATGTCGCATCTCTATGTACAATTGAGCCTGGGACTTGAAGGCTAATATCCTGGTAGAGTGTTCCACCAAAATAGACGTTCAACAATTGCAAACCCCTGCAAATACCCAATACAGGCTTTTGATGCCGAATGGCATAATCCATAAGTTTTAATTCGTACGCATCCCGATAGGGATCTCCCAGCCATTTTCCTGAAACGATGGGTTCTTCCCCATAGGTTTGAGGTGCCAGGTCGGTACCTCCCTGAAAAACAAAACCATCCAATTCTTCCAGAATCCCTGTTAATTTATGAATGGGTAAATCCGGAATCAAAACAGGCAAAATCCCCTCTTGGGAGACATATGAAAACATATCGCCTTCTACATAGGCGAGATGCTTAGGTCCAAAAACGACCCGTGATGGATCGGGATACATAAAGCAGGCACTGATACCAATTTTGAGCATGGCTTACAACGCGTTGGTATACATCGTTTCGAAATCTTTTTGACTAACCGGCTTGGGATTATTGGGATGGCAAAAATCGGCAAGAGCTAATTCAGACAAGGTAGCGATATGAGATGGCTGAACCCCTATGGAGCCGAGGTTTTCCGGCAGGCCCAATCGGGCATTCAAGGAAGCAATGTGTACCGGAAGCTGTGAGCCGTCTCTCTTATTGAGACCGAGCATAAGGGCCATTTGTTCGAATTTTTCTTCAGAGCCTCCATAATTAAATGCCAGTCCCTGGGGTAAATTGACCGCATTGGCCAACCCATGATGGGTATCAAGGAGGCTGGAGAGCGGATGGGCCAGGCTATGTACCACTCCCAGACCTTTCTGAAAGGCAACTGCTCCCATCATGGAAGCCATCAGCATGTCGCTACGGGATTCCAGGTCTGGGCGAAGGGTAGCTTTTTCCAGGGACTTACCGATTAATTGAATGCCCTCCAAGGCAATACCGCTGCACATGGGGTGCCAATTTTTGGACAAATAAGCCTCCATATTATGGGTTAGCGCATCCATACCAGTGGCAGCCGTCACAAAGGCAGGTAAATCCATCGTCAATTCGGGATCCGCAAAAACGATTTTGGCCAGGAGTGAAGGGGCAAATAGAATTCGCTTCTTCTTACTTTCGTCCTCGGAAATAATCGCACTTCTACCCACTTCACTTCCGGTGCCTGCCGTCGTAGGGATGGTCACAAAATGAGGGATGAGTTCGGTTACGTATTGGTCTCCTCCGATCAGATCGTCATAGTCAAATAAATCCCGGTGGTGGTTAATACTTAAGGCAATGGCCCGGGCCACATCTAGCCCTACGCCCCCTCCTATGCCAATGATACTGTCACGATCGGTTTCCTGATAGTGCTTCTTACCTTTCAGGACATCGGACTTTACCGGGTTTTTATGCACCTCCGAAAATACTTCTACCGATATTCCAGCCTGCTCCAACCGGGAGGTAATTTTGGTGAAAAAATCCAACTCCCTTACCAGGGGATCTGTCACCAGTAGCGGCTTGGTAAGATGTTGATTTTTTAAATACTCGCCCAATTCGGCAACAACCCCGGCTCCAAAACGGATGGTGGTCGGAAAGCTAAACGTATACTTGTGTGGGGATTTCATAAATAATTCTTACGATTTTCTTTATAGGACGCTTTACCATTAAATGATTTCAAAATACCGTCTTCGCTCCCAATCCGTAACTTTTGAGGCAAACTCCCGGCATTCCCATTCCCGGGTCTTGCAGAAGTGCCTTACAAAGTCACTTCCAAAAAGGGAATGGGCTACTTCTGAATTTTTCATTGCAGCCGTTGCCTCCTGAAGCGAAGTGGGAATGGAACCGTTGGAATAATCCTTGTAACCATTTCCAACGGTGGCCGGTTTATCCAGGTCCAATTGATGTTCGATACCATAAAGACCGGCAGCCAGACAGGCAGCCATGGCTAGGTAAGGGTTGACATCCGATCCAATGACCCGGGTTTCCAGTCGCGTGGATTTTTTACCTCCGGACAGCACCCGCAGAGCCGTGGTCCGGTTGTCCCGGGCCCAGGTCAGCGTGGTCGGAGCCCAGGCCCCTTCCACCAATCTTTTGTAACTGTTGATGGTGGGGGCAAATAGGGGCAGCATGTGCGGCAGGCAAAATAACTGCCCGGCAATATACTGTCGCATCAGCTTGCTCATGCTCCAATCATCATTAGAGTCGTAGAACAGGTTTTTCTCGAGGCTGGGATCCCAGATACTTTGGTGTACATGCCCGCCATTTCCCGGCAAGGCTTCGGTCCACTTGGCCATGAAGGTCGCCATGAGTCCGTGTTTATAAGCAATTTCTTTGACGCTGGTCTTGAAAAGAACAGCCCTGTCCGCTGCCAGAAGGATTTCGCTGTACTGAATGGCCGCTTCATACACCCCCGGACCGGTCTCGGTATGCAGGCCTTCCAAAGGAATATCAAAACGACCACAGAGATCAAAGAGGTCATGAAAGAAATCACTCTTTAATGAGGCCCTTAGATGGGAATACCCAAACATCCCAGGAGTCATGGCTTTAGGTACCGATCCGTTTGCCTGTGAAAATTCATCGGGAGTCACTTCAAAATTAAACCACTCAAACTCCTGAGCGAAAAGCGGTTTATACCCGGCATCCAGGGATTTTTGTGTTATTTTTCTTAAAAGAGACCGGGGACAAACCAAACCACCCTGCTCCTTGTCCTGATGGAAATCGGCCAAAAAGAACGGCAGGTCTTTTTCCCAGGGAATGTTTCTTTGAGTAGACAAGTCAATGGTTGCATTAAAATCCGGATAACCTGTATGCCAGCCAGTCACCGACACGTTATCATAAGACTTATCCTCCATATCCCAGCCAAAAACGACGGCACAAAATCCCATTCCTCCATCCAATATTGAAATGAATTTATCCAACGAAACCACTTTGCCTCTCAGCACCCCGTCAATGTCTACGATGGCCAGTTTTACCTTTTCACAAGAGCGTTTTTTTAATTCTCTGATTACTTCTTCTTTTGTAGGGATCATGTCAGGTTAGGGTTTGTAAATAAAAATTCTAAAAAACACATAAGAACCAATTAACATGGCAAAGAAAAGCAGGGCCAGCGTAAAATTATAGAGAATCATGGCCAACATTGAAATACTGGCGATGACCAATGCCACCATCGGGAATAGGGGATACATGGGCACCTTAAACGGTCGTTCCAGGTCCGGTTCCTTCTTTCGCAGGTAAAAAAAGGCAATCATTGATAATATATACAAGCCCAACGCACCAAAGACAGCAATGGTGATGATCTCGCCTGTCTTGCCAGTAAGCAAAGCTATGATTCCAATAACCATATTGAACAGGAGGGCATTTCCAGGGGTTTTATATTTTTTATTGACTTTCCCAATGACTTTTGGCGCATATCCTACGCGGCCAAATTCAAAGGTAGTTCTGCCTGCGGCCAGGATGATGCCGTTAAAAGAAGCCACCAGCCCAAATAGCGCAATAAAAGTTAATAAATGATAGTAAGAATGATCGGATCCTACCACCATTTCCATGGCTAGCGGCAAGGGGGAGTCAGAAGCGATGCCGGTTTCGTCCGGATAGACAATGGCCTCCCAGCCACCCACTCCCACCGCCGAGACAAAAGTAAGCAGGCAAAGAATCACTAATGTCAACAATGCGGATCCGAATCCTTTTAAAATATTCTTTTGCGGGTTAATGGTTTCCTCCGCCACATTGGCTACCCCTTCAATGGCCAGAAAAAACCAAATCGCAAAGGGAATGGCTGCAACGATCCCCATATACCCCTGGTGGAACCCCTTGGTACTGAGGTTGGATGCATTAAACTCGGGAAGCGTAACCCCTGCAAAAAACAACAAACCCAGCACCGCCACGATGGTGATAAATAACTCGAAGGTAGCTGCTATCTTCAGTCCGACTACATTTAGTAAGGTAAATATCAGGTAAGCACCGATCCCGACCCACAGCACATCCCATTCCGGAAAAAATATACCAAAGTAGGCCCCAATGGCAGAGGCAATGGCAGGAGGTGCAAAGATAAATTCTATATTTTGGGACATTCCGGCTAAAAAGCCCAATTGTTTTCCCAATCCCCTCTCGGCATAAGAAAAAGCCCCACCTGCCCGGGGAATGGCACAGGCCATTTCCGTGTAGCTAAAGGTGAACGTAATATACATGAGAATAATAAAGAAAATGGCAATAGCAGCTCCCCAGGTCCCCCCTTCCGCCAGTCCCAGGTTCCATCCAAAGTAATTCCCGGATATCACATAACCCACTCCCAGTCCCCATAGCATGAAGGGACCCAGGGTCTTTTTTAATTCATTTTCCTTGCCAGTGGTTGGTTGATTCATATTACTTTTACTTGTTAATCGTTAGAACAGACCATTTGCCGGATATTGAGAAGTATTCATGGAAGCTAGTTTGAGCGTTGATTTGAATGGCAAATTTTCTAAAAAAGGATGTTTTAAAATTAAAAATAAATTTGAAATAAAGGGTACTTTCGCACCATTATTGAATAAAAAGTTAAAAATGCATATCGCCATTTCAGGAAATATTGGAAGTGGAAAAACTACTTTGGTAAAAAAATTATCGGGGCATTACGGTTGGCAAGCCGAATTTGAATCCGTGGAGGAAAACCCCTATTTGGTAGATTTTTATGAAGACATGCAAAAATGGGCTTTTCACCTGCAAGTCTATTTTTTACACAGCCGTTTTAATCAGGTCAAAAGAATCCAGGAAAGCCAACTTTCAACCATACAGGACCGTACCATCTACGAGGATGCCCATATTTTTGCTGCCAACCTTCATGAGACGGCGTTAATTTCCAATAGAGACTATAAAAATTACCTGGAGCTGTATCAATCCATGGAAAAATTCATTACTCCACCGGATTTACTGATTTATCTGAAAGCGGACATCCCCAAATTGGTAGATCAAATCGAAAAAAGGGGGAGAAATTACGAACGAAGTATCCAAATAGCCTACCTTAAAAGCCTAAATGAGCATTATGAAAAATGGATAGCTGGCTACAAACACGGAAAACTATTGGTAGTCGATGTCAACAACCTGAATTTCGCTGATAACCGGGACCATTTTTCGGAAATCGTAAGCAGGATTGACCGCGAATTATTTGGGCTGTTTCCCTGATCAGTCCATCTTTCTCACCAACCAGCTACCAAGTGCCTGCAAAGTAGCTTCATTTGGTTGCAACAATAATTTATCTATTCGCTGTAGTCTACCGGCTATCATTAGGTTTTCGTAGGCTGGAATGCGGATAAGCCGATACCCCTGCAACCGGGCGATCAAATCGTATTGCAAATCATTATAGGCATTGAGTTTCCAACCGGGGGATCCGTTTCCAGTTAATTCTCCAGGCTCCTCTGCTGCTCCAAAACAGTTGGAGGCGAGCGGGGGGCCTTTCCATACCCGTTCCTGTAAACCAGAAAGGAGGCATTCGCGTTCGTGAGAACGACACATGCGCAGGTAGCCTGAATGCCAGGAAAACTGAAAGACACGATACAATTCCGACTTTAAAGTGGTTTGGCGATACCGATTAAAATGGTTCGCATCATCGTAGATCAATAAATGTCGACCGACTTTGACGGGTACTTTCAATTGACGCAATACCGGATAAGCTCCCTGCCCCCCAAGTCCCCTATAGGCCTCATTTAATAATTCCTGCCCTTTTCCTTCCAGAAGTGCCGGATTTACCGGCACATGAAAATCCACCTCGTATTCGTGTTCGATAACTTCCAACGCCTCAATCAAGCGTGACATTTTTAGTTGATGCATAGATTAGAAGGTAATGAAAATTCCGTCTCTAAAAAATCAGCGTTGATTATTTTCGATTCTTTCTTTCAAATTTCCCTTCGAACCAGGAAAGGTGGTTTTTGACGACATGTCTATTCCAATCAAAATCATGATAATCATAAAAACCAGTCCAAAAATGAGGAATATCCACTTATTTCGATTCATTGAGACGCAATTTGATGACTTATTTTTTTAAAACTTCAGATTTACGAAATAGTTCCCAAGTAAGTACAAAATTAGGGAATATTGCGGGCTTCCGTTCGTCTCTCGCTTGAACATTAAAAGTTCCTGCAGTAGCAAAAAGGAATTATTTTAAATTTATTCAAGTTTTATTAAGCCATTACATCTATTGAATGCTAATTTTGCGTTTACGTTATAGTAGATTACCACAGATTAACTTATTTATCACCTTTTCCTTACTGCTAATTCCCCGATTATATGTACAAACAGATCAAACCGGACATGATCTATCATTATTTTGATCAGGACCTTGACCTGATTTACGAAATAATAGAATTGGTCATTGATCTGAATATTCAGGATTTAAAAAACCTGATGCCATTGTATGATCTGGGAGAGATAACCGCTATCAAGCAAAAATTTCATAAAACCAAGCCTGTATTTGGATTTTTGGGAGCTACTGAGATCAATCAGCATATTGAAAAAATAGAGGCCGATATCCCCAACCTTTTTCCGCTGTATCATAAGGACCTGTTTCAAAAGCTTCTTGAACTGGAGGATGATTTACAGTCTTTTTTAAAGAAAATCCATCACCAAAATTAAGTGGTGAAATAAATTACCGAATTTTCAGATTTTACGGAAGTTTTTGATAATTTGCTATCGATATCTACCCAAATGGCCGTTTCTATTTCCTATTATCGATAGTCTACCTAGATTTTTACCATCAGCAGATCAAACCACTAACAAGTAATTATGAAAATGAAATTTGTAACACCGGCCGGCTGGCTATTTGCCATTATCCTTGGACTAGGTGTATCCTGCCAACCTAAAGAAAAAGCCGAAGGACTGTTGTCCTCTAATGCGATGGTTGTTTCGGCCCACCCCCTGGCATCGGATGTGGGAAAGGAAATTTTACAGCAGGGTGGCAATGCGATAGATGCAGCCATTGCGGTACACATGGCACTGGCAGTAGTTTACCCTCAAGCCGGCAATATTGGCGGCGGGGGATTTATGGTTATTCGTGAGCAGGATGGTGCCTACCACTCCCTGGATTATCGGGAAAAAGCTCCCCTGGCAGCCGGAAGAGATATGTACCTGGATGAAGACGGAGAAGCCCTACCCGATAAAAGTAGAAGCGGGCACCTGGCCTCTGGAGTACCCGGTACGGTGGACGGCATGGTGAAAGCCCATGAAAAATTAGGCTCCATGGATTGGAGTCAATTGGTAAATCCCGCCATTAAATTAGCTGAAGAAGGGTTCGAATTGACCGAGGATGAAGCATCCTATTTTACCCGTGCATCTGAAAACCTAAAAAAGTATTCCACGGTAGATCCCGTCCATTTTACGGGAAAGGCCTGGAAAGCCGGTGATCTTTTTGTCCAAAGCCAACTGGCCACTACTTTGAAACTCATCCGTGATCAGGTAAGGGCAGGATTCTACGCCGGTTCAGTGGCCGATTATATTGTAGCTGAAATGGAAAGAGGCGGTGGAATCATCAGCCTGGAAGACCTGGAAAAATACGAAAGTACCTGGAGGGAGCCTTTGGTAGGTGATTATAAAGATGCGACCATCATTACCATGGGACCTCCCAGTAGCGGGGGTCTAATCCTTCTCCAAATGTTGGGTATATTGGAAAAATATCCCATTTCCAATGAAAACAAAGCCTATGCAGATTACCTTCATTTGAAAACGGAAATGGAAAGAAGAATATTCGCTGATCGGGCGGCCTATATGGGAGATGCGGATTTTTATCCGGTACCTGTAGCCGAATTATTAGATGGTGAATACCTTTCTCAGCGGTTTGCCAATTTTGATCCTGAAGCGGCCACTCCTTCTGATGTAATCATGGAAGGTAAAATTTTGTCCATGAGTGAGGAAACCACTCATTTTTCTATTGTGGATGAGCAGGGCAACGCCGTTTCCTGTACCACCACCTTGAATGGAGGAATGGGATCTAAGGTCCTGGTAGACGGGGCGGGATTTTTACTCAACAACGAAATGGACGATTTTTCCATCAAACCTGGATTTCCCAATATGTTTGGAGTGCTAGGTGGAGAAGCCAATAAAATAGAGCCTGAAAAGCGAATGCTGAGCTCTATGACGCCTACTATATTGGAGAAAAATGGAGAATTATTTATGGTAGTAGGTACTCCAGGCGGATCTACCATTCCTACTTCTGTTTTTCAGGCCATCGTCAATGTAATGGATTTTGATATGAACATGCAGGAAGCTGTAAATGAAAAAAGGTTTCATAGCCAGTGGAAACCCGACGTAATCTCCTATGAAAAAGGCTTCGAAGGAAACGAAATACTGGAATTATTACAAGCCAAAGGGCATGAACTCAATGAAAGAGGTGGCATTGGACGTGTGGACGCTATTTTAGTACGGGATGACGGTAAACTTGAAGGTGCCGCAGATCCCAGAGGAATGGA
Organism: Cyclobacterium sp.; assembly: GCA_041685605.1. GTDB lineage: Bacteria > Bacteroidota > Bacteroidia > Cytophagales > Cyclobacteriaceae > Cyclobacterium. The sequence goes on along the minus strand of JAWLFL010000040.1, from coordinate 12,671 downwards.
TGCAGCTGCAGGCTTTTAATAAAAAAACAAGGGTAAACAGGAATATCAAGAATATTACCATCTACAATTATATCAAAATAGCAGGTACTACCATTAGGGATTACATCAAAAAAGAGAAAATCGAAAGGATAATCCACTTTTCAGGATCGGCAGCCACAATTTGAAAAATAACCAAAAAGCGGCATCAAAAAAAAACTTAGAGAACCTTCTTCTATTTTATTGAGGTCAATGTTTACCTGGCCAGAATAATTCCGCCATACGAGGGGATATCGACCAGAATCGAGAATGGTTTGCTGTCAAAACCTTCCTGTTCCTTCACTACTACTAAATCGACTTCCGAAAAATCCTCATCGTAGCCTTTCCAACCACTGTTAAAAATCACCTGCCAATCGCCAGACCCCTCCATGCCAATGCGATAACCTCGAATCAATTCGTGGGAAAAGTTTAAAATAGAAATTACAGGCTGATCGGGTATAGCTGAATGAACCCGGGCATAAACGAGCACCAGGTTGTCTTCGTTATAATGAAGGATTTTAGTGCCAGAACCGGTAAGCCCCTTGGACCTGCCATTTTCGGCTTTTCGAAGGCGTATCAGGTCTCGATACATTTTGTTAATGCCATTAAAATTTTTCGTCATTTCCCAGTCAAGGGGCGTAACATCATCAAATTTGCCAAAGGATAAAAATTCCTGACCTTGAAAAATCATGGGTATTCCCGGAGCTGTGAAAAGGGTAATAGCTCCCAGTGTAGATTTTTTCTTGGCAAATTCACCATCTGCCTCCCCTGCCTGAATTTCCTCCGGTAACCTGGAAGCACCATTGGCAACTTGATCATGTGATTCCGTAAATATGATCCTCTGAAATACATCATTATTAAATGTTTCAAATACGGAATCCACCACTGATTGAAGGTTTCTTTGCTCATCACTCCTTTCGGTCAATACATTTCTGAGGGAGTGCACAAAACCTACCCCCCACTGACTGTGAAATCCAAGACCATTTGAATTGAGACGAGCTGTTACGACCGGATCTGCCTTTAGATCTTCTGCAATGAGAATCTTCTGAGGAAATTTTTCTCTTAGTTCAGTATTTAAATCCCTTAAGAAATTAAAACCATCCTCAAGTAAAACGTTCTCTGAATTTTCATATCCGTTTATCAGCCTGATGATGGCCGTAGCATCAAAACGCAGTCCGTCACATTGGTAAGCTTCCAACCACATCATGGCATTGTCTCTAAGGAAAACCCGAACTTCTTTCCTTCCATAGTCAGGCCTGTTTTCACCCCAGGGAGTTTTTGCCCTATAATCATTATAAAAATATATTCCACCCAAGCCATTTTCTTCCCACCCATCAAATTGCCACAAATCTGTTTCCGATGGTCCGAAATGGTTGTAAACGACATCCATGATTACTGCGATTCCTCTGATATGCGCTTCAAATATAAAATGTTTAAGTCCTTCCGGCCCACCATATGAGGTTTCAACGGCAAAAGGTTGTGAAGGATTATAGCCCCAGGAGTTGTCTCCAGGAAACTCCATAATAGGCATGAGTTCAATGGCATTGATTCCCAGATCTTTCAAATAATCCAATTTTTCTACCGCCGTATAAAGATTACCAACTTGTCCATTTTCTACACCATTTCTGTTAAAAGTTCCTACATGCATTTCATAAATTACCAGCTCATTAAATGAGCAAGTATGGAATTCATGATCTTCCCAATCTTTATACAGATCGATGATGATCCCATTTCCATTGCTATGGTTCATTTTTTTGGCATAGGGATCATTTCGGTAAAATATTCTCTCTCCATTGCTTATAACGTATTTATATTCGTCTCCCTCTTGCGCGTTCTCCACATGGATAGCCCAATAACCGTCACCTTCCTGGTTAAGCAAAAGCGAAGTATCATCCCACTCGTTAAAGGACCCCATGAGGCAAACTTTGTTTGCGTTTGGAGCCCATACCCGGAAAGTGACTCCGTCAGGTCCGACAATAGCGCCCATGCCATTAAGGACTTTTTCCATATTTAATAGTTGATTTTCCAGAAAAATAGGAATAAAAAATATATTCGCAATAGCTGGAAATAAAAATTTGATAAAAAACGGTGCCATAGATTTATACTGAATGATTATTTTACAGGAAGCATTGGTTAATCGTCTAATTGCTGAACTGCTAAGGGACACGAACGATTAAACAATTAACCCTTTAACCAATTTTGAATCCTCAAAAATTGATCTTCCAAATCCACTCTATATTTTAAACGAAAACAACACGAATAACCAAATAAATCAATCGCCCTATCGACAAGACCTGATTAATCACTAAATTTCGGATCTATTGGAAATCAACGTATGAAAAAACCCGCAGGTAATGTCAGTTTAAAAAACGTATTCAAAACCATTATTTGGCCGCGAAGAAAGTTCGTTTTTATAGGCTTAGTACTAATCGTTATCAGCAGACTCTCTGGGCTGGTGTTGCCCTATGCTAGTAAATACCTGGTAGATGATGTGATTCCTTCAAATAATTTTGACTTGTTAAAATGGTTGATTTTGGCGGTTACGATTGCCGTGACCCTTCAGGCAGTCACCTCGTACGGACTTACGCAGATACTGAGTGTTGAGGCTCAGAATTTGATTGCCAAATTGCGCACCCAGGTACAGGCGCATATCATCCGCCTTCCAATACGCTTTTTCGACAATGCCAAAACCGGTGAACTCGTTTCCCGGGTAATGACCGATGTGGAAGGAGTCCGAAATCTGGTCGGCACCGGACTGGCTCAGATGGTTGGGGGCGTTTTAACCTCCCTGATCAGCCTGGTTTTACTGATTTACATCAGTCCAAAAATGACCTTATACGTACTCGTCCCGGTTACTATTTTTGGCTTCATCTCTCTCAAGGCTTTTGGCAAGATCCGTCCTATCTTTAGGGAACGGGGAAAAATAAATGCGGAAGTTACAGGAAGGTTGACCGAAACCCTGGGAGGTATCCGTGTCATCAAAGGCTTTAATGCCGAAAAACAGGAAACCGCCATTTTCGAGGCGGGGGTTCACCGGCTTTTCCTAAATGTCAAAAGCAGCCTTACGGCCACCAGTGTGGTCACCAGTTCTGCTACCTTTCTATTGGGGCTGGCATCTGCTGGAATTATGGGGATTGGCGGGTATATGATCATGGAAGACCAACTTACTTTCGGCGATTTTTTGGCGTTCACATTACTGCTGGGATTTATGATTGCGCCCATTTTACAAATGAGTAACATCGGAAGCCAGCTAACGGAAGCCTTTGCCGGACTAGACCGCACCGAGGAACTGATGAATTTACCGCTAGAGGCTGATCCCATCAACCGAACTATTCCTTTAGAAAAAATTCAGGGAAAGGTCGTATTTCAGAATGTACATTTTGGTTATGAGCCTGGAAATGAAGTCATAAAGGGCATAACATTCGAAGCAGCTCCCGGGTCGGTTACCGCGCTGGTAGGCAGTTCCGGATCCGGAAAAACGACCATTTCCGGGTTATTGGCCTCTTTTCTGGTACCCACCGAAGGATTAGTAACCATAGACGGGCAGGATCTCAGCAAGGTAGCGTTGGATTCATTCCGTAGTCAGTTAGGGGTGGTGTTGCAGGATGATTTTTTATTTGAAGGAACGATTCGGGAAAACATTCGCTTCCCCCGGCCCGATGCCTCGGAAGAAGCCTTCCAGGATGCGGTATCATCGGCCTATGTGAATCAATTTTCCGATCAATTTGAAAAAGGCCTGGACACCGTTATTGGGGAACGAGGCGTTAAACTTTCCGGTGGGCAGCGGCAGCGGTTGGCCATTGCCCGTGCAATTTTGGCGGATCCCAGGATCTTGATTTTGGATGAAGCTACCAGTAATCTGGATGCAGAAAGTGAAAATTACATCCAATCCAGTCTGAAGCGATTGATGAAAGGAAGAACCACCTTCGTGATTGCCCACCGCTTAAGTACGATCCGGCAAGCAGATCAGATTTTGGTCATTGAAAAAGGTAAAATTGTGGAAAGGGGCAAACACGAAGAACTGATTGCATCACAAGGCAGGTACTTCGACCTGTACACCTTTCAGGCCAGAATTTAATCTCTTATTTGAATCAATCGTGTACTATCAGATCCATAACGGTGAAACAGGTAGCATTGATCCGGGTTTCTAATCTCCGGCGATAACCGCCTCTGCTGCTGACCTACCAGAGGTCATGGCAGCATTAATGGAGCCATTCAGCATATAGTCCCCTGCGAGGTGAACATGGTCGTACAATTTGGTATGCTGATACGGCATCCAGTTTTTTGAATCTTTAATCTGCGGCAAAGCCCTTGAAATCGTGTAGGTTTTTACATGTTTGAAATAGCTGGCTTTTATTCCCGAAAGTACCTGTAATTCCAATGCGATCAGCTCTTCCAGGTTTTCCAATTCTTCCACATTTTTGACTACCGAAACGGAAAGCAAGGCCCTTCCATCCTTGGCATAGGACTGACTTACATCCGTCATAAAGGTCAGGTTATTAATCAGAAATTTTTCATCGGTCACCAATCCAATCATGGGTTTGCCAATAAAGGACTTTTGCAATGTAAAGTACAGGTTGGTTACCTGGTGAAATTTGGCTTCCCCCTGCCCTGTCAATTCACTAGGTGTCGTGGTAAGGATAATATCATCGGCAGTAATGGTATTTCCATCGGCCAACTCGATCTGATTTTTCTTTAACCCGGTAACCTTCGTATTGAACCGAATCTGGGTGTGTTCCAGCTTGTCAAAGAGCTGTTGCGCAATTTGTCCCATCCCCAAGGCAGGAACACTGGCATGCCCTTCTGCAAACATTTTAAACACAAATTCAAACATACGTGAAGAAGTAGCCAGGGAGGTTTCCAGAAAGATTCCCTTAAAGAAGGGAGCAAAGAAGTTCTCAATAATCTTTTTTGAAAATCCGAATTTGTTTAAATATTCAAGTGTACTGCTTTGCGGGGAGGAAAAAATGGCATCTATTTCCTTTTCTTTCAGGTGCTTGATTAGGGAAAATAATTTCACTTTATCCCATAGGGTTCCTACCCTGGAGAATGCCATTGTAACACCTTTAAGCGGGTTTCTCAATGGATCATGAATAACAAAAGTAGCATCCGGCTTGAAAATGATGGCTCCGGGTTTAAACTTTTTTAGTTTCAGCTTTTCCAAATCCAGGTACCGGTGGATTTCAGGATAGGCAGTAAGCAACACTTGAAAACCCTGGTCCAGCAAATAGCCGTCCACTTCATCTGTTTTGATCCTTCCACCTATCCGGTCCCCTGCTTCCAGGATGACCGGATAGTAACCCGCTCTTTCAAGTTCAATGGCCGCTACCAATCCAGAGATTCCAGCTCCTATGATGTAGATGCTTTTGTCATTCATGGGTAGTTATGTTTAATAAAAGGTATTCGTTTTATTCACCTTTAATGTTTTTCCGTTTTCGGAATTTTCCTTCCTGCGAGGAAGGGTTTCCGGATTCTTTTCGTTCTGCATCCGGTCGGGGGTTTCCCGATGCCTGGGAAGGATTATCCCTAAATTTTCGCTTGGATTTATTGGGTTTGCCTTTTGGCTTTCCACCGCCCTTGGGTTTTCCTCCGCTTCTTGGATTTCGGGAGGGGGCACTTTTTAAATCCGGTCCCGGCCCGATCACTTCCGGGTTTGGTACTACCTCAATTTCCAAGCCAATAAGGTTTTCTATGTTCCGGTATTTGTACCGGTCTTTTTCATTGACAAAGGTGACGGCCTTCCCTTTCTTTTCAGCCCTGGCAGTCCTTCCAACCCGGTGAACATAATCTTCCGGATCATTCGGTGTATCAAAATTGATGACCATTTCGATATCTTCCACGTCTATTCCACGGGAAAGAATATCCGTAGCTACCAGGATTTTAAGGGATTTGTTTTTGAATGAAGACATGATTTGCTCCCGTTCCGACTGATCCAGGTCGGCATGAAATGCTTCCACCTGAAACTGTTTCCGAAGGGTTTTGAACAAGGACTTGACTTTATCTTTGGTAGAACAGAAAATGATCACAGCCTGAAAATCCTGAGAATTCAGAATCTGCCGCACCAGTTCTTCTTTTTGACCGTCAAAGACATGATACACATATTGACTTACCCCTTTTGCCGTTTTTCCAAGTGCAATGGAAATTTGCTCCGGTTCGTGGAGTATTTGCTGAGAAAACTTTCGGATTTTTGGCGGCATGGTTGCTGAAAACAGCAAGGTTTGCCTTTTCGTTGGCAAATGTTGGATAATGGTAAGGATATCCTCCGAAAAGCCCATATCCAACATACGATCTGCTTCGTCAAGAATTAAATGTTCCAGGGCTTCAAATTTCACTTTTCCACCTGCCAACAGGGCAATTAATCGTCCCGGAGTGGCCACCACAATTTCCGCCCCCAACTCCAGTGCCTTTCGCTGTTGCTCCCAGGTATTTCCATCCCCTCCACCATAAATGGGAATGGAGCTAATGCCCAAAAAATAAGCTAGCCCCTGAATTTGCTGGTCTATTTGAATGGCCAACTCTCGGGTAGGCGCAATAATCAATACCTTTACCCCCTTTTTTTGGCTTTGGCTGATTTGGTTCAGCACGGGTAAAATAAATGCAGCCGTTTTTCCTGTTCCAGTTTGAGCTGTTGCTATTAGATCCTTCCCCTGTAGTATCAAAGGAATAGCTTGCTCCTGTATGGGTGTAGGTTTTTCAAAACCCATGGCATCCAAACCTTCCTGGAGCTCGGAAACAAAATTAAATTCAGTAAAGGTCAAATTTTCTAAATTTTAAGTGTACAAGTAGGCCCAGCCTATCAATACCAGTTGCATCGGAAGCCGAAGCAATAACAACCATCTCGGAAGTCCTTTGTTCTTCTTTTGATACATGTACAGATTGGCCGGAAATACCGCAATCAATAACAGGATGATTCCGTAGGCAGCTACTGACCGGGTAGATTCGAAAATCAAGCCCAATCCCAATACCACTTCCGCTACTCCCGCCATTCTGTTAACAAGTCTTGGAGCAGGAATGTAGGGCGGTATGATATTGATATACAACCTCGACTTCACAAAATGCATGAAGCCGGCGATTATATAAAAAATTGCCATTGCATAAAGAAAAGCTTCATCCATAAAAATTAATTGCATAAGTTTCTTTATTCAATAAAATTAGGACTTCCAAATGGTAATACAAAAAATTAACCGTCAATTACTGTATTTATTTTACATTATCCTTTTTTGGGCGATCAGCTTTCAGCCGGTTTTAGGGCAAGGTACTCAAAAACCCGTACTGCACGGTAAGCATTGGATGGCCATTACCGGCAAACCGTTGGGTGCTACCGCCGGAGCTATGATCTTTCAAAAGGGAGGAAATGCAGTGGATGCTGCTTGTGCCATGCTGGCGGCTACCTGCACCATGTGGGACGTATTAAGCTGGGGCGGGGAAACCCAGGCATTGATATACAATCCCCACACGAAAGAAGTAGTGGGAATCAACGCGCTGGGAGTGGCTCCTACCGGGGCGACCGCGGTATTTTACAAAGATAAGGGGCTGAAATTCCCTCCCAGTTTCGGGCCTCTGGCAGCAGTAACTCCCGGCACTCCGGGCGGCCTGATCACCATGCTTTCCCGGTATGGGAAATTAAGCCTGGAAGCGGTTCTGGAACCGGCCATTGAAATGGCCCGTGGCTACCCCATAGAGGCACAGACCGCAAATGCCATTGAAAACGATAAAAAGATGATCAAACAATGGCCTTATTCCAGGAAAGTCTTCCTGCCACACCTTGGTGAAGAACGGGAAGCTCCCTACCCCGGGGAAGTATTTTCGCAGACTGATTTACTGGCTACCCTGGAAAAACTGGTCGCAGCTGAAAAAGAAGCCCTGCGAGAGGGGAAATCAAGGGAAGAAGCATTACAGGAAGCTTACGATCGGTTTTATTTGGGGGATATCGCAGCCGAACTGGTAAGGGGCGTACAAGAACAGGGAGGGCTGATTACCATGGACGATTTAGCCAATTGGGGTGTTAAAATTGAAAATCCGTTGCAAACATCCTACAAAGGAATCGACGTTTATAAATTGAAGGAATGGACTCAGGGGCCGGCGTTGCTCCAAAGTCTGAACATCCTCGAAAATTTTGACCTTAAGGCCATGGGCTACAATTCATCCCGTTACATCCACACCTTGTATCAGGCCATGAATTTGGCCTTTGCTGACCGGGATTTTTATTATGGTGATCCTGACTTTGCTCCTAAAAGCCCAATGGAAGGACTACTTTCCAAAGAATATGCGAAAGAGCGATCAAAATTAATAACCGACACAAACAATCCCTGGACCAATCCGGGAGACCCTTATCCCTATCAGAGAGAAAAAAATCCCTATGCGGACCAATTGGAAAATTACGGTAAAAATTATTTCCGCTACAGTGAGGATGCCGATGCTGATGTCAGCGACAGCTTTCTTGAGGATTTCACTGCCGGTACCACCTCTATCGTGGCCACTGATGAGGAAGGTTGGGTCGTTTCGATTACGCCAAGCGGGGGGTGGATTCCGGCCGTTATCGCAGGTAAAACGGGCATCGGACTCAGTCAGCGCATGCAAAGTTTCGTATTAGACGAAGAAGTAAATCCATTTAACGTACTAGAGCCCGGTAAAAGACCCCGGGTCACGCTCACTCCCTCCCTGGCGCTAAAAGAAGGAAAGCCCATGCTCGCTTTTGCGGTACAGGGAGGAGACACCCAGGATCAAAACCTGCTTCAGTTTTTCCTTAATATAGTGGAATTTGACATGAACGTACAGGAGGCTGCCGAAGCGGCCAACATGAACAGTTACCAAATGCAGGCGGCTTTTGGCAACCATGAAATCAAGCCAGGTGCCATGACGCTCTCCACTGAAACACCCTCCTGGGTACGGAAGGATCTCCGGGAAATGGGGTATTCCATCGATTTCAGAGAACGAACCTCAGGACCTATCAATGCCATTTGGATGGATTGGAAACATGGAACCTTTTGGGGAGGAGCCAGCAACCACGGTGAAGACTACGGTATAGGCTGGTAAATTGATTAGGCCGATGTCCATTACAGGCAGCTCCTTATAATTCTGCTGCCTGAATATGCATCCAGTCAAAATTCCTACGTCTCCCCAGGCTTACCCAGCCCTCTTCTTCCCAACAACGCCACCATTCATTGTAAATGGGATGGGCAAATGCAGCACGGTCCCTACCCCATCTCAACCTGTTTCTGTCGGGATCAAAATCGACCGCTATTCCCCAGGAGTGTGTGGACCACTGGCTTCCACCCCGCATTAAACGGTTGTTAAAAGAACCTCCAAAGTAATTCAGCCGTAAGGAGTTGATATCGTTTTCGCCGTACGTGTTGCGAACATTCTCTAAAACCTTCGTCAGACTTTCGGCCACGTTGCGGTGACAAGTAATTTTGCGGGCTTTTAATCGGAGATCCCAGGCTATTTTAAGCTCGTATGGTGCGTTTATAGTCACCAGATTTTCGCCGCGTCTACCATAGTATTCATGGAATTCGGGACTGTTTTGCCTGGGCCATCGATTGGCTGGTTCTATTTCCTCAGGTCTCCAGGCAGATCTTTTACGACCATGTTGATAAAAAAAGACCAGCTCTTCAAAAGCAAACTGTGTTTGAGTTCCCCACAGACCATCAACAGCTCCTGCCTCTATGCCTTTTTCATTGGCCCCCAATTGAATCATGGCAGCAATTTTTCTGGTATTGGGCAACTGGGGGTTCATTCCTTCTATCTGATGCAAGGCGGCAAGGGTATTGTCGCCAAGTATACCGTCTATGGCTCCCTGATAAAGTCCTTTTTCAGCAAGTAGCCGCTGGACCACAATAATTTTTTCTTTCATATTTTACGATGCTTATTTTAAAGCAATATAAGCTTATTCCGGAATAAATCTTAATGAATTTTACCTTCTTTTTGTATTTCATTCCGTATGCACTGCATCAATACCTCTTCTTTGATAAAAGTATTTCCCGCAGCCAGGGTTTTCAATCCTACTTGCTGGATGATGTTGACAATATTCGCTCCGGTTAAAGGGTATTTTTTTGCCAGATCTTCGATTTGTAGTGACTTCTCCAGGGCAACGGATGTAGGTAGATTTTTTTTCCAAAGTATCGCACGTTCTCTGGCTCCCGGAGCTTCAAAATCAATAATGGATTGAAATCGCCGTGTAAAGGCCGCATCCAGGTTGCTCTTAAAATTGGAGGCTAAAATGACCATCCCTGCGTGTTGCTCTATTCGCTGCAGTAAATAGGCAACTTCCTGATTGGCATATTTATCATGGGCATCCCGAACATTGGTACGCTTTCCAAATAAGGCATCTGCTTCATCAAAAAATAGAATCCAGTTTTTTCCGGCAGCTTTTTCAAACAGACGGGATAAATTTTTTTCGGTTTCTCCTATGTACTTGGAAACCATTAACGAAAGGTCGATTCGGTATACTTCTTTACCGGTAAATTTACCCAGAAGACCGGCAGTCAGGGTTTTACCTGTTCCGGGAGGGCCAAAAAACATCACCCGATAGCCGGGTTTAACTCTTTTCTTTAGGTCCCAGCTTTCCATCAGTTGCTCGTTATAGCTTAGCCATTGTTCCAGTCCCCTTATCTGAACCAGCGTTTTTTCGGACAGTACCAGATCCTCCCAGTCCAAATCGGTCTGTATGCGTTCGGCAGGAAACCCCGAGCTTGGTTGCGGTGCTCTTACCTTTTCTAGCAAAAGCTGGTCGGCGAACTCTCCATCCAGCATTAACGGACCGGCATAAAAGGGTTCTTCCGCTGCCGTATTTCCAAGGCTTACATAATGATGGGTAACTAATGGGGAGTCCTGAAAAATATTCAGGTATTTCTTGCGGGTCAGGGGATCCTTTCCCGCCAACAGGTACAACAAGGTTTCTCCTGTAGGAATAATGCCCCGGTGGTAGGTGCTCTTATATCCTCCAAATTCAGGAAAATCCGCGCCCTCAGGGAAATAGGAATAAATGGTTCTACTTAACAAACCTGGATCCAGAAAGGGAGAAAGGGCCAGCGCCAGTAACAGCAAATCCTGGTCTTTGATCCCCAACTCTTTGATGGTTTTTCCAAGAAATTGGTTCGGATCAAAAGAAAGCTCCATTTGTGGTTTCAGCAGGGTTTTAGTCTTACCCAGATCGTGGTCCAGCCGACTTTTTATCACCATTTTTAAAAATTCCATTAATTCCCTCATACAGAAATCCGGTTTAAGAAAAATCCAGCTACAATAGGCTTTTCATTGGTTAGCATCCAACATCTGCTTATAACGCAAGGCCTTGGGAAATTCAGGCTTGATACCCAGGGCTTTATCCAGCCAGGTAGTCGCCTTTTCCATGTATCCTTTACCTAAGTACACAACTGCCAGTTCGGTCATTATCTGATAGTTATCAGGATTCATTCGAAGGATCATCTCCAACTGCCTTATTCCTTCTTCCCAATCTCCCATGGCCAGGTAATTGATAGCGAGATGTTGCCTGCTTTCCACTTCATCCGGATTTTCTGCCAAGGCCATTTTAAAAGCTTTTTGGGCCAAACCGAAGTTTTTTAGTTGATATTCACACTGCCCGATCATCCGCCAGGCCATGGCATTCCCGTCTGATGCCTCAATTCCATGCAGGGTTTTCAATGCTTTTTCCCAGTCCTTTATTTTTATATACACTTTGGCCAGTTCGATGGCATAGGCACTGCTTGGTACGGATCGAATCAATTCCTGCCAAATGGCAATTGCCTTTTTAAAATCTCCGGTGTGCGCAGCCAATTGTGCCAGGCTGATCCGTGCACTTTTGTGATTCGGTTCATGCTGCAGCGCTTTTTCGTACTGGACCGCTGCATCCTCATACTTGCCCATCATGGCGAGTGAATTCCCTACATTGACCATAAATTGCGGCTTCTGAGCAAGGTTTAGTGCCCTTTCAAAAAATTGCAGGGCTTTTTGGTAGTCCTTTTCCTGATGGTAATACAGTCCGAGGTTATTCAATAGCGAGGCATTTGTACTATCCAACTCAAAGGCCTTTTGGTAGCATTCCAATGCCTTATCGAATTCCTTATTCAGAAAATGGCTGGCACCCTCATTGTTCAGTGCTATGGCTTTTTCTTTATCCATTCCCCCAATTTAAGCAAATAAATCGTCTTTTATATCCGAAGCCAGGCCTTTTGCCATATCGATTACGTCCAGGTCGGGGTAGATGACTTCAATATCATCAAAGGACATATCAAAAGGCTCCCCTTCCCGGTAATGTACCGGGAATACAATCCCGAACTGGATACCTGGCCCCCACTCATAGGCTGCCAGGTTGTGTCGCCAGGTCTCTGAAATGGACAGAAATCCTACCCCCAGACTGGCTCGGGCAAAGGCATTGATTTCGAAGACAAATTTTGGGTTGACCGTAATCCTTCCATTGGCATCCAATGCCAGCCCCGTCTGCGGACTCCAATTGACATCTACTTCTGCCAAGGCCTCACCTTCCAATCCCAAGGTACCGGTAAGTTCGATTCCTCCTGACAAGCTGGCGATGGCCACACTCACTCCCAAGCCCAAATCTCCTCTTAGGGTTAGCCCCGCATCTGCTGGGATGGCAAACTCCCCGTGGCCGGCAACGGTGGTTTCCTCCTCCCGCTCAGGGTTGTAGGTGATTTCTGCTG
>JAWLFL010000226.1:0-6314 GCA_041685605.1 Cyclobacterium sp. | reverse complement strand
GCTTTTACTTTTTGTGCAATTTCAGACATTTTGTGATCAGTTTAGTTTAAACACTCCGCAAAGAAAATTATTTAATACCTTAATGTCAAAAAAAAAGACAAACTAAATTAAGAACTTTCTTTCAAGGATAGAAGTTGGAATAAAATTTTTAACTTTGTTTTTTTAAATTCTTCCTGAATGAAGAAAAGCAAACTTCATGTTGAAACCACGTTTGATTTTGATCTTTTAGGCCTTGTAGCCCCTTTAAAGGACTATAAAATGGCTTGGTTGATCAATCATTCATTGGGATTAAATTTAAAAAAAACCGGCGATTACCAAATGGAATTTCTTCGCCAGCCGGATTTAATTATTTCTCAATTTATATTGGAAAAAGAACATGGCTACGTTCAATTGCTAAGAAATAAGTCGTATCCCGTCGGCGGTCACTCAAGATATCTGGTGCCCGAACTCCGGAGTATGGATTACTTTTTAGTCTGCCAGGACTTTACCTATGAAGTGGATTTAAATACGTATATTGACTGCCTTTCCGGGGTCAGCGGTATACAGAGTATCGTCAAAATCGATATCAACAAGTTAAAATCAAAGGAAAACCTGTTAACATATTAAATACATATAGAAATGAGAGTACCTATTTTTAATAAAACCAAAATATTAGCTACCATCGGACCTGCCAGCAATACCAAGGAAACCGTTACCGAGTTGGTCATGGCTGGGGCTGATATCTTTCGGTTAAACTTCTCCCATGGGGATCACAGCATCCATGCCGATGTGGTCAAAACCATCCGTGAGGTAAATGCAGAAATGAGTTTCAATATTGGGATATTGCAGGATCTTCAGGGCCCCAAAATTCGCGTAGGAGAAGTGGAAAATAATGGGGTACTCATCAAACAAGGTGACCAGTTGACCATTACCAGTGAACCAGTAGTCGGTAACGCCTCCCTGGTTAGCACTGTTTATCAGAATCTCCCTAACGATGTGGTTCAAGGCGACCGCATTCTGATTGACGACGGGAACCTGGAGTTGGTGGTTTTGAAGACCGATGGTAAAAATGTGGATTGTACCGTAGTACACGGCGGAATATTAAAATCCAGAAAGGGAATTAACCTACCCAGTACTAAAATCAGTGCTCCCTCATTGACGGAAAAAGACCTGGAAGACCTGGAGTTCGGTCTGGAAAATGAAGTGGATTGGATCGCTCTTTCTTTTGTACGTACCGCAGATGATATTATCGATCTACGCGAGCGGATTACCAATGCAGGCAAAAGCTGTAAGATCGTTGCAAAAATTGAAAAGCCGGAGGCATTGGAAAATATAGATGCCATTATCCAGGCTACCGATGCCATCATGGTAGCACGAGGAGATCTGGGAGTGGAGGTGCCCATGGAGATTGTGCCCCTCTGGCAGAAAAGAATGGTTGAAAAATGCAAGATCGCCTGCAAACCAGTGATCATTGCCACGCAGATGATGGAAAGCATGATCGTCAACCCTAGACCGACCCGTGCCGAGACCAATGATGTTGCCACGGCCGTACTGGACGGTGCGGATGCCGTGATGCTATCAGCCGAGACGGCCTCTGGCAAATTCCCCATCGCAGCAGTCAAGGCGATGAGTAGCATTATCGACCATATTGAGGTAAACGCCGATATTTACCACAACCTCTATAAAATTCCCGAGGATACCGAAAGCTTTTTGAGCAACAACCTGCTGCTAATGGCCAGCCGTTTATCCAGGAATGTAAAAGCCAAAGCGATTGTGGGCATTACCACTTCGGGATTTACAGCCTTTCGAATTTCATCTCACCGTCCCTTTGCAGACATATTCGTTTTTACCCGCAATAAGAATCTCTTAACACAACTGAGCCTGGTGTGGGGAGTCAGGGCATTTTATTACGATAATCGCGTTTCTACCGATGCGACCTTTCAGGATATCGAAGATAAATTGAAAGAGGAAAATCATGTCAGCGAAGGAGACATTATCATCAATACGGCCAGCATGCCACTGAAAGCCAAAGGAAGAACCAACATGCTAAAAATTCATGTAGTGGATTAATTCTTTGGCTGGCTTGCCAGTCACAATTACCTTGTATAAGGTAAAGTGAACTGTTTGTGCATGCGCAAACAGTTCTTTTTTTTACAGGAGTTACAGGTCTCCGGGGGCTTCAGGACGAACCATCAGGACCTTTTCCCGGTCTACCGCTACTGCACCCGGAGGGGAGCCTTTGACTTTCCGAACATACTTGCAGGGCGTGTACATGACGGCAGCAAGACTGGAAGTTTTGCTTTTGGAATAGTAGGCGGCCAGAGAAGCTGCCTTTTCCAATACCGGACCCGGCAGGGTTTTGCCGGACTGATTCTTGATGATAACGTGGGATCCTGACACGTCTTTTGCGTGGAGCCAGAGGTCTTCTTTCCAGGCATACCTGCGTAGCAATTCATCGTTAGAGCGTGCAGACTTGCCTACCCAAACTTCAAACCCCAATAGTTCAAACTTTTTGAAAGGCAAGGATTCTGGTCTATTAGTCTCGGAAGTCCGGTTGCCGGTCTTCATAAACCTTTTTAAGCTGCGAAAATCCTGAACGGATTCTAATTCCGCTTTTTCGGATACCAGTGCTTCTAGTAAACGTTCTTTTACGAGAAGGTTTTGACGTACCTGCTCAAATTCTATTTTCTTATTTTTATTTTTTCGGTACAGATTCTCGGCCTGTTTTTGGGGGCTTTGACCTCGTTTTAAATTTATTTCAATCGTTTTATCCGTATAGAAATCATACAAATTCACCTTATCAGCACCAGGAGGTATTTGATGCAGGTTGGCCATGATAATATCTGCGATTTGACTGGGAGCGGGCTCAGCTTCCATGGCGGACAATTTTTCCCGCGTCTTTTGCAGGTAGTTTTCGGTTTTTCGTTGCTGGTCTGCCAGGGAACGAAAGAGCCTGTTTTTTTGCAGCTCAAATGCCTGCCGGACGACTGCTTTCTGGTAATACAGGTTGGCAGCGATTATCGGGTCTGTTGAGGTTTCCAGTGCCTGTTCGCAGGGGAGCAAGGTCAACCGGTACTGGTCCTGCTCTTGAAAAATGGAAAAAAGGGGACTATCCAACAGGTCCAATACCTGAAGCATCAACTGGTACCGCCCTTCCAAATCAGCATCCAGGTAACCATGCGCTTTTAGCCATGATCTTGGGAGTTTTCCAAGGGTAGGAAGGAACTGAGAAGCATTTCCTTCCACTTCTACAAATCTTTCCCAATTGAGTAAAAGGGGTTTTTCCAGCTCTGGAATAGCTATATTCTGGTCCTCTCTGAGGTCTTTCCGGAATAATTTTTCGGGATTTCCTTCTTTGGAAGGAAAAAGGAGGATATTTGAACGGCTGCCATGCATCTTGAAAAGCAGCAGGGTGCCAGATTCAAATTCCAGGTAAAACGCCCGTTCATAAGCCAACAAGCAAACCTGTCGAACCTTTTGATGAACAAGGTCGGGAAACAGGTCCACATTGTTTTTTTTACTTCTTTTGAAATCTTCGGGAAAACTCAAGCAGGTAGCCGAGGGCAGGAGTAAGGCCCGGATAAAAAAGGGTGTCTTGTCCGGGGGATAAAATTCCATTATCAATTCCTCCTTATTTTGCGAAAAGCAAGCAGCAAGGGTGGCCCCCTTGATTTTTGATTCCAAAGCAGGGCATAAAAAACGGAAAAAATGGTAGTTCAGGTGCATATCAGAGTTCGATTTTCAACCCATCAAATGCCAATTCTACATTCTCTGGCAAGCCCTCCTGAACCCGCTGATGCATGCCCATTCGATGGCTGGTATGGGTCAGGTAAGCCATTTCAGGTCCGATTTCATCGATGAATGCCAGGGCTTCTTTCAGGGTGAAATGAGAGATGTGTGGTTTGATTTGAAGCGCATTCACGACAAGAATTCGCGTTCCTTTAATCTTTTCGATTTCCTCCGGAGCAATATAGTTGGCATCAGTAATGTAGGTAAAGTCCTTTATTCTAAAACCAAAAACGGGTAATTTGTGGTGCATCACCTGTATGGGACTAAAGGGCATCCCCAACACATCAAAGGGCTGATTACCGATTTCATTGATCAGTACCCGCGGGATACCCGGGTATTTGTTGGCCGCGAAAATGTACGAAAATTCCGTTTTGATTTGGTCGAGTACCTG
The DNA here is from genome assembly GCA_041685605.1 of Cyclobacterium sp. Lineage (GTDB taxonomy): Bacteria > Bacteroidota > Bacteroidia > Cytophagales > Cyclobacteriaceae > Cyclobacterium. Next base: position 2,155 of record JAWLFL010000226.1, on the reverse strand, counting down.
GGGCGTTCCAAAGAGGGGAATGTCCGTTTGCTGCATAAAATTAAAAGGCCGGATATCATCCAGGCCTGCGGTATGGTCTTTATGTTCGTGGGTGTATACCACCGCATCCAGCCGGTTGATGGATTCACGGAGCATCTGCATCCGGAAATCCGGCCCCGTATCGATAACGACACTCTTTCCCTCATGTTCCAGATGAAGGGATGTTCTGGTACGTTTGTCACGAAAATCCAGGGACTGGCAGACTTCACAATTGCAACCGATGACGGGTACGCCCTGGGATGTTCCGGTTCCTAAAAAGGTGATTTTCAAAGCTTCAGCTCGGTTTGTTTAAGTTCGGTAAGAAAATCCTGCTGTTTTTGATTGGGAAAGCTATTGGGATTGAAATCAAGCGTCTTCAGGATATCCAATAATGCATTGATTTTGCCTTCCATCGTGAAATACTTGTTGATAATCACGATTTTAGAATCCTTCAAAATGCAGTAACCGGATTTGAAATTACCTTTCTCATACCGCAGGTGGTAATCAGAGGCAGCAAAAATATCTTCCAGTTTGTCCAGATAGCCTTTGGTATACTTAATGTGCATGTTACTTGTAAATATGCTTCTTTACCGTAGCCAGTAACAGGTCATAATCCAGGGGCTTTTGAACATAATCGTTTAGCCCTGCCTTCTTGAAGTCGTCCAAGGTGAAATTCTTGTAATTCCCGGTAATGGCAATGATGGGAACTTCTGATTTGGCGGGATCAGAAAGCTGGCGGATCGCTTTGGTACAGGCAACCCCATCCATCACTGGCATGTTGATATCCATCAGAATCAGATCAAAATCTTCTTTTCCTAACTTGTCTAAAACCTGTTGGCCATTCTTCACAGCCGTGATATGAAAGTTTTCAAATAACAGCACATTTTTCGTTAAGTTAATAATCACTGAGCTGTCTTCCGCCACTAATACTTTTTTGGGTTCACTCATATTTTGCAAAAATTTTATCGTTCTCAATTATTTTCTGGTAGGTTTTTAGCCCCGATTCCAAATTTTCAAGATCTTCTTCCAGGTCTTTCAGGTTGGACTGTTTGATTTTTTTCACAAACCCTGCCGAAGCATTGTAAATCACCAAAACCCCTAAAGTACCGGAATTTCCCTTTAAAATATGAAGTTTCTCCCCAATTTCATCAAATTTTCCCGAATCTACCAATATTCGGATCTCTTGGGTGAGGTTTTCCGCCTCGTCCAGAAAATCATGGTACACCGCTTTGATATTATCTATGGTGTGGTATTTAAGTAATTGCGCAATTACCCCTTCGTTAAAGTCCGAGCTTTCCTCAGCTTCCGCGCCAGTAATTCCGGCTCTTCTAACTCCCGGCTGCAAGTGAAAATGGATCGTTTCCAGGAGATCTTTGGGCTTGACGGGTTTAGCAATGAAATCATCAAACCCGGTAGATAAAAAATAATCCCGGTCGCCCTGGTTGGAGTAAGCGGAGATGGCGATCACTGGAATATTCGTAATTTCCTCTTCCCTGATAATTTTCAGGCAGGAAATACCATCCAACTTGGGCATTTGAATGTCCATTAGGACAATGTCGTACCTGTTATTCTTTAGCATTTCGATGGCTTCTATGCCATCAGAAGCCGAATCAAAAAAATAGTTGTGTCCGATTACGTTTTCAAAAACCCTGCGGTTCAGTGCATTGTCGTCTACGATCAGGACTTTTTTGTTTTTCATGGATGAAATTCCTTAACTTCGGGATTCTAGTTTAGGTCTGACAAATAGTGACTTCCTTGGATAAAATACTTTTGGTCATCGCAGGTCCAACTGCAGTAGGCAAAACTGATTTGTGCATAAATTTAGCCAAAAAATTTAATACTGCCATCATTTCCTCGGATAGTAGACAATTTTTTCGGGAAATGAATGCAGGTACAGCCAAGCCGGACCGCGATTCCCTGGAAAAAGCGACTCATTATTTTATTGGAAATAAGTCCATCCATGAGCCCTATGATGTCAGCGCATTTGAGCGGGAAGCACTTTGCCTACTGACCAAACTGTTTGCTGAAAAAGAGCTGTTGATCCTTACCGGAGGCTCCGGATTATACATTGATGCGGTAGTGGAGGGGCTTGATGAGATGCCTGAAATTCCTTCGGATATTCGGGAGCAATTAAACC
>JAWLFL010000225.1:0-6373 GCA_041685605.1 Cyclobacterium sp. | reverse complement strand
TGGGAAGACCTTTACCATCAGGTCAGGCATTTTTCAGAAGGCTTGTCGGTGCTGACTATTAATACCGCTACCACCCAAATTATCAACGAAGAGGTGGATTTTTTTTATTTTGACACCAAATCAAGGCTGGACCCTCAAACCATTTATGAAATTTCCAACGGTTTAAAAAGGGTCACTGCTCTGGAAAAAATTCGTTTAAGTATTGGGTTAAACACTATTTTTACCGACAAAGTACACCTACAAATCAGCGAATTGTCCCAACAACTGGAAAGCTGGCAAAGAAATCAGTTGCTGCTACAGCATTTGGGGAGTTTCCTCGGACAGAAAGAAAAGGTAAGTAAAAAATACCAGTTGGTACTTACTCAGGTTCAAAAAGACCATCAGGAAATCACGCAATCCGTAGCGGATAGCTGCCGCGAATTATTCGTCAAAATGCTGCATTAATCGCTTAGATAGTATCCAGGGCCTGGGCAATGTCATTTTTCAGGTCTTCGGCATCTTCTATTCCCACGCTTAACCGGATCAGCGAATCCGATAGTCCCACCTTTTCCCGCTCTTCTTTTGGAATGCTGGCATGAGTCATGGTGGCCGGGTGTCCGCATAGTGACTCGACTCCACCCAGAGATTCTGCCAATACAAAGACTTTAAAACTTTCGAGCACCTTGATGGCATCGGCTATCCGATTGTTTTTTAAGGTAAAGGAGACCATGCCTCCAAAATCCCGCATCTGTCTTTTGGCGGTGGCATGGTTGGGATGATCTTCAAAGCCCGGCCAGTAGACATTTTCTATTTTGGGGTGATTTTTAAGGTAGGCAGCAATGGTTTTTCCATTTTGACTGTGTCGTTCCATGCGCAGGTGCAGGGTCTTGATGCCCCTGAGGACCAGAAAACAATCCTGAGGTCCAGGTACCCCTCCGCAGGAATTCTGAATGAAGGCCAGCTTTTCTGCTAATTGACTGTCCTTCACCACAAGGGCTCCCATGATGACATCCGAGTGCCCGGCCAGGTACTTGGTCACCGAATGCATGACCAGGTCTGCACCCAGATCCAGTGGGTTTTGAAGGAAAGGAGTGGCAAAGGTATTGTCGACCCCAAACAGGATACCGTGATTTTTGGCGATCGCTGCCAACGCCTTGATGTCAATGATGTTCATCATGGGATTGGTGGGAGTCTCGGCCCAAATCAGTCGGGTGTTATTATTAATGAGCGGTTTGACCTGCTCCATGTTTTCCATATTGACAAAATGGAAGCGGATGCCGTAGTTGGAGAAAATCTTTGTAAAAATCCGGTAGGTTCCTCCGTACAAATCATTGGTGCTGATGACCTCGTCTCCAGGTTTGAGAAGTTTGAGAATAGCATCTATTGCCGCCATTCCTGAGGAAAAACACAGGCCATGATTGCCGTTTTCCAGTGCAGCCAGATTGTTTTCCAATGCTTTTCGCGTCGGATTTTGGGTTCTGGAATATTCATACCCCTGATGGTCTCCCGGAGATTTTTGAACGTAGGTGGAAGTCTGAAAGATTGGGGTCATGATCGCCCCGGTACTGGGATCAGGCTCAATACCTGCATGAATGGCTTTGGTTCCAAATTTCATAAGTAGCGAATGATTTTCCAATTTGCTGGCGCTTATTTCTGTCCCGAAGGTGTATAAGCTCCAGTTGGATTGAATTAAAGTTGGTATTATTTTTAGCTTTGCTCAAAGATGAATAAAAAACCCACTATTTTCAAGCAATTGACCGTTATCTATCGTAGAAACCCCTGGGTGTTGCTTGCTTTTTTATGGACCGCTACGGTCCCTTCCCTGGGAAGTTTGCTGATCGTACATTGGTTGTATGAAAATTGGGGGGGATTTGTCATTCCGTCTTTGTGGGCAGCAGATACCGCATTGTTGTATGGAATCGCCGGCGCACTCCTGATGGGGCTGGCCTTGATACCCACCACCTTGTTTGCTATACTCAGCGGATTTCTTTTCGGTTGGCAGGCATTTCTGTTGTTGGTGCTGGCTTACAGCCTGGCCAGTGTTTTGGGGTATAGTGGGGGGAGATTCTTAAACAAGGATAGCTTGCAGCATTTACTGAAACCCTATCCAAAAGCAAAAGATATCATCGAACGCAAAAAGGACCAAATGGGCAAACTGGTGTTTTTTGTCAGGATTAGCCCCGTGGTTCCCTTTGCCATTTCCAACCTGCTTTTTGCTTTGCTGGGTAGTGGGCTTCTGCGGGTCGTCTGGTTCGGATTATTGGGAATGCTGCCAAGAACTTTTCTGGCCTTTTTTACGGGAACCCTTGCCAGTAGCATCCAACAGGCTCTGGCCTCCGGCACCTATTCCTGGCACTATCCGGCAATTGGTCTTTTGTTAGTAATTAGCCTTTGGGGGATTTATTCGTTTTTTAAGCGGTAAAGCATAACTAATCGATCGCTATAGGTAAACACGCTCCAGTAAGTACCCTTCTTTTTTAAGCAAGCGGATCAGTCCCTTTTCTCCGGCCAAATGTCCGGCACCCACCGCAAAAAACATCGTTCCCTTTTGCATCATCGCGCCCATCTTCTCGATCCAGTTTTCATTTCTCTGATCGACCAGGACTTCTTTGTAATCCATGTATTCGGGGCTTTCGGTGACCAATTCCAATAATTGTGCTATGTCTTCTTCCCGGTAGCTAGACAGAAGTTTTCGAAACTCTTCTTTTCCTTGTTCCAGATTTTCGGTGTAATTAAAAAAACTTCGGTACTGCTCCTTTAGCGGGATTTGCTCAAAAAAAGCCAACTGCTCATCCACCGATTCCAGGCCAAGTACCGAAATGTTTTCAGCGTTGGCCAGCTTCATCAGCTCGCTTTCAAAGGCCATGGTTTCGCATTCGAGCAAGTTAGGGTAAATCAAAGACATCAATATCGTAGGCCGCATGCGTTGCATTCGGTCCATGTCCATTCCCGTTCTTTCTTTTAAAAAATCCCGGATTTTCTCATACTCGTTCTCGGATAAAAAATCGGTGATCTTCTGACCGTCTTCATTGTACATGTTTTCCATCATGCTCCCGTAAAGTGCCGGGTCATCCAAATCTACCTCCATGACCAGGGCTTCGGCAAGCCCGAGGCGCTTGCTTACCTGCTGACTGATTTGAAAATCGTCTTCACACATAAGATGGATAGTGCCAAAAAGGTAAGAGGAGGTTTCCAGGTCTTTGCCGGATATCTTCCAAAAGACCCCTTCATCCTGTGAAAAGGCGGAAACTGCCACCAGGAAAAAATAAATGTATAGTATGAATCGCTTTAGCATAAGAAATTATTTAATGCCCCACCTTATCAGCCACTAAAAGTCTGATCCAAGTGGCGGTCGCCGGTCTTTAATTGCTCAAACTCCAAAAACTGTTCCCAAAACGGCTCCTCCGGAAGCGCGGCTCTGAGAAATAGTTTTTCTTTTTTGATAGGGTGAACAAAAACCAGGTGAAAGGCGTGTAGGTTTATACTTCCATCGGGATTGGGTTTGGCAAAACCATACTTGACATCTCCCCTTATGGGGCAGCCTATCGCCGCCAATTGGACGCGCAACTGATGGGGACGGCCGGTTTGCGGGCGAAGTTCTACCAGCCAGTGGTCATTTAATTTACCCATTCTTTTATAGCCTAGTTCGGATTTTTTGGCATCAGGTACTTCCTTATCGTAAGCCTTTGATAGGTTTTTTTCGCTGTCCTTTACCAGCCAATGAGTCAGTTTGGCCATTTCCTCGGATGGCTTCCTTTTGACTACGGCCCAATATACTTTGTGTACCTCTCTTTTTCTGAAGAGGGCTGTCATGCGTTCCAGGGCCTTGGAGGTACGGGCAAAAACCACGATGCCACTTACAGGTCGATCTAAACGGTGAACCGGATGTAAAAAGACGGCTCCTGGCTTGTTGTATTTTTTAGCGATGTAATCCTTGCAATAATCCGTCAGCGTCTTGTCGCCGGTTTTATCTGCCTGTACCAATACCCCAGCGGACTTATTGACGACCAGGAGGTGATTGTCCTCAAAAATTACATTGAATGGGTTTTTCATGATAGTGGACCGTTTGCTTAGTATTCGGAAGTGTAATGAAATTCGATATCCGGAAAATTATCCTGAACCATTTGTAGCCAGGCCTTACTTTCGGCCATAAATACCAATTTCCCATCTTTGTCCCGGGCAATATGCCGTTGTTTGGATCGTACAAATTCATCTAATTTCTTTTTATCGCTGCTATGGATCCAGCAGGCTTTGTATAGATTCATGGGTACAAAATCCGCCGTGGCGTTGTATTCGTTCTTGAGCCTGAACTGGATGACTTCAAACTGCAGTTGACCGACGGTACCTACTACTTTTCGGGCACCGATTTCAAAGGTAAACAATTGTGCCACACCTTCCTCCATCAACTGCTGCAGACCTTTGTCCAATTGCTTGGTTTTCATGGCATCTTTGTTCACCACTTCCCGGAAAATTTCCGGAGAGAAACTGGGAATTCCCTTAAACTGTAAGGCTTCGCCATCCGTAAGGGAATCACCTATTTTCAGGTTGCCGGTGTCGTAAAGCCCGACAATATCCCCTGGGAATGCCTCCTCTATGATCTCCTTGTCCTGTGCCATAAAGGAAGTCACATTTGAAAACCGCAGGGCTTTGGTTCCTTTTACGTGATTATAAGGCTTGTTTCGTTCAAACCTTCCCGAGCAGATTCTTAAAAAAGCGATTCGATTACGGTGTTTGGGGTCCATATTGGCATGGATTTTAAAGATAAACCCGCTAAAGTGGTCTTCTTCCGGTTTTACTTCTCTTTCCTCCGTTACCCGACTTTTGGGCCCGGGGGCGATTTTAATAAAGGTATCCAGCATTTCCTGTACACCGAAATTATTGACCGCAGAGCCGAAAAAGACGGGCGCAACCTTGCCTTCCAGGTATTCCTTAGGGTCAAAATCAGGATAAACTCCCTCAATTAATTCCACGTCTTCCCGCAATTGTTCTGCCAGGTTATTGCCAATTATATCGTCCAGATGGGTATCACTAAGGTCTTCTATGATGATTCTGTCATCGCTTACTTTTCGCTGGCTAGGGGTGAATAGGTTTAGTTGCTTGTCGTAGAGATTGTAAACGCCCTTAAAAGATTTACCCATGGAAATGGGCCAGGAAAGTGGTCGCACCTTGATGTTTAATTTTTGCTCCACCTCATCCAACAGGTCGTAGGGGTCTTGTCCTTCCCGGTCCAGCTTATTGATAAAGCAAATGACCGGCGTATTTCTCATCCGGCAGACTTCCATTAATTTTTCCGTCTGTATCTCCACCCCCTTGACACAGTCAATGACCATGATGACCGAGTCCACTGCGGTGAGGGTCCGATAGGTGTCCTCCGCAAAGTCCTGGTGACCGGGCGTATCTAAAAGGTTTATTTTTTGTCCTTTGTATTCAAAACCCATCACTGAGGTTGCTACTGATATTCCCCGCTGTTTTTCAATTTCCATCCAATCGGATTTGGTAGCGGTATCGATTTTATTGGATTTTACAGCACCGGCCGTTTTTATCGCTCCTCCAAACAGCAGCATTTTTTCGGTGAGGGTGGTTTTTCCTGCATCGGGGTGTGCGATGATACCAAAGGTTTTTCTTTTTGCAATCTCTTGAATCAAACTCATGGGGCAAAGGTGTTTTCAGGCTGCAAAGGTAGGTAAATCAGTCGAGAATGTGTGATCGGAACGCAGTTGGTGGCCAATTTTATGACCCTTGTGGGTATTTTTGTTTGTTTGCCCTATTTACTTTAATTTTGTTACCGTCTTTGGCAATGCATGAACACAATCGAACATTTCTTTCATAGGTTTTTCAAGTTCATTTGGAATGCCATCTTTGTTTTAACCTATCCGGTTTTGGCTACCTTTGGTATATTATTCATTGGAGTCACCTACTTTTTTTCATTTATATCTACCCTTTTGGCCAGATTTAGCACCTCCTCGCCCGTGATGGAAAATAAGTCCGAATGGAAGCAGGTATCCCCCGAGTCGGAGCTGATTGAAGGGAAGCTGTATAAGCAGATTATTTTTGGACCGGAGTGCTACCAGTTCAGGAGAAAAGATGGAATACCCTCCGTGATGGATGACCATATTTTTGGAAAAAAGGTGATTGTATTGGAAGAGGGCCTGCTGTTGGAAAAGTGGAACACCACAGAAATGGCTCAAATACCTGATTTTGATATTTGCCTGTACCAGCCGGAAGCGGACAATCTGGTTAAATTAGCTCATATCAAGTGCTTTGATTGGCACCTTTCTGATAAACGAAATGACATTGTCTACTTAAAATGGTTTGATGGAACCCAGGGTGGCGAGATGGAAGTGGCACTGACCTGATGAAAGAGCTGAAACGATTTCTGGAAGAAAAGGTAAGC
>JAWLFL010000224.1:0-6400 GCA_041685605.1 Cyclobacterium sp. | reverse complement strand
CATATAAATCAATACCAAATTTTGAATTTCATGAAAAAAAGGTTCATTCGGATTAAAACCTAAATTTTTATTATAAATTTTAAGTAATTTTATTTGGCAACTAATCAATTTACTAATTTTTTAAAATATAATTTTTCCCAATATTAGATTTTTATACGTATGAAACCGATTGCATGTTATATTAAATATACCTATGTTGGCACCGTATTGGTGAAAAGAAGACCTGATTCGTCACCGGTATAGGGAAGTAAAGTGCTTTCCATGTATAAATAATTAAAACCCAAATAAAATGAAAAAAATCTTACTAGCGTATGATTTAAAAGGAGCTAGCCGGATGGGCTACTTCCTTTGGATCAGCCTGTGGATGATTTCGACCGGATTTGCAAATGCAGCGGTGGATCATCCCAGGGGGGTACATCCCACAGGCCTGTCCTCTTTGGAGGAAACTGTAAATGCCGAAGACGTTACGGTTTCGGGTGTCGTTACCGATGAATCCGGAGAAGGCATTCCGGGTGTTACCGTTTTCATTGCCGGTACCGGCACAGGTACGGTAACGGATATTGATGGAAGTTATTCGATTTCAGTAGCTGAAGATGCAGAATTGACCTACTCCTATGTGGGATTTGTATCCCAAACCATTGCGGTGGGCAATCGTTCTGAGATCAATGTTACCTTACTTATGGACACGGCTTCTCTGGAAGAGGTAGTTGTCATTGGTTATGGTACGGCAAGGAAGCGGGATTTAACAGGTGCGGTTTCATCGGTTACCGCTACCCGCCTGGAAAATGAAAACCCCAATTCCGTACAGGATGTACTTCGGGGAAATATTGCCGGTCTGAATGTAGGACTGAACACCTCTGCAAAAGGGGGTGGTAGCCTGGAAGTAAGGGGTAGAACCTCACTGAATGCCGGTTCTAGTCCACTGATCGTATTGGACGGTGCCATTTATTATGGGCAATTGTCCGATATTAATCCCAACGATATTGAAAGCATCGACGTGTTGAAAGATGCCAGTTCGGCCGCCGTATTTGGTGCCAAAGCTGCCAACGGGGTAGTGTTGGTCAACACCAAAAAAGGAGCTTTAGGTAAACCTCAGGTTAAAATAAACACCAACTGGGGTCTGGCGACCATGGCAAAAAACGAGCCCGTGTACGGGCCGCAAGGCTTTTTGTCCTGGAGAGAAGATGTGATGGAGAGTATCAATGCGGGCGGTTTTGAACCCTACCGCTTTTCAAACCCCAACACCCTTCCTTCAGATATTTCCCTGGAAACCTGGCTGGATTATGACGGATCAGACGGAGACCCGGAAACGGTTTGGTTGCAGCGCTTAAACATGCAACCGCTTGAAATCGCCAATTACAAGGCTGGAGAGAGCGTCAATTGGTACAATATGATGTTTCAGAATGGCTTGCGACAAGACCATACAGTAAGCCTTTCCGGTAGAAGCGAGGATTTTCAATATTACTGGTCCATGGGTTACCTGGACAATGAAGGTTTGATCGTTGGGGATAAATTCACTACCATCCGAAGCAGGTTCAACATAGAGGGCAATGTCAACGACTGGTTGACGGTAGGTATGAACACCCAATTTGCTGACCGGGACGAAAGCCAGATCCCTGTATCCTGGGGAAATATGGTCAATCTTTCTCCCTGGGCAGAACCTTTTCTGGAAGATGGGGTCAGCCTGAGATTCCGGCCCAATGAGGAAGTGAGTGGGGGTCGCCACCCCTATTACACGCCCAGCTACACCGATCGTCTACAAAAAGAAACCACGATCAATTCTACCCTATTCGCAGCTATTGAGCTTCCATTCGGGATCAAATTCCGAACCAATTTCACCCCCAGGTATGAGTTTTACGAGCGGTACAATCACGAAATGGCTGCTCACCAGGATTTTGAAAACATGGGCGGACGAGCAAGTAGAAGGCAACGGAAGGTATATTTCTGGCAGGTGGATAACATCCTTAGCTGGAATAAAAACTTCAATGAAGTTCACAATTTTGACGTAACGCTCCTGGCAAATGCGGAAAAATTCCAAAGCTGGGACAACAGCATGCAAAATGTAGGATTTGAGCCGCATGATCGCCTGGGTTACCATAATATTGGAGCCGGTATCAACCCCATCATTTCAAGCAATGACCAGCAACATACCGCTGATGCCTTGATGGGAAGACTTATTTACTCTTATTCTGACAAGTACATCACCACCCTTTCCGTTCGTAGAGACGGTTATTCAGCTTTTGGTCAGAGTAATCCAAGGGCTACCTTTACCTCTGCTGCTTTCGGATGGTTGTTTACGGATGAAGACTTCGTTAACATTCCCTGGTTGGATTATGGTAAGTTACGGGCTTCCTGGGGAGTGAATGGAAACAGGGATATCGGTCGGTATGCCGCCCTATCCAATTTGCAAACCGGTAAGTATTTCTACCAAAGACCCAGTGGTGAATTGTATTTTGTTAGTCAATTGTATGTCAACACCATGCAAAACTCCAACCTGCGTTGGGAGAAAACAACCTCTACCAACCTGGGACTGGATTTCTCCTTGTTTAATAGCATTTTGGACGGTACCATTGAAGTATACGATATGTCTACTACCGATCTTTTGGTGGAAAGAAGCCTTCCGGACATCCTGGGTTTCAACTTTGTGTATGACAACCTGGGTGAAGTGAGAAACCGTGGTGTTGAGGTCAGCCTAAACAGTCTACTGGTTAATCGTTCGAATGTAACCTGGAGAGCGAATCTTAATTTTCAGATGAATCGAAACCGTATTGTTAGTCTGTATGGTGACCTGGATGAAAATGGGGAAGAATTAGATGATATTGGCAATCGTTGGTTTATCGACCGGGCCATTGATGCCGTTTGGAATTACAAAACCGATGGCATCTGGCAGACCCCTGAGGCTGATGAAGCCGCCGATTATGGGGTAAAACCAGGTGATTTTAAAATCGAAGATGTCAATGGCGACGGATTGTACACCAATGACGACAGGCAGTTCCTGGGTTTCAGTCAGCCCAGATCCCGGTGGAGCATGAGAAATGAATTTAAATTATGGAAAAATTTCGATGTATCCTTTATGATGTATGCCTACTTAGGTCATATTGGTACCTTTAACCAACGAAAAAACCGACAGGGCTTTTTGGATCGATCTAATTCCTACATCCTGCCCTACTGGACGGAGGAAAACCCAAGCAATGAATGGGCCAGGCTGTATTCCAGTGAAGGTGGAGCCGGTGGTTTCAATGTGTACCAGAGCAGGTCTTTTGTGCGATTGGAAAATATTTCCATGGCCTACACCGTTCCGCAAACTATCCTGGAAAGAGCGAAAATTCAGAATTTAAGGCTTTACATGAACGTCCGAAATGTAGGTTTCTATGCCCCGGAAATGAACTTTTGGGACCCTGAATCCGGAGGACCAACGCCTAGAATTTTTACCCTGGGACTTGATTTGACGCTTTAATGGTTGACTATTTAAAAGAATTAATCATGAAAATTAACATAAAAAGATCTTCATTTTATCTGGGCCTGTTGGCTACAGGTATGATGCTAACGACAACAGGGTGCGATGAATCCTGGCTGGAACCCAAACCGCTTTCATTTTACGCACCTGAAAATACCTTTAACGCTGCCAGCGGACTATGGGGGGCGTTGGTCGCCTGTGAGCGAAACCTGCGTCACGAGTATACCGGAGATGGACCTCCCATATTAACCGAACATATTTTCACGGAGGTGGCGATAGAGGGTACCACCGATAAATCCGGACCGGCACAGGACATGAACCTGTTAATAACCCCTGACGCCAACCTGAACAGTACTAACACCAATAAAATTGGCTGGTATTGGTTTGAGGGATATAATGGTATCAAATACGCTAATACGGTGATCTCCCGGATCGATGATCCCACCGATTACGAATCCGAGGAAGAACGCAACCATATCCTGGGTACGGCGTATTTTCACCGGGCGATGCGGTATTACCGGTTAACCAATCAATTTGGCGATGTACCGTTGATTCTGGAGGAGATACTGGAGCCAAGATTGGATTTCTATACCACAGACCGGGAAGTCATACTCCGGAAAATGAAAGAAGACCTGGAATGGGCAGAACCCTGGGTGCCAGAAGTGATGGACCGTGGACAGGTACCAAAAGGAGCCGTACAGCATCTGTTGACTAAAGTCAATCTGGCGTTGGGAGAATTTGATGATGCCATCGCTTCTGCCAGCAGGTTGATCGATGGGGGAACCCATGCACTGATGACGGATAGATTCGGTTCCACCGGAAATGATCCGGAAAGAAACTTGATTTGGGATCTGCACCGTCCGGAAAACAAATCCCTGAACGCTAATACCGAAGCTATTTTAATGGTTATGGACCGTTTGGATACCGACGGAAATTCCGGTGGTATGTCCTCCATGCGGCAGGCGGTACCCTTCTGGATTACCAATATCAATACGCCAAATGGAAACAGAGGAACCATTGATCAACCAGGCATCGACATCGACCATGTTACCAAATATGGAAGGGGAATCGGTCGTCTGCGGGGTACCTGGTACCACCAAAGCATGATCTGGGACGATGAAAACGACCTACGGCATGCCCCTGGAAACTGGATGGATATGACTGACATGGTATACAATAATCCGGACCTGATAGACCAAGGGGACGAGTATTATGGTCAACCCCTTCAATTCAGAAATGAGGAGGGAACGGTATTGGTAGTCGACACCATCAGAAGCTGGTTTTCCTGGCCACATTACAAGTTGTTTATTCCCGATCCTCAACGGATACGGCCTAGCGGTGGCCATAGTGACTGGTACATTTTCCGGCTTGCCGAAACCTACCTGCTTCGAGCCGAGGCCTATGTATGGAAAGGTGACCTGGCAAATGCTGCAGCCGACGTAAACGCTGTCAGAACCCGTGCCGGGGCAGCTCCTTATGGTCCTGAAGACTTGAATATTGGGACTATTCTGGATGCGAGAGCAAGAGAGTTGTACTACGAGGAGCCCCGGAAAACGGAGTTGACCCGTATGGCTTATATCTTTGCCAATACCGGAATACAAGCCTACAATGGGAAGACTTATTCCGCAGAAAACTTCTCGGAGGATAATTTTCTGTATGACAGAATCATGGAATTCACCGATTACTACAATAAGGGTGTATTTACCCGACATGGAGATACCTATACCTATAGCCCTTACCATGTTTTGTGGCCTATCCCGGCCAATGCCATCAATACCAATACAAAAGGTATCATCAATCAAAATAAAGGCTATTCAGGCTTTGAAAATAACGTACCGCCCCTTACTACGGTGGATGGCAACCATACCAGCACGGAGGAATAAAATCACCCCCTTTAACTTAATAAAAGCCCGGAAATTTCTTCCGGGCTTTTTTTATTTCTGAATCGTCCGAACGCAGTAAATCGATGTATAATTCCACCTGATAACTATCCGTAATTGGAAAATTACCTGGCATATTGCGGGACTGGGAAGGGAAAAGCATGGCTATTTTTCGAGCCAAGGTCAGGCCTTCGTTCTTTACTACGATTCCCCTCATAAAGGTATTCAAAAAACTGAATCCAACATTTCTGACTACGGTCGGGAAGCAACCCCTCGGAACACTGTGGTTTTTTCTGCTGGTATTGTAACATTTATCCCACCAGTTTGCCTGCCAACATCTGAATAAAAGGATAAAAATCGGCCGAGATAAGCCTGAATCAAAATAAATTCAAACATCGTTTTTTACTTCATTTCAGTCCTCAAATGAATTTCAGGCATTTTTTAGAACCCCTTTCCTCTGAGAACCATCATAATTATGTGTTGGCACTGGCTTAATTGTTGTCTGAAATAGTAGGAATTAGACGATTTGATCTTAAACCACAACAACAATGGATATGGCAAACGTAGAAGTTATTTTCCTGCCGGAAGAAGATAAAATTGCCAACGAGATGGGCATGAAAGGAATTGGGGAATTGGGAATCACCAGTGTGGCGGCATCCGTCGCCAACGCTATTTTTAATGCTACTGGCAAGCGCATGCGGGAATTACCAATTACACCTGAAAAATTAATTGAAGCACCGGTAGAACCTGGAGTGCTTGCATAATATTATCCTTTGTTTAAAATGAACGCGACTTTACTGTATTGCAATTAGGCCTTTTCCTTCTTACATATGCTAACAGAAAAATAGCAACCTCAAAAAATACATCCAGGAACTGTTTTCGTGCTACACAATTCCGGAAATAAAAAAACCGCTGCAATGGGGATTCGCAGCGGTTTTTTTATTAAAAGAGGTCTATTTATAACCCGAACAAACCGGGAAGCCAGAGTGTCAACTCCGGAATTAAGGTAATCACGATCAATCCCAGGATCATGGCCAGGAAAAACGGAAGTAAGGGCAAAAAC
>JAWLFL010000223.1:0-6400 GCA_041685605.1 Cyclobacterium sp. | reverse complement strand
TTGCTTACAAGAACGTTCTTTTGAGGTAGCAGGGGTGGAAACGCTTTCCTATGCCTCGGAGGTTACGCCTGTGCAAAGCTGCCAAAATCCGGAAACGGCATCCATCGCTATCGTACCGGATGGAGATCCGGCCTTGCTTACCTATGCCTGGTCTAACGGAGCCACCACAGCAACCCTTGAGAATATTGGGCCCGGATCCTATTCCGTAGTTATTTCCAACAGCTCCGGGTGCACCCGGGAAGAAACCTTTACCATTGCGTCTCCGAAGCCTCCGGAATTTACGATCGCTTCCTCTACAGAGGTGATTTGCGGTGAGCCGGGGTTAAAAACCACCTTTTTGGTGATTTTGGAGGAGGAAGCGGATGCCGTTGAAATTCAATGGACAGGAGGGGAAGTAGCGGATGATGGATTCACCATGGTCAGCGTCATACCGGGAACCTATTCGGTTACCGTTCAGGATGAAATAGGCTGTTCCTCCAGTCAGGAAGTGGAAGTGCTTCCCTATGTACTGGATGCCAGTTTTGACTTTTCGGGTCCCGGAAACGCATCCGCCGCGGAATTTTTTATAGGAGATCCAATCGAGTTTGATGCTGGGTTTACCGGGAACGTTACGGCATTTTTATGGGACTTTGGGGACGGTAACCAGAGCACAGCTGCCAGCCCCACGCATCAATACCGGCAAAAAGGCACGTTTACGGTGAGTCTGGAGCTGGTTGATGGGAATGGCTGTACTGCTCAATTTACCCGGGAGGTAACCATTCTGGCTTTTGAAGTTCGTATGCCCGATGGATTCACTCCCGATGCTTCCGATGGTAGCAATACCCATTACTTCCCCGTTTTCGCTAAAATAGACGGACTTGAATTCTGGGTTTTTAATAAATGGGGAGAAGTGATTTTTTACACCTCAGACGAACAGTCCGAGGGATGGAACGGATATTATCAGGGCAAGGCGGCTCCGGCAGGAGACTACGTATACCGGCTTTCCTATACGGCACCGGATGGCAGCCAGGAGACGAAATCGGGATCGTTTTTGCTGGTACGGTAAGGAATTTTGTAACCATTCGGTTCTAGTTAGACCTTCATCGAGAGTTTATACAAATGGAAAGGAAAGCGTACTGATCATGAAGAGATCATTGAACCCTGAAATTATCATTTCTGAAAGTTTTTCAAAGTGAACGACTTATGGCAGAAAACAAGAAGATAACTATTGAAGGAGTAGAGGTCAACGTTTTATCTCAGGACGGAGACGACTATATTTCCCTGGCGGACATAGGCAGAAGTCAGCTGCAGGATGTGGTTATCATTAAGTGGTTGAGCCTGAAAGGCACCATTGAATACTTTGGGGAATGGGAGTCGCTCTACAACAGGGATATTAATTTTACCGAATTCGGTAAAATTAAAAGTAGATTTTGAGATGAGCAGAAAAGTAAATACGATAAAAGTCAAGCAGGTTGAGATTAATGTTTTAAATGAGGCAGAGCAAGAATTTATTTCATTAACTGATATCGCTTCTTTCAAGAACCCAAAGGAATCTAAGGATGTGGTCAAAAACTGGCTTAGAAATAGGGGAACTATTGAATTTTTGGGTCTTTGGGAAAAAATCAACAACCCCAATTTTAATGGGGTCGAATTCGACTCCTTTTTATTTGAGGCGGGCAGCAATAGTTTTACACTCTCCCCAAGCAAGTGGATTGAGCGTACCCAAGCTGTTGGTCTCATCAACAAGCTGGGCAGAGGGGGTGGTACATATGCCCAGAGAGATATTGCTTTTGAATTTGCCTCATGGATTAGTGCTGAGTTTAAATTATACCTAATTAAAGAATACCAGCGGCTCAAACAAGAAGAAAGTAATCGCTACCAACTCGAATGGAGCTTCCAGCGCACACTAGCCAAAGTAAACTACCATATCCACACAGATGCTATCAAAGAAAACCTGATTCCTGAAAAACTCTCAAAACAGCAGGTTTCCTTCATCTATCCCAATGAAGCAGATGTATTGAATGTCGCCCTGTTTGGTAAAACGGCTAAACAATGGCGCGATCAAAACCCTGATCTAAAAGGGAATATCAGAGATTATGCCTCGCTGGAGCAATTGGTGGTGCTCTCCAATATGGAAAGCCTGCCTGTTCGGCAGACAGGTGTCAATGCCATGCTGATCCATCAGGGGATGGAACAACCGGAACGTTTGACACAATTGAATCAAATGGCAATTACACAGATAAAATCCCTGCTGAAGCATAAAGACCAGACAAAAAAACTGAGGTGATGAGGAATAATGGGTTTTGAGTAATGAACTGTGAAATCAATCTTGATTATATTTTTGTCAAAACTATTGTAACAGCGAATTACCTTGACTGGGAATCACTTAAATTACCTTAAAAGTTCCTATGCTTTCTTTTCATCGATAAATTGCCGCTGCACCTCGTCTTCTTCCTCTTCATTGGCATCATTTTCTTCAAAAAACCTTTTCTGGTAGAGTAGAATGATCGCCACGCCGACGAAAATGGAGGCATCCGCAATGTTAAAAATGGGCCAGAGTGCCGTGTAGCTTCCCCCCATCAATGGGACCCATTCCGGAATAAAGCCTTCCCAGATATCAATGTAAAACATGTCGATTACCTGACCGTGAAACCAGGGGCTGGGGGCATCGAAGGGCGCATTTCCCAACCAAACCCCGTAAAACACACTGTCAATTAAATTTCCAACTGCTCCGCCTAAAATCATGGATATGCAGACGATGTATCCCGGGTGCGCCTTTTTTTGGATTAGGGCATACAGGTAATAGCCAATCCCAAACATGGCAATCAACCGAAAACTAGTAAGGATTAACTTTCCATATTCCGAACCCAGTTGCATGCCAAATGCCATGCCTGGATTGGTGGTATAGTGCAGTTTAAACCAATCTCCAAAAACCTTGATTTGCCCTACGGTGCCGAAATCCATACCATTATGCACCAGCATTTTTACTGCCTGGTCCAGGAGGATCACAATAAGGGTGATGCCAAAATACTTCAAATAGTTCATAGCTAAACTTTCTCTATGGTAACGGAGAGTGTGTACTCATCCATTTCCAGTACGGTTGGATTATTTAATTCGTTTTCCATTTGCAATGCTAAGGCCTGGGTTTCGGTTTGGATATAGTCCGAAAAATGGTTCAATGCACCGCTTACCAGTTGATCGGATGCGGCCGCTTTGATACGAATTTTATCCTGAACTTCCAGACCGAGATCCTTTCTCAGGTTTTGGATCCTGTTTACAAAATCCCGGGCAATTCCCTCTTCCTTCAATTCAGTAGTGAGGGTCACATCTAGTGCTACCGTCAGTCCGTTATCACTGGCTACCGACCACCCCGGAATATCCTGGGATTGTATCAATACCTCTTCCAGGGTAATGATTTCCTCAGATCCATCGAGGGCCATTGTCATCAGACCGTCTTTCTCGACACGGGCAATTTCTTGCTTACCCCATTTTTGAATCGCCTGGTTGACCAGTTTCATTTTCGGACCGAATCTTTTTCCCAAAAGGGCAAAATTGGGTTTGATACTTTTTACCAGAATACCAGAGGTATCGTCGATGTAGTCTATGGATTTGACATTAACTTCGGATTTGATCAACTCTTCCACGTGTTGGATGTAGGCTTGCGTTTCCGCTTGTAACACCGGAATGAGGATTTTCTGAAGGGGTTGCCTTACTTTCAGTTTCTCTTTTTTTCTCAGCGAATGTACCAGAGAAGAGATCTCCTGAGCCAGTTGCATGCTGTTTTCCAATTGCCCATTGATTAGTTCATCCTCCATGGTTGGCCAGTCTGTCAAGTGTACCGAAAGGGGGCTTTTATCAAGGCTTTCGGTAAGGTTTTGGTAAAGCCAATCGGCATAAAAAGGTGCCACAGGAGCCATTAACTTGGACAGCATCTCGAGGCATTCGTACAGGGTTTCGTAAGCAGCCTGCTTATCGGCATTCATGTCTCCTCTCCAAAAGCGTTTTCTGGCCAGCCGCACATACCAGTTAGACAGCTGGTCCACGGTAAAGCTCATAATGGCACGGGTGGCCGGTGTAACGTCGTAGGCTTCATACGCATCCCCGGTTTCCCGGATCAGCGATTGCAGTTTGGAAAGGATCCATCGATCCAGTTCCGGTCTGTTTTTTACTGGAATCTTCGTATCCTTCCGGTAGACAAAGTCATCCAGGTTGGCGTAAAGGGCAAAGAAATTATAGGTGTTTTGAAGCGTTCCAAAAAACCGTCTCTGTACTTCGGCCACTCCTTCCTGATTAAACTTCAGGTTGTCCCAGGGGTTGGCATTGCTGAGCATGTACCAGCGCAAAGCATCGGGACCGAACTCCTTTAACGTCAAAAAGGGATCCACGGCGTTACCCAGGCGCTTGGACATTTTGTTTCCATTTTTATCCAGTACCAGTCCATTGGCGATGACATTTTTGAAAGCCACGCTGTCAAAAAGCATTACCGCCAGGGTGTGGAGGGTAAAAAACCAACCCCGGGTTTGGTCGACTCCTTCTGCAATAAAATCGGCGGGGTAATTGGCCTTAAATTGTGCTTCGTTTTCAAAAGGATAATGCCACTGGGCATAAGGCATGGCTCCGGAGTCAAACCAAACGTCAATCAAGTCAGCTTCACGAAATAGTTTGTCTCCATTTTCCGCCACCAATACAATATCGTCCACATATGGGCGGTGCAAATCCGGCTCTTTCCCTTTAAAGGGCGATTCCTGCATGTAGCCTTTAGCTATGGACTGCTCGATTTCTGCTTCCAATTCGGCAATCGACCCGATGCATTTGGTTTGGGTACCCGCTTCGTTTCTCCAGATAGGCAAAGGAGTACCCCAATACCGGGAGCGGCTGAGATTCCAGTCCACGAGATTTTCGAGCCAGTTGCCAAACCTGCCGGTTCCGGTGGATTCCGGTTTCCAGTTGATGGTTCGGTTATGGGCTACCAACTGATCCTTATAAACCGTCGTTTTGATAAACCAGCTTTCCAGTGGATAGTACAAGATAGGCATGTCGGTACGCCAGCAGTGAGGGTAACTGTGTCTGTATTTTTCTACCTTAAACGCCTTGTTTTCATTTTTTAATATAATGGAAATGATGACATCCGTACTTTTATAGGATTTATCATTTTCGTCATCCAATGCATAATTTTTGACAAAAAAGTCATCTTCCCCCATTGGCTTATGAGCCTGAATGTCGTGCTCCGCCATTTTGGCTTTCAGGTACCGGCCCACTACGGAAAGAAATTTCCCTTTCTTGTCCACCACAGGAATTTCCTGGTCCCGGTCGTCCCGGAGAAATATACCGGGAATATTTTGCTGGGTCAGGGTTCTGAAATCGTCGGCACCAAAGGCTTTGGCCAGGTGGACAACTCCGGTACCGTCTTCGGTGGTCACGTAATCCCCTGCGATGACCGAAAATGCCGGATCTGGAAGGGCCAATTCCGGTATGGGAAATAGTTGTTCGTATTTCAGTCCTAGTAAGTCCTTGCCCTTGAGCTGTTCTACGATCCGGTAAGGGATAATTTTGTCGCCAGGCTTGTAGGTTTCCAAGTCCAACTTGGAACCATCTGGGTGAAAGTAGGTCGACATCCTTTCCTTTGCAAGAATAACGGTTTGCGGTTCAAAGGTATAAGGATTGAAGGTTCGAACTTTCACATAATCCAGTTTCTCCCCTATGGCCAGGGCTGAATTGGAAGGAAGGGTCCAGGGAGTGGTGGTCCAGGCAAGGATGTAGAGATTTTCTTCCCCGCGAACCTTGAATTGAGCGGTGATGGAAGTGTCCTTCACATCCCGGTAGCAACCGGGTTGGTTGAGTTCGTGTGAACTAAGACCGGTTCCTGCTGCCGGAGAATAAGGTTGGATGGTGTAGCCTTTATATAGAAGATCCTTGTCGTACAATTTCTTCAGCAGGTGCCACAAGGTTTCGACGTATTTTGCATCGAATGTAATGTACGGATCATCGAGATCTACCCAATACCCAATTTTTTCGGTCAGATCATCCCATTCATGCTTAAAGCGCATGACCGTTTCCCGGCATTTCTGGTTGTAGGCCTCTACGGAAATTTTGCTCCCGATATCCTCTTTAGTAATGCCCAGCTCCTTCTCTACCTGAAGTTCCACGGGGAGGCCATGGGTATCCCAGCCCCCTTTACGTTTGACCTGAAACCCTTTCAGCGTTTTATATCGGCAAAAGACATCTTTGATGGCTCTGGCCATCACATGGTGAATGCCCGGGGTGCCATTGGCGGAAGGGGGCCCTTCATAAAAGGTGTAGCTGGGGGCTCCCTCCCTGTTCTCAACTGATTTTTCAAAAATTTGGTGGCTTTTCCAAAAAGCCAATATATCCTCCCCTATCTTGGGATACGCTACCTGTTTATACTCCTTATATTTTTTCA
>JAWLFL010000222.1:0-6405 GCA_041685605.1 Cyclobacterium sp. | reverse complement strand
TTTGCCAACCACCCCTTGCTTTCGTAGCAATTCGGTAATGGTAAGCACCATGTCCGTGGCGGTAGTCCCTAAAGGAAGAGCCCCAGTAAGCCGGAGTCCTACTACTTCCGGCATGATAAAATATATAGGTTGGCCTAGAAGGGCGGCTTCGGCCTCAATTCCACCTACTCCCCATCCGACTACGCCTATTCCGTTGACCATTGGGGTATGCGAATCCGTTCCAACCAGTGTGTCTGGAAAAACATTCCCATCCCTGGAAATGACCCCCTGAGCGAGGTATTCCAAATTGACCTGGTGGCAAATGCCCATCCCGGGAGGAACTACGGAAAAATTATTAAAAGACTTCTGAGCCCACTTTAAAAATTCATACCGCTCTCCGTTACGCTCGTATTCTACGTCAACGTTCCGTTTGTATGAATAATTGGTGCCAAAAAAATCCACCTGGACGGAGTGATCGACTACCAAATCTACCGGGATAAGTGGATTAATTTTTTCGGGGTCTTTCCCTTTTCTTACCGCCTCGGCCCTCAGGGAGGCAATGTCTACTACTGCAGGTACCCCCGTAAAATCCTGCATCAACACCCGCGCCGGTTTGTAGGGAATATCTTTATCAGAGACTTCCGGTTTCCAATTAAGCAGGGTCTCTATATTTTCTCTGGTAATGGCGAAATCATCAAAATTTCGCAATGCATTTTCCAAAAGAATCCGGATGGAAAAGGGTAATTTGTTGATTGCGTATCCTTGATTCTGTAGGGCCTCCAGACTCCAATAAGTCAGATCCCCTTGAGAAGATGGTAATTTCTTTTTTATTTGATACGGATCATAAGCCATGAGTTGTGTTGGTTTAATGAAAAAAAGGATTTAAATGTTGTAATGGATTCGATTTTCCACTGCCTCTAATATACGTTTTTTTATCAAATTTCAAAGGAAAACCGATTCAGTTCTAATTAGCCTTACTCGGTTTTATTTTGAGCTTTGTCTCTTTTTCGGAAGCCCCCCCGAAACAGCCAATGGTACCGCATGGCTTCTAACGTTTCGTTTAGAAGAACCGTACCGGTATCCAGGTTCACCATGGTGTTTTTTAGATAGGACGCAAATTCCTCGTCATTAAGCAGCATTCCTACTGCATTATTGGTTTGATTCAGGTTTTCGCTAACTTTTTTGAAACTCTCGGCGGCACTATTTATTTCCTCGCCGGTAGCTTCCAGCCCTTGAATGGTGGTTTTCAAACTTTCAAAAATGATCGTATCATTCACCAAATCATCAATAAGCCCCCCTTTTTGATTCAGCCCTTTGGAAAAGGTTGCTAGTTCTGAAGTCATTTGGGTACTGTTTGCAGCCGTTCGCTGCAAATTGCTCATCATCAATTTAAAATCTTTCACCAACATGCTATCGGTAAGGACCGCCCCTACGATTCCTTCTCCGTTGGCAATTTTTTCAGTTAACACCTTTAAATCTTCGGTAATGGATACCAAATTATTATTATTTACCTGTAAGGTCTCCATCATTCTGTCGGTATCCAACGGCATGACCGCCGTCAGCTGGTCTCCTTCCTCAACAGATGGCCCCTGCCCTGTTCCTCCATAAATAACAATGATCTTATTGCCTATAAGACCATCGGAACTGATCGTAGCTTTGGAATTCTTCTTGATATAATCTACGGCCGAAGCCTCAATATTCATTTCAATTTCCACCTGAGATTCCCCATAGAAATTAATTTTCTTTACGGTCCCGATTTTAACACCAGAAAACCAAACGTTATTACCGGTCTGGAGCCCTCCAATGTCATCAAAAACAGCAGAGACCCGAATGCTTTTCACGAAGGCCTTTTGCTGCGCTCCTAATGTTAGTATGCCGGTAACCAAAATGATGATACCTATCAGCACAAAAATGCCAACAGTAACCGATTTTTTATTGTCATTTCTCATTGCTTAATGAAATTATAGTCATAAAATGATTTAATTCTGCCATCCTCGGCATTTTCAAATACTTCTTCAAATTTTCCACTGGCACCAAAAGTACCATCCAATAAAACGGCCACGCGATCACCGGTTACTTTGGCACAAGTGAGATCATGGGTTATAATGATGGAAGTAGTCTTGTATTTCTCATTCACCTGATTGATCAAATTATTGATATCCATACAAGTAATGGGATCCAAACCTGCGGTAGGCTCGTCATACAACATTATTTCGGGTTGAAGAATGAGCGTTCGGGCTATTCCAATTCTTTTGCGCTGTCCACCCGAAAGTTCAGAAGGCATTTGATTAATGGTTTGCAAGAGCCCTACACTGTCCAGAACCTCTTCCACCATTTTATCCTTTTCCTGCTTACTCAGGTTCTTTACATTTCGTACCAGGGGAAACTCCAGGTTTTCCCTGACCGTCATGCTATCGTAAAGGGCACTGGCCTGAAATGAAAAACCTATTTTCAGCCGCAGTTCATTAAGTTGCCTAGAATTCAGATCTTTGACTTCCTGCCCTAACACCTTCACAGATCCTTCATCCTGAGTAAGCAGTCCTACCATGATTTTAATCAGGACAGACTTACCACTACCTGATTTCCCTAATACTACCAGGTTCTCACCCCGGAATAAATCCAGATCAACTCCTCTGAGAACGTGCAGGTCATCAAATGATTTTACCAGGTTCCGTGCCTGTACTACCGATTCTATCATGTTACAGTTGTCTAAAGAAATTAGTTACTTGTAAGGAGAGTAACTCCTCTATGAAAATTAAAAACATGGCCATGACCACAGCGGAATTGGCTGCCTTACCTACTCCTTCGGTACCTTTGGTGGAATTATATCCCTTATAACAACCAACGATTCCAATGGTAAACCCGAAAATAACCGACTTAACTAAAGAAGACGTGATATCCAGAAATGATAAGGCATCAAATACCTGTACAAAAAACGTGCTTAAACTTGTCATTTCATTTGCATGAACATTAACAAAGGCTCCCAACAGGGCCACAAAATCCGTGTAAAGCACCAATACGGGAATCATAAACGTACTGGCAAGGACTCGCGATACCACCAAGAATTTAAACGGGTTAGTGGCGGAAACTTCCATCGCATCAATTTGCTCAGTCACTTTCATGGACCCAATTTCCGCTCCAATACTGGACCCCACCTTTCCAGCGGCAATCAGGGCTGTCACCAAGGGACCCATGGCCCGGATGACAGCGATGGAAATTAAGGCGGGTAGCCAGGAGGTGGCTCCAAATTCGGCCAGGGAGGGTCTGGATTGATTGGTGAATACTACTCCAACGATGAACCCCGTTAGTGAAATCAACGGCAGCGAATTGTAGCCAATTTGATAGCATTGTCTGATTACTTCCTTGAATTCGTAAGGGGGAAACCAAACTTCTTTAAAAAATCTTTTGACAAAAAGGTAAGCACTCTCCAGACCCATAAAAAACCGATCGATACGCTTACTGATTACCTTTTCTTTTTTTGTGGACTCTCCCGACATGTTCTGAGGGTTTAATTTAGAATTGCAATTTGACAACAAAATTCAACCAATACTTCTAATTCGCCAAAAATTCCGCAATATTTTCATCTTTTAGCGGTTTTATCAAAAAACCACTCACCTGATGGTAAGCTTTACTCTTTTGCAAATCATCAGGATCCAGAGATGAGGTAAGCATTTTCACATCCATTTCAATCCCTTTTTCCTCCATCAACTTCAAAAAATACCAGCCATCCATCTCCGGCATATTGATGTCCAGCAAAAGCACATCTGCTCTGTTTTCTTCCAACCAATCCAAGGCCTTATACGGATTTTCAAAGAACACAAGCTTAAGCTTTTCGTTTACTTTGAGCAAGATCCTTTTGTTGATCATGTGTTGCACCTTATCATCATCTACAAATACGATTGTCTGCTCTTTTTGCTGCACTTTTTTAGTGTTTCGGTCCTTTTCCATCAATAGTTTGTTCATGTTTTGAATCTCGGAATCCAGATGCTCGGCAGCTTCCTTTAACATCCCGAGGGCTTTACCCGATATTCCCTTTTCCCCTACCTGGATCAATCCCAGTATGTTGGTCAAATGTGACCGTATCTTATGAGAGTTCATAAACGAATACTCTCTGAGTTGCTCATTTTGTTGCTGCAGGGATTCGGATAATTTCCGGATCTGATCCAGTGACCGATGCACCTCAGAACGATCCAACACCATCACCAAGACCATTTTCTCCTTCTGCCTGTTACTAAAAGGAATACCAAAAAGATCTACATACCTGGGTTCGTATAGCTTGTCGATCATGACAATATTTCTGAAAACACAATTTTCTCCCTCAAGTACTTTATTTCCGATGCTGGTATTAAAAAAATGGGACTTAAAACTCCCATATGGATCGGATCGGTCCTTAACCGCATAGATGGCATCAGCGACCTCATTGGACATTTCCAATCTTCGGTTATCCAATGAAAACACCCAAACACAATTCGGGAGTTTATTAAAGATCTGGTGGGACATTCCCCCGTAATTTCCAATGTCCCGGGCATTAACTCTCTTATAGGTAAATGAAATAACAATTAATGCTAAACTGGAAATTAAACCATATAGCTGTATGAAATGCCAGGTGTTTTCCTGAACAGAAATCCAATCCAAACCCTTGACCAGATACGGCGATACAAACAGTGCCAATCCCCCAGTTAATCCAATTATCCAAAGAGAATGAATGGTTGGTTTCATCTTCAACATCAAAGAGCTAAAGGTAATCAATTTCATTAAAAATCTAAAGTGAGACACTTATCTGGAACAGATTTCCGAAAAAGGACAAAGCCTGCACTTTTCCAAATCATCCGTTTGGTCGAAATCTTGACCAGGATTTATTATTTCTTCCAGAATACGGGTGAGTTCTCCCACAAAATCTTCTCTGTAATCTGCAAAATCATTTACTTCTTGCTTTTGTCCCGGACCCAGCACCTCTCGCAAATAGGGTGAGAAATCTTCCTTAAATACATCTCGCAAACTAAATAATGCCGGTTTCAAAGGGGATTTATTTTCCGGATGCCTGGCCTCATAAAGCAAGCCGTAAAATAAGGTTTGCATCACTGCCTTGTTTCTGGTTTTATCTTCCCTGTCAAACAGGCCTGGTATTCCCTTAAAGTCTTTCTTATCATTTCCAGATTTATAATCAATGAGCCGAATGGTCGTGCCAACCCGATCCACCCGGTCTATAATACCTGATAAGGACACCCTCCTGACACCCGACCGAGTAGTAACCTGTAATTGGGTGGAATATTTTTTGTTTCCCTCCAGGGAAATAATTTCAAACGGAGAGGTATGCCGGTCTTGTTCCAATACGCCTTCCAGGTATTTTTGTAACACGTCACGGGCGAGGGTCAGTTGACCGGTTAACTTCAATTTTGCATCTTCATCCAGAAAATATTGTGCGCGAATGGCCTTTTCCACCGCAGGACTGATGTAATCCATCAACCCCTCGATATCTGAGGCCTCCACCAAATTCCTGCCCTTTCTGGCTATGAATCCGGTATACAGGTTTTCCAGAGACTGGTGAACCAAATTGCCAAAAATAGCAGGATCAACGGCTTCCTGGACCTCATCCGGTACGTCCACAGCGGCGATATAAGTAAGAAAAAATTTAAGGCGACAGTCCAGGTACATGTTTAAAGCAGATGGTGAAAACGAGGTGGCCGTTTGACCATCTCCGGGACTGTCGGTGTACCGCTCCAATACCCGCAGGATGGAAGGGGATTTTTGAATCTGAATGGGATTGGCTTGTGTGAGGTCTACCGGGACATGGACCAGGGTATCCTCTTTTTGTATCCCACTGTGTTCCATTTCAATCTGCAACTGATGAATGTACCGACTCTTTTCTCCCACCTGCCCCTGGGATCCGGCAGTGGAATAAATTAGGTGCACCTCTTCCGCACGGTGCAGTAGGCGGTAGAAGGTGTATGCATAAATGGCATCGTTCTGCTCTTGCACGGGCATGCCAAAAGCCTGCCGTAAATTAAAGGGAACAAGCGAATCCATGGATTTGGATGGTGGAAAACTTCCCTCATTCATAGAGCAGATAATTACCCGCTTAAAATCAAGATTACGGGTTTCCAAAACCCCCATCAGTTGAAGCCCTTCCAAGGGTTCTCCCTGAAATGGCAATCTGCTCTCCGCAAAAACCTGCCTGAAAAGCCTGGTAAAAAAACCTACGCTAACCGCTTCCTTTATCTCTTGATCAAAAACCGCTTTCAGCCTGTTCATTTGCTTGAAACACTGGTAAAGATAAGTTCGCTCCATGCTTTTCTCTTCCAACGGTGTCGCCAATGTGCGGATGAGCTCCAATAGGTGATCCATAATGGTTTCCGCTGTATATAGCTGAAAAACCAGTCCAAACACTTCCCCGCCTTCCCGAAGCTTCTCGGCTGGAAAATAGAT
>JAWLFL010000221.1:0-6408 GCA_041685605.1 Cyclobacterium sp. | reverse complement strand
CGGTGTAATCGTCGTCCTTACCGGACATTTCTACTAAAATTTTGTCACCCTCCGAAGACAAAACATAGTTTTCAATGATAAAAGGGACTGAATAACCAAACCTTTCAAAATCCTCTGGGGAAATCAGCACCGTTCGGTTGCCCCCGGGCACATCATAATTTACCAGTGCCCGTGTATCCTCTCCCGGTAGATTTTCAAGTAGAAGGTACCCCGAACCATCGGGAAGCCATCTGCCATTAAATGATTTTGCTGAAAAAATATTTTGGTCATAAATTTCTTTCAATCTCTCTTTAGTGAGTTCAGGGACAACAATCTGGCAACAGCCGATATTCGATAGGAAAGCAGCCTGAACCAGCAAAACCAATACAAGTAATAATGGGTTTTTTATCATTTCATTTAACTATATATTTCTATCTAAAGCTTATTCAATATGCCTGTTACATGAATTCTCCCTTACATTTTTGCAAGTATTCCATTCAAATCATCGAGCCCTGATAGCCAGATTATTCCAATCCCTGTTTTGTGGCTATAGGCACATACCCTACCTCCATGCCCGCCGGTGGACTGACGATCAAGGCCGGATCAATATCCGTATACAACTTTTCTACCGGTAAAGGCCCATCATATTGCGGGTGCATCCAGGTACCAAACAAGCCTGATTGAAAACTCCTTCCTGAATATTCTTTCAATAAAGGCCAGGCCGCAGCGTACATGGAGTAGCCTGCATTGTATGATTCATCTACCTTTTCCCGTTGAGTAATCATGTAACCGCCAACATTTGCCTTTCGGATCTTCTTTGCGTCGGATTTATCTTTATTATTCTGTGCAGTAACAGCTGTGAAAAAGGACAAGAGTATAAATGAAAGAACCAAAGACACGATTCTGGTATCCGCCTGATGCTTACAACTAAAATAGGATAGACATGTCCCTTTAAGTCGATGCCCGTACAAGGTGTTTTTCTTAATTAGAGTCATTTGATACCGTTTTTCTACCTGCTGGGAAAATGGATGCTATATGGAAAGCAGAAGTCCGTTATCCTATGACATTCATCAACAGAAGCAGGTAGAGGGTGATAGAAGGTTTTTGCGGGTTTATTAAATATACCGCCTCTTTTTGTTCTGATTATTTACAATAACGCTTCAGAACTGAATAATCGACACCTGAAGCGCCGCGGACCAGCAGAATTAATCTAAAAAAACCACTGAGTGAATATAGTAAATTCCTGCAAATTATTCGCAATAAATATGGGATGCTTTTTTAGGACTTATTGAACCTGAGGATGAGCGGTCTTGGCCTGGATCACTTACCTAAAATATTTTTCTGGATTTGCTTTAGGTTGTCTGATTAGGTAACTTTGTTTTATGAGCAATAAGTATCTAAGGGATATCTATGTTTAAAAAAGAAATTATAAAAGCTGAACAATTGAAACAACAATATTATGAAGAACGAAAAAACTAAACTGGTTTCCTGGGATGACCATATTAATGAGAAATATGGCAAACCTGGAACTCCTTCTCGTGAAAAATATGAAGAAGGATTTGAAGCATTTAAAATTGGGGTTCTCATACAAGAGGCTCGGAAACGGAAGCATTTAACCCAGGAAGAATTGGCCTTAAGGTCTGGAACGACAAAAAACTATATCTCCAGAATTGAGAATAACGCAAGTGATATCCGTTTATCCACCTTAATGAGAATTATAAGAGAGGGATTAGGTGGGCATTTGACACTGAATCTTGACGTATAAGCACGAACGCACAGCATATGCTAAACTCCATGGGCTGATTGAGCGATTTGAAAAAGCATGTGCGAAAAGCTACTTTTAATGATATTTGAAAAGCTAAACCCACGGAGCTTAGCTGATCGCAGAACTCCGATACACCGGTTCGGCGATACACGGTTTCGATTCGGAAACGCATCGTTCCACCTCTAACATTCACTCGTCAAATTGGCATAGAAATGTACCCCATTTTCAAATTGTATCTTTTTTAACTTATCAAAAACTAACTACATGACCAAATCCCTGTATCCGCTTTTTGGCATCGTGACGGTTTTGAACACTCCCTTCAAAGCAGATGGAGCCATTGATTATGCTGCCCTCCGGAAAAATGTCCGGGAGGCCCTGGTGGCCGGGGTGACCGGATTCCTTGTGCCGGCAATGGATGCGGAACTTTTTGAATACATCCTTCCCGTACTGGCATTTTCCAACCAGCACCTGGAGATTTCCATTCCCTTTTTTAAAAGGCTGCTTTACCGTCAGGGAATGTACCCTTCCCCTCTTGTCCGCAATCCTGCCCTTCCTTTTGATGCTTACCATGAGAAAACAGCAGACAGGTTGATCCGAAGGGTGGTTGAATTGGAAAATCGGATAAAGAATCAACGGGCAGGCCCTTAAAACAGGCAATTTGGGTACCTGTTCGGCAAATGGAAAATCTTTAAAAATAATGGAACCATATCAGGCATTTAAGGAAATATAAGGGGTTTTTTAGCACTCCTGAGATAAGTATACCCAATTTGCCTGGGGCATTTTTGTGAATCTCCGCTCCCTTCGACTCCGCTCAGGGACCTGTAGGGGGCCAACGGCACCCGTGGCAGTCTGTCGGTGCACGTATCCAACCCTCGTTTTCTAATTCCTTTCTACGGAGGACTTGCGTTTTCGCTCCGGATCAGGCTGCTCCCTTCGACAGGCTTAGGGACCAATGATGGGTTTCTTCATCCCGGCGGAAACTGCCATCACTGTGAGGCAAAAGGGTTAACATACCATGCCTTTTGGTTAAGATCGTGGAAGATTTAACCGATGCCTGGCCTTACATTTATAATCTTTTCGTCTTAATCCATTTATATTCCCTTGGTTCGCATAGTCTCAGGCCTGTACAAATTTGATATTTCTTTCCGTAACCCGGCAGTATCCCCACTTTTGCTGGTAATATGGCTGTTCGTTTTTACAGGCTCTGGCTGTACGTCCCGGCAAGAAAAAGAAAAACCGGATGCCCTTCTTTCGGAAGAAATTTTTCGCAATCCGGCTACCGAATACCGTCCGCTGGCATTATGGACCTGGATGAATGGGTATGTGGATACCGTAAAACTGGTGGATGAGCTAAGGGAAATGAAAGACAAGGGGATGCGAGGCGCCATTATTTGGGATATCGGTGCCCTGATCAATCCCGATGACCTGATTCCGGATGGTCCGGCCTTTCTCGGGCCTGAATCCTTACAATACATTTCGTTAGCCTTAGATACCAGTCATTCATTGGGGCTTGACCTGGGCATTAGTTCGGCCAGTAGCTGGAATTCGGGGGGTGAATGGATTGAAATATCGAATGGTTCTAAAGAGTTATTAACGACCTCTGATTCGGTAACGGGTCCTTCCAGGATGAAGTTAGCCCTGAAGAATCCCGAATCATCCAGAGGAATAGCCGAGAATTGCGCACTCCTCACCGTGATAGCGATTCCTCATAATTCGGCAAAGGTTTATGATCCGAAGGATGCCATCATTCTTTCAATCAGCGAAAATGCAGGAGAGCCAATAGAATGGCAGGTACCGGAGGGACGGTGGGAAATCCGTTCATTTTTCAGCTGCAATACCCTGCAGCCTTTGGTCGTCCCCAGTCCCAATTCATCAGGTTTAATCATCGATCACTTGAGTGAAAAGGCCACTGAGCATCATTTTGAAGAATTATTCTCAAGGTTAGACCAGGTCAGTACGCCTCAGAAACAGATGGATTTCATTTTTCTGGACAGTTATGAGGTGTGGGAAATGACGGATTGGACACCGGCATTTATGCGGGAATTCGAAGACCGGTACGCCTACGATCCCCGGCCCTATCTGCCCTTATTGCAAGGATTTCACCATTCCGATTCCTTGATTGAGGATCGATTTGAAGCAGACTACAGGCGTTTGGTCAGTGATTTGCTAATTGAAAACCACTATGCAAAAACGGTGGAGATGGGAGAGGAACAGGGCGTTCAGATGGTAACCGAAGCGGGCCATGGAGGCAGTCCGAGAGTGGAACCGCTGAAAGCCCTTGGAAATTCCCACATCCCTATGGGTGAATTCTGGAATCGGCAACGGCATTGGGTCACGAAGGAAGCCGCCAGCGCTGCGCATATTTACGGAAAGAACATCGTTGCCTCAGAATCACTAACGGGCTGGAATCATTGGCAACACGGCCCGACAGACTTTAAGCAGCTTATTGATATTGCCTTTTGTGAAGGGCTGAATCAGGTGGTTTTTCATACATTTTCCCATAATCCGGAAATTGCCGGAAAGCCCGGGTTTGTGTACCATGCTGGGGAACATGTCAATGTCAACGCTACCTGGTGGGAAATGGCCCGGCCTTTTATGGATTATATAGCCAGGTGTTCCTATATGTTACGCCAGGGCCATTTTGTAGCCGACGTGCTCTTATACTACGGAGACGAGGCACCTAATTTGGTGCCTCCCAGAAGGATGGATCCCAATTATACCCCCGACATGCCGGGCATTTTCCCTACTTATTTTTACGACGAAAGTAAGTGTCCCCACTGTGGCAGGCCCAAACCGATCAACCCTGGGAAACTGCCGGGTTATCAATCCGATTATATCAATGAAGACGTGATTACCAAAACCCTGAAAACCGAAAAGGGACAATTGGTATTGCCGCATGGTCCAGCCTATAAAATGATGGTGCTCCCGGACCGAGCGGATATATCCCTTGAAGTGTTAAAACGGCTGGATAAATTGATAGCTGACGGAGCAGTGGTGATTGGGAGAAAACCCGAAAGAAGCACCTCCTTAAAAAATTATCCGGCAAGTGATCAGGAAGTGAAGCAAATTGCGGACAAAATTTGGGGTGATTGTGACGGTGAAAAGGTCCTTTCCCACAAGTACGGAAAGGGTACCATCTATTGGGGAAAATCGGTGCAGGAAGTATTGGAAGAGCGGTCCATACTACCGGACCTTCAGGTTAACGGGATCGATAATCATGACCTCCATATTGATTTTGCTCACCGGCAGACGGAGGATGAAGATATTTTTTTCCTGTCCAACAGCAGCGAACAACAAGAAGAAATTACCTGTATTTTCAGGGTAGACCCGGACAGCAAACCCGAATTGTGGGATGCTGAAACAGGACTAATACAGCGGCAGGTCGAATTCACAAAAGAAGATAACGGATTGCAAATGGAGCTTACGATGGATCCGCTGGCATCCAGATTCGTGGTTTTCCGGAGGGATACGGATGGAAAAGATGATGAGGACTTGCACCAAGACTTGCAGAATGGATTAATAGAACACCTCCATTCAAATGAGAACCTCCGGTCAATTGATCTTTCCACCAATTGGGATATTGCCTTTGATCCCGTAATGGGCGGTCCGGATTCACTGAAATTAGACAAGCTTATTAGTTGGTCTGCGTTGGAAGATGAAGGGGCCAGCTACTATTCCGGTTCCGCCACTTATACCCGGGAATTTACAATCAATGCGGATGTGCTAGCTGCCGAGGCAGAGGCTTTCGTTTCATTTGAAGACATTCAGGAAATGGCCAAGGTATTTGTTAATGGGAATGACTGTGGGATTTTATGGCTTCCTCCTTACGCAACCCGTATCACGCCGCATTTGAAGCAGGGTAGCAATACCATTACCGTAAAAGTAATCAATACCTGGAATAACCGAATTGTCGGGGACCTGAGGAACCCGGATAAAATCCCGTTTACCCAAACAAATGCCCGGGGGAAATTCACGAGCAATAGCCCATTATTGCCCTCTGGCTTGTTGGGTACAGCCGCCATCAGTTTTATTAGAAAAAAATAAGATGATAATGAAAAACCGATACCGTTTATTTTACGCTAAGATTATGCAGCATTTTCAGCGCTTTGTTACCTTTTTATTTTGTACATCCATCTGTTTGTCAGTTAGCTGTGCTCCCAATACAGAAGAAAAAAAGCCCAATATTATCTATATTTTGGCAGACCAATGGCGGGCTTCGGCCACAGGATATGCAGGAGACCCGAATGTAAGGACACCTAACCTGGATCAACTGGCAAAAGAAAGTTTCAATTTTCGTAATGCAGTCTCTGTGATGCCGATCTGCACGCCCTACAGAGCTTCCCTGATGACAGGCCGTTATCCTACTTCCACCGGTATGTTTTTAAATGACCTTCACTTGCCGCCTAGGGAATTATGTATTGCGGATGCCCTGGTTTCCGGAGGGTATCAAACAGCCTATATCGGTAAATGGCACCTGGACGGGCAGGGCCGACATTCCTTTATCCCTCCCGAACGCCGTCGTGGGTTTCAGTACTGGAAGGCAGCCGAATGTGATCATAACTACAATCATTCGCATTACTATACAGGCGACTCTGATGAGAAATTATATTGGGAGGGTTATGACACCTTTGCCCAGACAGCGGATGCCCAGCAGTACATTCGGG
>JAWLFL010000220.1:0-6438 GCA_041685605.1 Cyclobacterium sp. | reverse complement strand
ACTTTTCCATTCTCTCTAGTTGCAGAAACAAGGAATGCTCCTTGGGTCCGCAGGGTTTTAAAAGAAACATCTTGCCAGTCTGCAGGAATGGCTGGAAACAGCTTTACCACGCCAGTGTGACTTTGTATCAGCATTTCTTGTACCCCTGCAGCAAAGGCAAAATTTCCTTCCAGGGTAAAAGGGCGGTAGGTAAAGCTTGACTTACCCGTTCCCGATTGGTCTCCATTTACGTGAAAACTATTGGGCAATACAAAGGAGGAAGCAAAATCCCTTAAGGCCCTGGCAGCTCCCTCTCCATCTCCTGCCCTTGCCTTAAGATTTCCCAGCCAGGCAAAGGAATAGCCGGTCCAGTTGGATGATCCCAGCTTATCTAAATGGGCAATGGTATTTTCTATGATTTCCCGTTCCTTTTCTCCATTGGAGGGATCTATCAGGCTTAGGGGATGAATGGCCATGATATGGGAAAAATGCCGGTGGGAATCTTCTAGCGGATTGTCAGGTGCTACCATTAGGCCTGATTCATCCGTGGCATAATCGGGCCATTCGGCCAGCATGGTATTCCAATCTGCTGCTTCATCAGTATAACCCAGTTCCAGGGCCAGTTCGGCAGCGGTGGTATAGGTCCAACGCACCAGGGCCAGGTCATAATTGGTCATTTGGTCAAACCATGCCCGGGCATCATTGTTATAGATTTCGGGGCTGGAAGACAAGGGAAGCTTCCTTTTGCCGTCATCAGCCTGTACGGAAAGCTCATTTAGAAAAACGGCGACCTCCCTTATCCAGGGATAGGCTTCGGCTTCCAGAAATTGTCTATCCATCGTATACCGCCAATGCAGGTAATAGTGGTGTCCCAGCCAGGCACTTACGGTAGGTCCGAATGCATATTGTATCCAGCCGCCCATGGGATCTCCCTCCAGCGTGGTCACTCCGGGTACATTCAATCCATTCGTTCCAAAATATTCCCGGGTGTATTTTTTAAAAGTAGGTTGATGTTGATTGAGCCAGTCAATAAAGCCTTGTTCCAGCTCCAGGTGATTGCCTGCATAGGTAGGCCAGTAACTTAACTGGGTGTTGAGGTCGTGGTGGAAATCCCCTTTCCAGGGAGGTAATTTACCATTGTCCGCAGTCCAGACGCTTTGAAGCGAAATGGGCGGCGCTCCCTGTCTGGCAGCAGCTCCTAATTTGTACATATCCATGTAATATTGCTGCTGCAAAAGGCTGTCGGGAAGGGTAATGGAGGATGCCCTCCAGTAGCCATCCCACCAGGTATGGTGCTCCTGATGGTATTCATCCTGATTTTTGGTAAAAGCTTTTTCAGTGATCTCCGAGGCGGTATCGGCGGTTCGCTGGTCTTTCTTCCTCGAACTGATGCTCCAGAATCCCTCCAGTTGATCTGCTGTTTTCTCCCATCGGGTATTTACCTGAAACCGGAATCCGTCCCATCCTTCCTGCTCATAAGTCAGGGTATTTTCTTCCTGGGAAAGTTTGCCGGCCGGATATCCCAACCTTCGCAGGTCTTGTCCACTGACCGGGTCCAGGGCTTCTGATGGTCCGGCTCCTACGTAAGGGGGAGGCACGATTTCTGGCAACAGGTCAACTTTGAGGTTTTCAAAACGATACCAGCCAACCGGTTCGGTGGCGTGTACAAAAGTTCTTAATAGGGTGCCATTTTTCCACCGGATTTCACTGCTTGCTTTTTGAAGGTCCAATTTGACGGATGCTATTTCGCCCAATTCGGAAATATCAAATTCAAGTGCCGCTCCCGGGATTTTAGAAGGTCCGGCAAGGGTGTCATACGGAAGGTCATATTGTCTCTGTACTGCCGCATATTGCTTGGCTTCCCATTGTTTTTTCACCCAGTTGAAATCATTGTTTTCAAAGTCCAGGTTTTTCATTTCTCTAAGATCCCAAAGATCTGCCCGATCCAGGGAAAACCGCAGTTTTCCTTCCTTTTGCCAGACCAGTGCGCCAAGCATGGCATTGCCGAGGGGTATCCCTTCGTCCCAGGTCTTTGCCAGGTCCGGGAAGCTGCGTTCCATATAAAAGGGTGTGCCTTGATTGGCTTGCTTTTCCTTACAGCCACCCATCGATAGCACACAAAATAGGGTACATGCAAAACCTAGTAGTTTTTTGAATTCCATTAGTTTTCAGGTTGATAAGAGGGGTTTGGATAAGGTAATTGTACTGCCATTTCCTTCACCCAGTGTTGTAATTTTTTATTTAATTGTTTTCTTCTTTTAGGGGACGAATTACTTAGGTCGGAGTCTTCGGCTCGATCTGTCTCCAGATCGTATAATTCCGATCGGTCGCTTTCAAAAAAGTGAATCAGTTTGTACTGCCCTTCTCGGATGGCAGCCGAAGGTCGACCTCCAAGACCTCCACTATAGTGGGGATAATACCAAAATATAGGCCGCTCTTCCATACTTTCACCCTTCAACAGGGGCTTTAGGCTTAGACCGTCCCGGTGCTGATGCGGCAATGGATTTAGACCCGCCATTTCCAGAAAGGTGGGAAAGAGATCGGTACCGGTAACCGGAAACTCATTGGTACTTCCTTCTTTTATGGTTCCTGGCCAGCGGAAAATAAGTGGAACACGGATGCCTCCCTCGTACAAATACCCTTTTCCTGTGCGCAGGGGGGCGTTTGAAGTAGGTATTTGTTCGGCCAGGTTGCTGGTGGCCATCCCGCCGTTATCCGAGGTGAAAATAACCAAGGTGTTTTGGTCAAGCCCTGTTCGGGAAAGGGCTTGCAACAGCCTTCCAATATTTTCGTCCAGGCTTTCCACCATGGCTGCATAGGTAGGATGGTCCTGATGATTTTTAATAAACGTTTGATTTTGCTGGTCGAATGCCGCTCCCTCAGATGGCATTTGCTGGCGTTTATTTTGATACTTTTTTACTTTTTCTTCCTTCCCTTGCAAAGGCAGATGCACGGTATAATAGGAAAGGAGGGCAAAAAAGGGCTTTTCTCTTTTTTTGGTAATAAACCGGATGGTTTCTTCCGTAAGGCGATCCGTAAGGTACTCTCCTTCCGGCCCATCGGGCAGTTGCGGGTTTGCATAGGGTGAAAAATACCCTCCGGCAGGGTGACCCGTAGCATTGCCACCCACATTTACCTCAAAACCATGATTTTCCGGATAATGCATCTCATTTTCACCCAAATGCCATTTTCCGGCAAAAAAGGTGGCATAGCCGCTGGACTTAAAGGCTTCCGCCATCGTGGTTTCCTTTGGATCCAGAAACAGCTCAAAGGGGTGGGATGCCAGTTTTTGGTCGGGATGGGGACCGTAATGCCGGTTGCCGGGGATGTAGTCGGTCAGGTTTAACCGAGCCGGGTATTTTCCGGTCAGAATGGCTGCTCTGGAGGGGGAGCAAATTGGGCTGGCGGCAAAGGCATTGGTAAAGCTCATGCCTTCTGCAGCCAGCTTATCAATATGTGGCGTTTCATAAAAGTGGCTTCCGGTATATCCCAAATCATGATATCCTAAA
Organism: Cyclobacterium sp.; assembly: GCA_041685605.1. Lineage (GTDB taxonomy): Bacteria > Bacteroidota > Bacteroidia > Cytophagales > Cyclobacteriaceae > Cyclobacterium. The sequence goes on along the minus strand of JAWLFL010000220.1, from coordinate 2,950 downwards.
TCATCCACCAGGATAAACAGGATGTTTGGAGGCTTTTCACCTGGGCTCTGGGCCTGGCTTACAAGGGGAAGCAGAGACAAAAAGAAGAGCAATTGTCGCACAGGTTTAGTCATTTTAGCGCAGGGGATCAATTTTATATACGGATAGGGCTTTTAATTGGGGGTCGCCAATGGATGATTGGGCAACAAAGCGGATTTTGCCCGTGCGCACTGGATCGATTTTCACGATGTGCTTGTGGCCAATGGAGGAACCGGTATAAATGGCGGTCCATTTTCCGTTGATTTCGGCTTCCAGCATAAACTCCCGTACCCGTTCCCCTTTTGAAATGTCTTCCTGTAACACAATGTGGTCAATAAGCTGTGCTTTGTCCAGAACCAGGGAAATGTTGTTTCCATTTCCCGAAATTCGGGCTATTGGATTGGAAAACCGCCGGTTGATTTCATCTCCAAATTCTTTAAGTCTTTTTACGTCCGGTTCTGGCATTAGCCCTTCGGGATTGGGGGTTACCCCCAGAATTAAGGTGGAATTATGTCCCACGGATTCGTAGTACATGTCCACCAGGTTTTCCAGTGGATAGATGATAGATGCCCGATTGGGTTCCCAAAACCAGTCGTGTCCGCCATTTCCGCGAAGCGGTGCATCGCTCATGGCAGGCATGTAATAGCTGCCGTTGGGATCTCCGGTCTTCAGAAGGGCAAAATTATTGGCTGCAATTTCCTTTCGGGTACTTTCACCGGCGCCAATTGCCGGATAGGGAAATGTCCCCCAACTGGGATAGGGTACCGTACCCGTTTCGCTGCCACCCCAGCGGATATCCGCCCGTTGGAGGTTGTGGTAAAAAATACTGTTTGGCTGGTGTTTCTCAAAAACGGAGAGTACATCCGGTCCTCCTTGTTCTGGACCATGTGCGCCCCCGTCAAACCAGACCATTGCCCAGTCGCCGTAATTGGTGAAGATTTCTTCCACGATTTTTTCGATCATTCGGTTGTAGTGCTCTTGTCGGTTGCGGGCAAATTCATTGTCTCCCTGCACCTTAAAGTCGTACACGCCATAAAAGGCATTCCAGCGGGTGCCTATATAGACGGCTGGGAGTATATCGTATTTTTCACAAGCTGCTTTGAAATCCCGAAGGATGTCTCCTTGTCCATCCTGCCATTTTAAGGCCTTCATGGAGTAGGGGGTAGCGTTACTTTGGTGAAAAAAGAAGCCGGTCTCATGGCTGACGGTAAAAATGGCAATTTTGAATCCGGCATCTTTTAGCGACCTGATCCACTGATCCATATCGTACTTTAGGGGATTAAATGCGTTGTAATCTTCGACAGGGGTAATCCTTGCTTTGGGCTGAACATAAAATTCACCATCAAATACATGCATGTCCCAGCAAACCAATGCTGCCAGTTCGGCCTGCTGCCACTGTAGTTGGGCGGGTGTAGGGATGGGAACCTGCTGCTGCGCAGTTGTATTCAAATAAAGGGCAAAATATAAGCCCAGGGAAAATAGCATCGTTTTAAACATCGGTTTTCTAACATTAAATGGCATCATTCGATTTACTTATGGGCTGTGAGTTCCTTTGCTACCAATTTTGCAATGGCCTCGTAACCCTCCTTATTAGGGTGCACCCCATCACTTTCTGTAAATAGTTCCGGTCGGTGATCCAAAGGCCCATTCAGGTCAATAAAATGGACGTTTTTCTCGGCTGCAACCTTTTTTGTCATACTAATAAGTTCTTGAAGCCTCGGTTTTCGGACTTTCAGCCCGGCTATCCGTTCAGCATCCAGGCCAGGGGTTTCCAACACCATGGGTGAGGGTGCGCATAGGAAGATTTGCGGATCAGATGGGAGTTGGGAAAGTTCATCGATGAGGTCCCGGTAATCACTTTCGAATTCATCCTTGTACTCCCAGCACTTACGGTCTCCACAGGTACCATAGCCGCAGGTATCGTTGGTGCCAAGACTGATGACGATGATATCCGGATTTGCCGCCTTTATTTTGGGCAACTCATTCCAAACGGTGGGAATGCCTTTTCTAATCAAGGTGCAACCTCCCACGCCAAAATTTTCCACGGCATAATCATCCCCAAGGAGCTTTTGCAGTTGGGCGGGATAGGAATCGCTGTCCGGGTCATCCAGTCGTGCGCCGTAGGTAATGCTATCCCCGACACAGGCTATTTTTATTTTTTCCTTGGTGCTAAAACCTGTAAAAGTAGAAAACACAATCATTAACGTGGTGCAAAAAATAATGGGAGGGATGTATTTTTCTATACGCTTCATAGGTCTGATCTTTTATCTTTTGTTCTTTAAAACTAATAATTGCTGGCTTTCCTTTTGATTTGTCAATGGCCTTTACTTATGGGTCGGTCGGATGCTCTTGCACTGGAACAAAAACAATATAAGCGTCATCTCCCTTTTTTACTGCCATACTTAAGACCATGGGCTCACCCTCTTCCTGGTACAGAAAGGGACGCTCCATGCGGTCGGGGACCAGCTCCGAACCGTTAGCCATAGGGATCCGCTTGTTTTGAATCACATATTCTGTGGCTTTCCTCCAGTTGATCCCATCCGGTGAATTTATCATACCGATAAAGCTGTGGGCGTGGAAGACACCGTAGAACCTGTCGCGCCTGTCATCGTACCAGACCGACATGTCTTCTGTGTCCATGTCGTCGATTACCGCCTCGGGTTGCATTTTAAAAGGCCCAGTGGGAGAATCGGATATGGCGACAGCCTGGTTGCGGTTAAATTCGATGTCTTTGGGCTTATCACCTTTCACAATCAGGTAGTATTTCCCATCTTTCCCCTGTACAACGGCTGGGTTTACCGTCAACGTTGTAATAGGCCCAGAGGGCTCAATGAGCGGTCTTTCCATTCGCTTCCACGGTCCATCAATCGACTCAGCCACCGCCACGCCGGTTCGCTGATTCGGTCGCAGGTATTCTTGCCAGTTGGAATGA
>JAWLFL010000219.1:0-6537 GCA_041685605.1 Cyclobacterium sp. | reverse complement strand
CAAACGCATAGAAGACATTAAACTTGTCGTCAGCGGTGCGGGAGCGGCGGCGGTATCCTGTGCAAGGTTTTACGTGGGACTTGGGGTAAGGCTGGAAAACCTCATCATGTGTGACATCGAAGGGGTCATCCGGCGAGACAGACCCGGGCTGAATGAAATTCATCAAATGTTTGCCACCGACAAAGATATTCACCACATCACCGATGCCATGAAGGGGGCTGACGTATTTCTGGGCCTCTCTGCGGGTAATATTATCAGCCAGGAACAAGTTCAGTCAATGGCTGCCAATCCAATTGTATTTGCGCTGGCCAATCCCACCCCCGAAATAAGCTATGAAGAAGCCATGGCGGCTCGAAAAGATATCATCATGGCAACCGGCCGGTCGGACTATCCCAACCAGGTTAATAATGTCATCGGGTTTCCCTATATTTTCAGAGGAGCACTGGACGTGCGGGCCACGGGTATCAATGAAGAAATGAAGCTGGCAGCAGCCTATGCGATTGCCAACCTGGCAAAGGAACCAGTACCCGATATTGTCAACAAAGCTTACGGTGAAACCAAATTGGCCTTTGGAAAAACCTATCTAATCCCCAAACCGTTGGATCCCCGGCTGATTACCACTATTGCCCCGGCAGTAGCCAGGGCTGCCATGGAATCCGGAGTGGCCAAAACCCATATTCAGGATTGGGAAGCGTATGAATTGGACCTGCAGGAGCGAATCGGAATAGACCAGCGGTTGATGTCCCGTGTCATTGCCCGGGCAAAGAAAGAGCCCAAACGAGTCGTTTTTGCCGAGGCAGACAATCCCAAAATCCTGAAAGCCGCCCAGTTGATTCGGGATGAAGGTATCGGAGAGCCCATTCTGCTGGGTAACCGCCAAAAAATAAAAAAACTAATCAGGGTCAACTCACTGGATCTGGAATCGGTAAAAGTTATTGATCCCAACGAAGAAAAAGCCACAATCAGGCGTTTTGGTGACATTCTTTACGACAAGCGAAAACGTAAAGGGCTGACTCCCTATGAGGCACGAAAACTCATGAAAGACCGGAATTACTTCGGGGCCATGATGGTAGAAGTAGGCGAGGGAGATGCATTGATATCGGGACTAACCAAAGATTACCCACGAACCGTATTGCCCTCGCTACAAATTATTGGGGTAAAAAAAGGAGTGGACCGCGTGGCAGGTATGTACATCATCAATTCGGATAAAGGGCCTTTTTTCTTTGCCGACACCACGGTCAATGAAAACCCTACGGCGGATGAACTGGTGGAAATCATCGGACTCACCGCCAACGGCGTACGGTTTTTTGATATTGACCCTAAGGTGGCCATCCTTTCGTTTTCCAATTTCGGATCCGCCAAAGGAAATGTCCCAACCAAAACAGCCCTGGCCACGCAAAAAGCTAAAGACCGCTTTCCGGAACTCATTATTGAAGGCGAAATGCAAGCCAACGTGGCCCTGGATGAAAATATCCAAAAAGAAAATTATCCTTTCAGTGCATTGATCAACAATAAAGCGAACACGCTGATCTTCCCCGACCTTGCTTCCGGGAATATTGCCTACAAACTGGTGTCAGAAATAGGAAATGCTGAAGCCATAGGACCTATTCTATTAGGAATGAATAAATCCGTGCATGTACTCCAACTTGGTAGTTCGGTTCGGGAAATTGTCAACATGGTAGCCATTGCTGTAGTGGATGCCCAAAGTATCGAGTCACCATGATCGCTTATTTAAAAGGAAAGCTTACCTACAAGGATCCAACCTATGTGATCATCGATATCCAGGGAATCGGGTACGAGGTTAAAATTTCACTTACCACTTACGGAAAGGTAAAGGAAGAAGAACAAACCTATTTGCATACCTATCAGCATATCAAAGAAGATGGTCATACCTTGTATGGGTTTAAAGAGCCTTCGGAAAAAAAGGCGTTTTTAGAATTGATTTCCATTAATGGCGTAGGACCGAATACCGGTTTGATGATCCTTTCCTCCCTCAGTGTGGAAGAGCTGGAGCAGGCCATTTTGCAGAACGACCACGCCACCATTCAGCGGGTAAAAGGGATCGGTGCAAAAACTGCCCAGCGTATCGTTTTGGAACTAAAGGATAAAATTAAGAAAGAAGGGATGTCGACTGGCGACGGTGTGTTGCCTGGCTTTATTCAAAGCAGCAATAAATTAAAACAGGAAGCGTTACAAGCCTTGATTACCCTTGGTTTTACCAAGGCGCAGGCGGAGAAAAATATCCAGACTGTTTTGAAAAAAAGTGGCCCAGATGTTTCGTTGGAAGCATTAATTAAAGCATCTTTAAAGTCGTCATCATAACCAAGCAACATTGGCCTTTAGTTTCTCAAATATTTTTTGGAGAATAAAGTCATTTCATCGGTACAGCATTCTACTTCAGGGAGTGTTTAGTCTGGTGTTGAGTATGTCTTATTCCGTTGCAAATGCCTATCAGGAACCGGCTTCCGATACCATTCCCACCAAGATGGACACCTTAAACAAGCGAAAGGAATTGCCTTCTTATCTGCTTTGGGACGATCTCGATACCCAGCCACTTTACCCCTATCAAAATCCATTTTTACGAAATAAATCCCCTTTTATACTATCCCCTAATCAAAACCAACGGATTGAGGTGGAAGTAGATACGGCGGTAAATTACAGGATCTATCAGGATCTGGATTCTGGTTCCCTGGATCCGGGGTATTCACTGGACTTTGAGGACTATTCCCGGATGCAGGAATTGCGCATCCGCCAGGAATATTGGCGAAACCGCTCCAGAGGGCTTGATGGCGAGAGTGCGGTTGGGGGAAGGGGGCTCATTCCCCCCATTACCATGAGTCCTACTTTTGACCGGATTTTTGGTGGAAATGAAATTACCATTGTGCCTACGGGAAATGTAAACCTGGATTTTGGTGGCATCTTCCGAAGAATTGATAACCCATCCATTCCGATCAGGCAGCAGCGCAATGGTGGATTCAACTTCAATCAACAAATACAGATGAGCGTCAACGGCATGTTGGGGGAAAAGGTAAGGATTGGAGCCAATTTTGACAGCAACAATTCCTTTGATTTCGAAAACCAGCTAAAGGTGGAATATGCCGGTTTCGACGAGGACATTCTGAAAACCATAGAAATTGGAAACGTCAGCATGCCGATCCAAAACAGCCTGATTCAGGGGGCGCAAAACCTCTTTGGTGTGAAAACCCAGATGCAGTTTGGTAAACTTTTTATGACAACCGTCGCCTCTACACAGCGGGGACGAAGGGATGAAATTGTTATCGAAGGAGGAAATCAAGGCCGCCCCTTTGAAATCCGGGCCTCCGCTTACGATGAAAACCGCCATTTCTTTCTGGGCCATTTCTTTAGAAACAACTATGAAAACTGGTTAAGAGGGCTCCCTCAGGTGTTGTCGGGAGTACAAATCACCCGGGTAGAGGTATATATTATGAACCGGGCCAATAACACCCAAACCCTGCGAAACTTCGCCGCCTTTATGGACCTGGGAGAAGGGCAGCGAATTTATAACCCGGAAAATCCTGGCATCGGTCAGGGAAACCCCCAATCTCCCGCCGCCAACAGTGCCAACGAACTTTACAATACCCTAAGGAACAATACCGCTTACCGGGATTTCGAGACCGCTGCCACGGCCATCAGTTCTGATTTGGGACTCGAGAGAGGCGTGGAATTTGAGCAAATCAATGGGGCTCGTAAATTGGCCGAAAACGAATATACCTTTCACCGGCAGTTAGGCTATTTCAGTTTGTCCCGCAAACTCCAGAATGATGAAGTCATTGCCGTTTCTTACGAATACACTTATAACGGTCAAAGCTATAAGGTAGGAGAACTATCAGAGGATTATCAAAACAGGTCGGAAGACGATGTCATCTTCCTGAAAATGCTCCGCCCGGCCAGGATCAATACCCGGATCCCTACCTGGGATCTGATGATGAAAAATATTTACAATCTGAACGCCAACCAAATTCAGAAAGACGGTTTTCAGCTTCAGGTAATTTACCGGGATGACCGTACAGGCCTGGACAACCCCAGCCTGCTTGAGGGGGAAAATGTAAAGGACATCCCGCTCATTCGCCTTCTGAAACTGGATAACCTCAATCCCCAAAACGACCCCCAGCCGGACGGCAATTTTGACTTTGTACAGGGCCTGACCATACGTCCCGAACAGGGACTGGTAATCTTTCCGGTGTTGGAACCCTTTGGGGAGACGCTTGAAGACTACTTTTTGCCCTCAGAGGTTAATTTGATAGACAAATTTGTCTACGATACCTTATACCAAACTACCCAGGCGGATGCCGAGCTGGTTACCCGTCTGAATAAATATTTCCTAAAAGGCAGCTTTACCTCCGGATCAGCGTCCGAAATCATGCTACCCGGCCTCAATATCAGCGAAGGCTCCGTGTTGGTAACTGCCGGGAACATTCCCCTAACAGAAGGAGTGGATTACACCGTCGATTACAATATCGGCCGGGTGGTCATTATCAATGAGGGCATTTTACAATCGGGCAAACGAATCAGCGTCAGTTTTGAAAAGGCTGATTTGGTCTCCTTTCAGACGCGGAGTTTGTTGGGTACTCGCCTGGATTACATGGTCAACGAAAATTTCAATATCGGTGGAACCTTCCTCTATCTCAACGAAAGACCTAATATTTCAAGAATCGCTACTGGTAATGAAACCCTGCGGAACTCCCTCTGGGGATTGGACGTAAACTACAATGAGGAATCCTTGTTTCTCACCAAGCTGGCGGATGCCCTGCCTTTTACCGAGACCAAAGAACCTTCCCTGATTCAGTTTAGCGGTGAATTTGCCCACCTGATCCCAGGCACTTCCAATCAGGTAGATGGAGAAGGAGCCTCCTATATTGATGATTTTGAGACCGCCATTATCCCCTTCAATTTGGGATCCTCCCCCCAAAACTGGAGACTAGCCGCCACCCCCGTCACCGAAGACAACCAATTTGATAAAAGTCCCATGACGGAGGATCGGCTAGGCAATGCGTACAAGCGGGCCCGGCTGGCCTGGTATTCCATCGATAATGTGTTTTACAGACCCTCAGGAAGAGGAGTCCCGCCAAACATTACCAATGATGACCGTCGAAACCATTATGTACGTAGGGTACTGCCCCAGGAAATTTTCAAGGGGCGAAACCGGGATGTGCTGATCACCCCGGAGCCCTTGTTTGAAATGGCGTATTTTCCACACGAACGAGGCATGTATAATTTCAATCCGTCGCTGGATGCCTCCGGCTTGCTTCCCAATCCGAGGGAAAATTACGGGGGCGTTACCCGGGCCATTACCTCAGAAGTAGACTTTGACCGAACGAATATCGAATACATCGAATTCTGGCTGATGGACCCCTTCCTTCCAGGGCCTAATGGACGGGTGTTGGATGGTATTTTCAATGAAAACAATACCACTGGAGGAAAACTAGTCTTTAATCTGGGAGAATTATCCGAAGACGTAATCTTAGATGGCCGCCATGCATTCGAAAACGGCCTTCCAGCCGATGGAGAAGCAGGAGGTACCACTACCAATGAATGGGGTCGGGTAACCAACCAGCAGTTTCTCACCCCGGCGTTTGACAATTCCCCGGAGGCCCGAGAGAATCAGGACGTAGGGCTAAATGGATTGAGCAGCGAAGAGGAAGCCGAATTTTATCAGGATAGATTTTTAAACCGGTTAAACGTAACGCCCCAATCCCTGGAGCGAATCAGTGAAGATCCTGCTGCGGATGATTTTCAGTATTACCTGGACGGTGAATTTGACCAAAACGATGTTAAAATCCTGGAACGATACAAGCGGTTTAACGGATTGGAAGGAAATACCCCCATCACTTCCAATACCAACCTTCCCTACACGCCTTCCGGTTCGAACGTGCCGGACAACGAAGATTTGAACAACGACAATACGCTGAACGAAGTCGAAAGTTATTATGAATATGAGGTAGACCTCCGTCCCGGCGAACTGGAAATTGGCGAAAATAACATCGTAGACCGTGTAACTCACGTGGAAAACGGAGAAGAGGTCGATTGGTATTTGTTCAGAATACCGATCCGACAGCCGGACGCATCGGTAGGAAATATTTCCGGATTTAAGTCGATCCGGTTTATAAGAACGTACCTTACTGACTTCCGACAGCCCGTCGTTTTGAGAATGGGGCATTTTCGTTTGGTGGGCAGCCAATGGCGCGTTTTTCAGGAATCGCTGTTTGAAAAAGGATTTTCCGAAATACCTGAGCCAGACAATTCCAACTTAACCGTGGGAGTCGTAAACATAGAAGAAAACGGGCAAGGAGGCGAAAACCAAAGTCCTTATGTTTTACCTCCCGGCATATTCAGAGACCGGGACAATACCTCCACCATCGAACGGCAGTTGAACGAACAATCCCTTCGGCTTTGTGTTGATAACCTTCAAAGCAGGGACTCCCGGGCTGTATTTAAGAATGCCAGCCAGGACCTGGTCCAATACGGCCGGCTTAAAATGTTTTTGCATGCCGATAGTCAGGATGCCAACGATGGTGA
>JAWLFL010000218.1:0-6545 GCA_041685605.1 Cyclobacterium sp. | reverse complement strand
CCTTCTTCGGTGTACTTGTGGTTTCGGTTGAAGGCGGTGGCCAGTATTTGTTCCTTGGTTGCGTTGGGCAGCAGGTCTCCGGCCAGCTGCCAGGTGATGAATTGATCGTAGGGCAGGTTATTGTTAAAGGCATGGATGACCCAGTCACGGTAGGGCCATTGGGTACGGATATTATCATCCTGGTACCCGTAGCTGTCCGAATAGCGGGAAATATCCATCCAGAGTACGGCCATCCGCTCGCCAAAGGCGGGGCTTTCTAATAGGTGCTCAATGATTTTGTCGGTGGCTTCGGGGGATTCATCGTCCCGGTAGGCCTGCATCAGCTCCAGACTGGGGGGCAGGCCGGTCAGGTCGATGCTCAGGCGCTTGAGCAGGTGCATTTTGTCTGCTTGTTCATTGGGGGAAAGTCCCCGACGCTCAAGCCTGTTGAGCACAAAGTGATCGACTTCATTTGCTACCCAGGCGGTGTTGGATACCTCGGGGAGTGCCGCTTTTACCGGGGGAACAAAGGCCCAGTGCGGCTCGTAGGCGGCACCCTGCCGAATCCATTTCCGGATGATTCCCTTTTCTTCTTCGGTGAGTTTCAGGTTGGACTCCGGAGGGGGCATCATTTCGGATTCCTCGCTGCTTTCCAGTCTTTTGACGACTTCCGAGGCATTGGGCTTGCCGGGTACGATGGCATGGGCTTCGGGGTTTTCCTTCAAGGCCGCGTAGGCACTCTCGGCCAGGTCCAGTCGCAGGCCAGCTTCCCGCTTGTTTTCATCCGGCCCATGGCAGGCATAACAATTGTCCGAAAGAAGGGGACGAACATGGAAATTATAGCTGATCTGGTCTGTTGAATTCAGGCCATTTCCTTCCGAAGGACTCTCCGAACAGGATGCCAAACAGCAGAGGGTGATAAATAATAAAAAGGAATACCTAAGCATCGATTACAGACTTTCTTAATTTACTAATAGTCAACAATTTCATAATTAATCGCTGAAATTACAAGCGTTTAGTGAAATAGCCCTAAAAATGAAGGGTAGGCGGAAACAGTACTCCTTTAGGCGGCAAGAATTAAAAAAGGGAAGACCATGGTCTTCCCTAAAATATCTGAAAATCAGCATTCAAATGATGAATGTTCGAGTTAGCTTTTTTCCTGAGAAATACTGGAAAAATCAAAGGTATCCAGGAATTTGGTCGTGAAATTTCCAGCGACAAATTCTGGGTCATCCAGCAGGGCCAGATGAAAAGGAATAGTGGTCTTGATGCCATCAATTACAAACTCTGCCAGGGCGCGTTTCATCCGTACGATTACTTCTTGCCTGGACTGTGCACTTACGATCAACTTGGCGATCATGGAATCGTAATTGGGAGGAATCACATAACCGGCATAGACATGGCTGTCAATTCGGACCCCTTTTCCGCCAGGCAAATGCAGATTTACAATTTTGCCCGGGCTAGGCCTGAAACCATTGGATGGATCCTCGGCATTAATCCGGCATTCCATGGCATATAATTTTGGAAAGTAATTTTTACCACTGATGGGCTCCCCTGCGGCGACTTTAATTTGTTCTTTAATAAGATCAAAATCCGTCACTTCCTCTGTAATGGGATGTTCTACCTGAATCCGTGTATTCATTTCCATGAAATAAAAATTGCGGTTTTTATCCACGAGAAACTCAATGGTACCGGCTCCTTCGTAGGAGATGGCTTCTGCCCCTTTTATGGCAGCTTTTCCCATTTTCTCCCGAAGTTCATCCGTAATAAATGGGGAAGGCGTTTCTTCCACGAGTTTTTGATGCCGACGTTGAATAGAGCAATCCCTTTCTGACAAATGACAGGCTTTTCCTGTGGAATCGCCAATGATTTGAATTTCGATGTGCCGGGGCTCTTCCACAAATTTTTCAAGGTACAATCCGGCATTGCCAAATGCTGCGGCGGATTCCTGCCGGGCGTCATCCCAGGCTTTTTTAAAACCAGCCGGTTCTTTTACTATACGCATCCCACGCCCTCCGCCACCGGCAGTAGCTTTAAGGATGACGGGGTACCCAATTTCCTCAGCCAAACCCAAACCCTCTTCTACGGACTTTAGCAGGCCTTCGGATCCGGGAATGATGGGCACTCCTGCCGCTGCCATGGTGGCTTTGGCTGTGGCTTTATCTCCCATTTGGTTGATCATTTCCGGGCTGGCACCAATGAATTTAATATTGTATTCTTCACAGATACGTGAAAATTCAGCATTTTCGGAAAGAAACCCATAACCTGGATGAATGGCATCCGCATTGGTGATTTCTGCCGCTGCAATAATCCGGGGGATATTTAGGTATGAATCTTTACTGGGGGGAGAACCGATGCAAACGGCTTCGTCTGCGAAACGCACGTGCAAACTATCTTTATCGGCAGTGGAATAGACCGCAACTGTCTTCACGCCCATTTCCTTACAGGTTCGGATGATCCTTAGTGCAATTTCCCCTCTATTGGCTATTAATATTTTATTAAACACGTTGTTTGGAGTCAATTTAATTGGAAAAACGATCAATTCTGAGGCTCGACCAGAAAAAGCGGTTGATCGTACTCAACGGGAGAAGCATCCTCTACCAATACCTTCACTATTTTTCCGGAAACTTCAGATTCCACCTCATTAAACAGTTTCATGGCTTCGATGATACAGACCGTTTGTCCTTTTTGAATGCTATCACCCACATTGATAAAAAAATCAGAATCAGGGTTAGGAGACCGGTAAAATGTCCCGATCATGGGGGATTTTACTTCCAGAAAATGGGAAACGCCGGGATTGGTATTTTCCTGCGAATCCGCTGCTGGTCGGGTTTCTTGTCGGACCACTGGGGGATTATCGACACTTTTAGCACCAGGGTTTTCTGAATTTTTCTTGATAGAAAGCTTGAATTCATCCGTTTCAATTTTGACTTCGGCCAGCCCGGAATTTGAAATAAAGTCAATTAATTCTTGTATTTCTTTTGCCTTCATAAATCAGTTTATTTGGTTATCGTCAGGGAAGAGGATTTCCCTGTTGACGAGGTTCTGTTTTTATTTGTTAAAACTATGTAATATAATCAATTTATGCTGAAATATCAGCATTATTTCACCCTTTCCGAATAGGAACCGTCCCGAGTATCTACTTTAATAAGGATATCCTGTTCTACAAAAAGCGGCACCATGACCACCGCACCCGTTTCCAATGTGGCTGGTTTCAGGGTATTGGTAGCGGTATCTCCTTTGATCCCTGGTTCTGTATAGGTCACCATCAGTTCTACGAAAGGTGGAAGTTCCACTCCCAGAGGCTTTTCTGTTTCTGCGTGAATCAAAATATCCACGACCTGTCCTTCTTTCAGCAGCTCGGATCTTTCAATCAGTTTTTTTTCAATCGGAATCTGCTCGAACGTTTCGGTATCCATAAAATGAAAACCAAAATCATCGTTGTAGATGTATTGATGCGGTCTTTTCTCCACTCTGGCGGTAACTACCTTTTCGCCTGCACTGAAAGTTTTGTCCAGCACTTTACCTGTGGTGAGGCTTTTGAGCTTGGTTCTTACAAATGCGGGTCCTTTGCCGGGTTTGACATGCTGAAAATCAACTATCGCCATGATGTCGTGGTTGAATTCCAAACAAAGTCCATTCTTAAAATCAGCTGTGCTTGCCATATATAACGGTTATTATAAGTTTTTAACGTTGCGGATCGTATCCCCATTTTAAATATACCGCTCCCCAGGTAAATCCTCCCCCAAATGCCGCCAGGATCAAATTGTCACCTTTTTTTAGCCGGGATTCGTAATCCCAGAGGCACAGCGGTAAGGTGCCAGCGGTGGTATTTCCGTATTTTTCAATGTTTAACATTACTTTCTCCGGCCCGATGCCCATTCGCTTTGCCGTGGCATCAATGATTCTTTTATTTGCCTGGTGAGGGACCAGCCAGGCCACATCCTTTCCTTCAAGCTGATTTCTTCTCATGATCTCGGCACTCACGTCCGCCATCTTGGTAACGGCAAATTTAAACACCGTTGAGCCTTCCTGAAAAACGGAATGCTCCCGGTTATTAACGGTTTCCAATGTGGCCGGCTTTCGACTGCCTCCTGCCCGCATGTGTAGAAAATCAGCACCGGAACCATCGGTATGGAGTAAAGAATCCATAATTCCCAGTGATTCCTCGGTAGGTTCCAGCAGGACCGCTCCGCCGCCATCCCCAAAGATAATACAGGTAGTCCGGTCCTGGTAATTGACGATGGACGACATTTTATCCGCCCCTATCACAATCACTTTCTTATGAGCTCCCGTTTCAATAAACTTGCTGGCGATGGTCAGGGCATACAAAAATCCCGAACAGGCAGCAGAGATGTCAAAACTATAGCTATTCTTTGCTCCAACATTGTCCGCCACAATATTAGCAGTGGCAGGAAAAAGCATGTCAGGAGTTACCGTTGCGCAAATAATTAAATCAATTTCTTCCGCGTTGGTATTGGTTTTTTCAAGTAGCCCTTTTACAGCTTCGGTGCCGATTACGGATGTACCCTGATTCTCTCCCTTTAATATTCTTCTTTCTTTGATTCCGGTCCTGCTGGTGATCCACTCGTCGTTGGTATCTACCATGGTTTCCAGTTCTTTGTTGTCCAAAATATAATCCGGTACCCAGGCATGAACACCCGTAATTACAGCTCTTTTTTTCATTTGATGTATCTTGTCTCAAAAAGGAATTGGGCAGGACTGTCATTTGTCTCCATGGTTGTGACAGCGAATTTTGGCAAATTCCGGTTTTTTTTACTGTTTATTTTTAGGTTTGATCCTGACAGTATTAAATTAAGAATCCCAAAATTATTTAAAATGTGCTTGCCCACCAAAGATTTTATGGATATATGGAAAATAAATGGAGATTGTGCTGCTGGTGTCACTTTACTATAAAGGTTCATTGTATTTCTCCATTGAATTAATTAAATTCATCGATGTAGATGGAAACCCGAAGGATATCATGAAAATTAGCGTAAATAATAAGGAATATACTGTGGAGGTTGACGGTAACCCCAACCTATTGGAGGTTCTCCGGGAGCAACTGGATTTCACTGGTTCCAAATATGGTTGTGGGGAAGCGGCTTGTGGAGCCTGCAAGGTGCTGGTAAATGGCACACCCACTCCGGCCTGCATTACTCCCGTTACCAGTGTGCAGGGAAAACAGGTCCTAACCATAGAGGGACTGGAAACCGATGGGAAATTGCATCCGGTTCAACAAGTTTTTCTGGAGGAGGACGTATTCCAGTGCAGTTATTGCGCTCCCGGAATGATCATGACCGCAGTCGCACTGGTGGAAAACCATAAGGCAATGGGAGAACAGGAGATTATTGATGGGATGAATGGGAATATATGCAGGTGCTGCACCTATCCCGCCATTGTGAAAGCACTCCATAAATTAACTCAAAAGGAAACAAAAGGATGAAATACACCCCTAATAATCAACCCGATACAATAAAAAAACCGGCTCCGGAAAAGGGGATCAGCAGGAGAAAGTTCTTCAAATATATGGGGACCGGAATAGCCACTTATTTTGCTTGGACGGATTACCTGGCTTCCGAAGCCCTTTTTCCCGGAGAAAATGCACCGGCCGCTCCTGACCAACTGTCTTCCTGGATTCACGTTTCCGAAACGGGAGCCATCACGGTGTATACCGGGAAAGTGGAAGTAGGGCAAAATATCCGGACCTCCCTGACGCAGGTGGTGGCCGAGGAGCTTTTTGTTCCGGTTTCGGCTATTACGCTGGTCATGGGGGATACGCAGCTTACTCCCTACGATCGGGGTACCTACGGAAGTCTCACTACCCCACAGATGGCACCCATTTTGCGAAAAGCGGCGGCCAGCCTGCGAG
Organism: Cyclobacterium sp.; assembly: GCA_041685605.1. Classification (GTDB taxonomy): domain Bacteria; phylum Bacteroidota; class Bacteroidia; order Cytophagales; family Cyclobacteriaceae; genus Cyclobacterium. The sequence continues at coordinate 694 of JAWLFL010000218.1, read as the reverse complement.
AAATATTGCTACAGGAGGCAAGAAAGGAGTGGAAACTCGGGGAAGTGGAGTTAACCTTAGAAAAAGGCACCGTACAGCATCCTGGAAATGGGAAGAAACTTGGCTATGGAAGTCTGGCCAAAGCCAAGCATTTGCTTCAACCTATGGATGAAAACGTAAATACCATTCATCCTGATAAATGGAAGGTTTCTGGAACCTCTGTGAGGAAAATAAGGGGAGAAGATTTTATTACCGGAAAGCATCGGTATGTCTCGGATAGGGTACTTCCGGACATGGTGTATGGGAAAGTGCTCCGGGCTCCTGTATATGGTGCCAAACTGCTTCGGGCAGATACCAGCCGTGCTGCCGAATTGCCGGGTGTGCAGGTGGTGAAAGAGGGGGACTTTGTTGGCGTGACGGCAAAAAATTCCCGAACGGCCGCAATGGCACTTGCGATGATCGAACCAGAATGGGAAAAATCCCCACAGGTCCCCGGCAATCAGTTATTTGAGCACTTGGAAGAAAGTGCCGGGAATACCGATCCGGTACCAGCGGCAGTTTCGGATGCTTTTAATAATGCTGCTACAAAAGTGGCGCGTGATTTTAAGGTCAGCTATATCGCACATGTACCCCTGGAACCCAGAGCGGGTTTGGCCCGGTGGGCCGGTGACCAACTGGAGGTCTGGACCGGCACGCAAAGACCCTTTGGAGTACA